>NZ_JBYIRL010000010.1:0-211372 GCF_057708125.1 Actinacidiphila sp. bgisy145
CCTCCCCCGCCCCCCCCCCCCCCCGCCACCGGCCGCTGAGCCGGGTCGTGCGGTCGGGCGGGGTCAGCCCGCCAGGATCGCCCGGGCCAGCCGCGCGGTCTCGGACGGCGTCTTGCCGACCTTGACGCCCGCGGCCTCCAGGGCCTCCTTCTTCGCCTGCGCGGTGCCGGAGGAGCCGGAGACGATGGCGCCGGCGTGGCCCATGGTCTTGCCCTCGGGCGCGGTGAAGCCCGCGACGTAGCCGACGACCGGCTTGGTCACGTTCTTCTCGATGAAGGCCGCGGCCCGCTCCTCGGCGTCGCCGCCGATCTCGCCGATCATGACGATCAGGTCGGTGTCGGGGTCGGCCTCGAACGCGGCGAGCGCGTCGATGTGCGTGGTGCCGATGATCGGGTCGCCGCCGATGCCGACCGCGGACGAGAAGCCGATGTCGCGCAGCTCGTACATCATCTGGTAGGTCAGCGTGCCCGACTTGGAGACCAGGCCGATCCGGCCCGGCTTGGTGATGTCGCCGGGGATGATGCCCGCGTTCGACTGGCCGGGGGTGATCAGGCCGGGGCAGTTCGGGCCGATGATCCGGGTCTTGTTGCCCTTGGCCTGGGCGAGCGCCCAGAACGAGGCGGTGTCGTGGACGGCCACGCCCTCGGTGATCACGACCGCGAGCGGGATCTCGGCCTCGATCGCCTCGACGACCGCGCTCTTGGTGAACTTCTCCGGTACGAAGATCACGGTGACGTCCGCGCCGGTGGCCTCCATGGCCTCCTTGACGGAGCCGAAGACCGGGACGTCACCCTGCTCGAAGGTGACGGTAGTGCCGGCCTTGCGCGGGTTGACGCCGCCGACGATGTTGGTGCCGTCGCCCAGCATCAGGGTGGTGTGCTTCATGCCGGTCGCGCCGGTCATGCCCTGGACGATGACCTTGCTGTCCTTGGTCAGGAAGATAGCCATGGTGTCTTGAGTCCTCTTCCCTTACTTCGCAGCCAGCTCGGCGGCCTTGGCGGCCGCACCGTCCATCGTGTCGACGCGCTGCACCAGCGGGTGGTCGGCGTCCGAGAGGATCTTGCGACCCAGCTCCGCGTTGTTGCCGTCCAGGCGGACCACCAGCGGCTTGGTGACCTCCTCGCCCTTGGAGGCGAGCAGTTCCAGGGCCTGCACGATGCCGTTGGCGACCTCGTCGCAGGCGGTGATGCCACCGAAGACGTTGACGAAGACGGACTTGACGTCCGGGTCGCCGAGGATGATCTCCAGGCCGTTCGCCATCACCTCGGCGGAGGCGCCGCCGCCGATGTCGAGGAAGTTGGCGGGCTTCACACCGCCGAACTCCTCGCCGGCGTATGCGACGACGTCCAGGGTGGACATGACCAGGCCCGCGCCGTTGCCGATGATGCCGACCTGGCCGTCGAGCTTGACGTAGTTCAGGCCCTTGGCCTTGGCGGCGGCCTCCAGCGGGTTGGCGGCGGCCTTGTCCTCCAGCGCCTCGTGCTCGGGCTGCCGGAAGGCGGCGTTCTCGTCGAGCGAGACCTTGCCGTCGAGCGCGACGATCCTGCCCTCGCCGGTCTTCACCAGCGGGTTGACCTCGACCAGCAGGGCGTCTTCCTTGACGAAGACGGTCCACAGCTGCTGGAGCACGTCCGCGACCTGGTCGGCGATGTCGGCGGGGAACTTCGCGGCGGCCACGATCTCGGCGGCCTTCTCCGGGGTCACGCCCTCCAGCGCGTCCACCGCGACCTTCGCCAGCGCGTCGGGGTTCTCCTCGGCGACGACCTCGATCTCGACACCGCCCTCGACGGACGCCATGGCGAGGAAGGTGCGGTTGGTGCGGTCGAGCAGGAAGGAGACGTAGTACTCCTCCTTGATGTCCGCGGTCTGGGCGAGCATGACCTTGTGGACCGTGTGGCCCTTGATGTCCATGCCGAGGATCGCTTCGGCCTTCGCCACCGCGTCGGCCGGGTCGGCGGCGAGCTTCACACCGCCGGCCTTGCCGCGGCCGCCGACCTTGACTTGTGCCTTGACGACCGCCCGGCCGCCCAGCCGCTCCGCCACCTCGCGCGCCGCCTCAGGCGTGTCGATGACTTCACCGGCCAGCACCGGTACACCGTGCTTGGCGAAGAGGTCCCTCGCCTGGTACTCGAACAGGTCCACGCGCGTCCGTCTCCCTTTTGGTCTTCTGGATTCCTCGGGCATCGCCCGGAATTCAGCGTCTCGCAGGCGGCTGCCGCCAAAAGTGCAGCGCCGCCTGATCGGCTGGGCGTGCCGCAACGGGCAGGGCGACTGTGCGCAGTCACAAGGGAAGCGCACACGGTGACCGAGTACGCGGCATGTCCGTCTTGCAGGTTATCGCCGCGGGCCGTGGCGTCCTAAATCGTGCCTCACATGGACGCGGTGAGAACGGTCACAACTTTCCGCGGACCGGGCGGGCCCGGGCGGCCCGGGACGAGCGGGCCGAACGGTCGGGCGGGGCGTGCCCGGAGCTGACCGTTCCGGGCACGTCCGGGCCCCTCCGGGCACGGTCCGGGCACGGTCCGGGCACGGGCGCGTACGGGCGCGTACGGGCGCGCACCGACGGGCGCCGGCGGGCACAGGCGGGCACAGGCGGGCCGCCGGTCAGGGCTCGGGTATGGGCAGCGGGCGCTTCTCTATCGCGGCGGCCATGATCTCCGGGAACAGGTCGGGGGTACAGGCGAACGCAGGTGCGCCCAGGGCGGCGAGCGCCGCGGCGTGCTCGCGGTCGTAGGCCGGCGCGCCCTCGTCGGACAGCGCGAGCAGCGCCACGAACTGCACACCGGACGCCTTCATCGCGGCCACCCGGCGCAGCATCTCGTCGCGGATGCCGCCCTCGTACAGGTCGCTGATCAGCACCACGACGGTTTCGGCCGGACGGGTGATCAACGACTGGCAGTACGCCAGGGCGCGGTTGATGTCGGTGCCGCCGCCGAGCTGGGTGCCGAAGAGCACGTCCACGGGGTCGTCGAGCGCGTCGGTGAGGTCGACGACGGCGGTGTCGAAGACCACCAGCCGGGTGGCGATGGAGCGCATTGACGCCAGGACGGCGCCGAACACGGAGGCGAACACCACGGACGCGGCCATCGAGCCGGACTGGTCGATGCACAGCACGACGTCCTTCTTCACCGCCTGGTCCGCGCGGCCGTGGCCGACCAGCCGTTCGGGCACCACGGTGCCGTGTTCGGGCAGGTAGTGCCGGAGGTTGGCGCGGATGGTGCGGTCCCAGTCGATGTCGCGGTGGCGCGGCCGGTACGTCTTCGCCGAGCGGTCCAGCGCGCCGGTCAGGGTGGCCCGGGTCCGGCTCGCGAGCCGCTTCTCCAGGTCGGCGACCACCTTGCGGACCACCGCGCGGGCGGTCTCCTTGGTGGTCTCCGGCATCGCCCGGTTCAGGGAGAGCAGGGTGCCGACCAGGTGGACGTCCGCCTCGACGGCCTCCAGCATCTCCGGCTCCAGCAGCAGCGCCGACAGGCCGAGCCGGTCGATCGCGTCGCGCTGCATCACCGAGACCACCGAACTCGGGAAGTACGTGCGGATGTCGCCCAGCCAGCGGGCCACCCGGGGCGCCGAACCGCCGAGCCCGGCGGAGCGCTCAGCTCCCCCGCTCTCGCCCTGGCCGGGTCGGCCGCTCCCGTAGAGCGCGCCGAGGGTGCGGTCCATCGCGGCGTCGCGGCCGCTGAGCTCGCAGCCGGTGCCCTCGGCCGGGCCGCCGCCGAGGACGAGCCGCCAGCGGCGCAGCCGCTCCTCGGCGTCGGCGGTGCCGGCGGGGGCCGCGGTGGCGGGCGCGGCGACGGGCGCGGTGGCGGGCGCGGTCGTGTCGGTCATGCGGGTGCTCCCTGTCGGGTGGCCGGCTGCGTCCGCGTCTGCGCGTCGCCTGTTCCGTCCGGTGCTTCGAGTTCATCGGGTTCATCGGGTTCATCGAGTTCGGCCGGGCCGGTGGTGCCGCCGCGGCCGAGCAGCAGCCGTACGGTCCTGGCCGCCCTGTTCGCGCGGGCCCGGTCCAGCTCCGCGCCGAAGCCGGGCAGGCCCGCCTCCCCGGTGGAGCCCGCCGCCCGCGGCCGGTGCGCGGCAGCCGGTCCGCGCCGCACCAGTTCGCCCACCGAGCGGCGCACGCCCGGTTCGAACTCCGCGAACGTCCGCCGCAGCAGCGGCAGCACGTCCGTGAACGCCTCCTGCGGTACCCCGGCGAGCCAGCCGTCCACCAGCCCGAGCAGCCGTTCGTCGTGCAGCAGGAGCATGCCGCCGCCGGCGAGGAACCCCTCGACCCAGCCGGCCGCCTCGGCCGGTGCGGTGCCCGGCGACAGCGCCAGCCCCATCAGCCGCGCCGCCTCCCCTTCCTCCAGCCGGCCCTCGTCGAGCAGCAGCCGCGCCGCGGCGCCCCGCAGCAGCCCCGGCACCGACTCGTCCCGTTCGGCGAGGGTCCGGAGCATCCCGGCCCAGCGCTCCCGCAGTCCGGCGACGTCGGGGGCCGCGTCGGCGGGCACGGTGTCCGGCTCGGCGTCGGGGGACTCGGCGCCGGGGGACTCGGTGTCGGGCGCGGGGAGGAGGGCGACAGCGCGGTGCGCCTCGTCCAGGTGGGCGCGCAGCGCGGTGGCGGCGTCGCGGTCGAGGTTGGCGCAGGCCGGCGGGAAGCCGATGCGGACGCGTTCGGCGAGGCCGGCCGCGACGCGGGTGAGGGCGGCGGAGTCGGTGCCGCGGACGTCTCCGTACCGGACCGCGCGGACGAGTGCGGGCAGGGCCGCGGCAAGGTGGGCGACATCGGCGTCGAGGGCCGCGCGGTCGGCGAGTACGCGCATGACCGTGGGCAGGGCGCCGGACAGCCCCGCCAGCAGGCACCGCTCGGCGGTGGAGGTGACATCGGCGAGGGTCGCCCCGGCGACCGCTGCTTCCTGGGCGCGGGTGCCGGCCGCGGCCTCGACGGTGGTCCCCCAGATCCCCGCCTCGGCGACGCGGATCGCCAACTCCGGCTCCCAGCGCAGCTTCCAGCTCTCCCGGAAGGTGCCCTTGCCGCCGCGCGCGCTGCCCGGCTCACCCCAGTCGATGCCGAGCAGGCGCAGCCGGTGCAGCAGGCGGCTGCGGCCGGCGTCGGTCTCCTTGCGCAGGTCGAGGTCGAGTTCGCGTTCCAGCGCCTCGGGCTTGAGCCGCAGCCGGCGCTGCTCGCGGGCGAGGTCGCGGGCGAGCGGCACCGCGGGCGCGTCCGGCGGGACCTCGCCGAGCGCGTCGCCGACCACGAGGCGGTCGTGGATGAGGGCGAGCGGCACCTCGGAGCCGTCGCACATCACCGCGCGCACCGCGTCGACCGTCTCACCGAGGCCGGCCAGCGGGCGGCCGCGCATCGCGGCGAGCGTGTCGGCCAGCCGCACCGACTCGATGACGTGGGCGGAGGAGACCGGCAGGTCCTCCTCGCGCAGCAGGCCGGCGATCCTGGTCATCCACCGGGTGACGGGCCGGTCGGGCGCGGTGAACAGGTGCTGGTACCAGCCGGGGGAGTCGATGCCCGCGCCGTAACCGCCGGCCCGGGCGAGCCTGCGGTGGGTCCACGGCACCCAGGTGGTCTCGACCTTCGCCTTCGGCAGGCCCTTGAGCACTTGCCGGTCGGCAGCGGCGGTGGCGGGCCCGGCGAGCGCGGGGACGTGCCAGGCGCCGCACACCACGGCGGTGCGCGCGTAGGTCCGGCGGGCCTCGCGCAGCCGCAGCCGCATGTGCGCCTCGCGCAACGGGTCGCGGTCGTCCCCGCCGTCCCCGTACGTGGCGCGGATCGCGGTCATCGCCTCGGCGACCGCGGCGAACGGCACCAGGGGGTCGGCGCCCTCCGCGCTGTCCCGGTGCTCCACCGCGTCCTCCCACCAGCGCTCCGGGTCGTCGTACCCGGCGGTCTCGGCGAGCACGGCGAGCGGGTCGACCCGTACGGCGGCGGGCGGCTCGGCGGCGGGTGGCTCGGCGGCGGACGGCGTGTCCGTGCTGCCGTCGGGTGCCGCGTCCGTGCCGGTGTCCGCGCTGCCGTCCGTAGCTGCGCCCTGGCCCGGGCCGGGATCTTCGCCGGAGCCCGGGTCCTTGGGCGGCTCGGGGGCGCGCATCGCGAGGGTGTGCGCGGCCGGCAGGTCGATGAACCGCACGGCCGCGCCCGCCTCGGCCGCCCACCGCATCGCCACCCACTCGGGGGAGAACTCGGCGAACGGCCAGAACGCGGCGCGCGCCGGGTCGTCGGTCACATGGGCCAGCAGCGCGACCGGCGGCCGCATCGCCGGGTCGGCGGCCAGCGCGGTCAACGCGTCGGCCTCCGGGGGCCCTTCGATCAGCACGGCCTCCGGGCGGTAGGCGTCCAGCGCGGCCCGCACCGCGCGGGCCGAACCGGGACCGTGGTGCCGTACCCCGAGCAGCAGCACGTCGTCGGCGGTGCGGGCGGACCGGCCGCGGCGGGGCGCCGGCCCTGCCGCGGGCGAGGGATCGGGCGAGGCGCCGGGCGGCTTCGCGTCCGTCCCGATCGCCGCGCCGGCCGGGGCCGTCACGCCGACACCTCGCGGCAGGCCCGGTAGAAGTCCTTCCAGCCGTCGCGCCCGCGGACGACCGTCTCCAGGTATTCCTGCCAGACCTGGCGGTCCGCGGCCGGGTCGCGGACCACCGCCCCGAGGATGCCGGCGGCGACGTCGCCCGCGCGCAGCACCCCGTCGCCGAAGTGGGCGGCGAGCGCGAGCCCGCCGGTGACCACGGAGATCGCCTCGGCCGTGGAGAGCGTGCCGGAGGGCGACTTGACCTTGGTGCGGCCGTCCTCGGTGACGCCGCCGCGCAGCTCGCGGAAGACGGTGACCACGCGGCGGATCTCGTCGGCGCCGCGCGGGGCGGCGGGCAGGTCCAGGCCCCGGCCGAGCTGCTCGACGCGGCGGGAGACGATGTCCACCTCCTCCTCCGCGGTGGCCGGCAGCGGCAGCACCACGGTGTTGAACCTGCGGCGCAGCGCGCTGGAGAGCTCATTGACCCCGCGGTCGCGGTCGTTGGCGGTCGCGATCATGTTGAAGCCGCGCACGGCCTGGGTCTCGGTGCCCAACTCCGGTATGGGCAGCGTCTTCTCGGAGAGGATCGTGATGAGGGTGTCCTGCACGTCGGCCGGGATGCGGGTCAGCTCCTCGATCCGTGCGATGCGGCCCTCGGCCATGGCGCGCATCACCGGGCTGTGCACGAGGGCGGCGGGCGTGGGGCCGTGGGTGAGCAGCTGTGCGTAGTTCCACCCGTAGCGGATCGCCTCCTCGGGGGTGCCCGCGGTGCCCTGGACCAGCAGGGTGGAGTCGCCGCTGATCGCGGCGGCGAGGTGTTCGGAGACCCAGGTCTTGGCGGTGCCGGGCACGCCGAGCAGGAGCAGCGCGCGGTCGGTGGCGAGGGTGGTGACGGCGACCTCGACGACGCGGCGCGGGCCGACGTACTTCGGGGTGATCACGGTGCCGTCGGGGAGGGTGCCGCCGAGCAGGTAGGTGGCGACGGCCCACGGGGACAGCTTCCACCGGGCCGGGCGGATGCGGTCGTCGGCGGCGGCGAGCGCGGCCAGCTCGTCGGCGAACGAGTCCTCCGCGTGGGGCCGCAGGGCCTGCTCGGTGCCGGGCGCGGCGCCGCCGGTGGTGCTGCTGGTGGTGCTGCTGGTTTCGGACAAGAGCGACACGGTTCTCCCCCACTCGCTTGCACGGCGGCCTGCCCGCCGCGTGCTCGTTCGGTGTGCTTCCCACTGTGCACCCGACCTCTGACAATCGGTCACCCAGCGCTATTTCCACAGGTCATGGCGATTGTCAGAGGGGGGATCTACGGTCTGTGACATGGAGACGGAAACGCGGTGGACGGTGGATCAGGTGCTCGCGCTGGCGCCTGACGCCGCATCACGGAAGGCCGGCGCGAAGCTCGCGTCGCCCGCGCCGTGGTCCGGCACGGGGGCGGCGGGCACAGCGGTGTGGGGCCTGTGCAGGGGCAGCGGCAGCAAGCCGTACCAGACGGCGGTGGACACCCGCGGTCCGGCGTACCGCTGCACCTGCCCGAGCCGGAAGTTCCCGTGCAAGCACGCGCTGGCGCTGCTGATCCTGTGGGCCGGCGGTGCGGAGGGGCCGATAGCCGCGGCCGGCGCGGCGGGCACCGAGCCTGAGTGGGTGGAGCAGTGGGTGTCCGCGCGGCGCAAGAAGGAGGAGGCCGCGGCGGCGGCTGCCGGCGCGGCCCGTGCCGCCGGACCAGCGGCCCCGGAGGCGGCCCGCCGGCGCGCCGACCGGCGGGCGGTGCGGGTCGAGGGCGGCGCCGCGGAGCTGGAGCAGCGGCTCGCCGACCTGCTGCGCGGCGGGCTCGCGGGGGCGGACCGCGCCGGGCACCGCGCGTTCGAGGAGACAGCGGCCCGCATGGTGGACGCCCAGGCGCCCGGACTGGCCTCTCGGGTGCGGGAGTTGGGCACCATACCGGCGTCGGGCGGCGACTGGCCGTCGCGGATGCTGGAGGAGACCGCGCTGCTGCACCTGCTCGCGCGCGGGTTCCTCGGCCGCGAGGGGCTGCCGGGGCCGCTGGTGGATACCCTGCGGGCGCGGGTCGGGTTCACCGTCGACAGCGCGGAGCTGCTCGCCGGGCCGACCGTGCCCGGCCGGTGGCTGGTCCTCGCGCAGTACGACACGACCGACGACCTGACGACCCGCCGGATCTGGCTGCGGGACGGTGCCTCGGGGCGGTTCGCCCTGGTGCTGTCCTTCGGCGCGGCCGGCCGCTCACCCCAACTCGCCTTCCCGGTCGGCGTCGTGCTGGAGGCGGAGCTCGCCTACCACCCGTCGGCGGTTCCGCTGCGCGCCGCCCTCGGCCCGCACCGCACCACCACCGCTTCCCCGGCGGCCGTCCCGGCCGGCACCGCGATCGGCCCGGCGCTCGACGCGTACGGCGCCGCGCTCGCCGACGACCCCTGGATGGACGCCTGGCCGGTCCTGCTCTCCGGCGTCGTGCCCATACCCGGGCCCGACCGCTGGCAGCTCGCCGACACGGCGGGCACCGACGCCGTACCGCTGGCCGGCCCCGCGCCCTGGCGCCTGGCGGCGCTGTCCGGCGGCCACCCGCTCACCGTCTTCGCCGAGCTGACGCCTGCGGGGGCGAAGCCGCTCACAGCGTGGTCGGCCGACACGCCTGCGCCGACCCCCGTGCTGCCCTGACCACCCGCACACGTCCGGACCGCGCACGACCGCACCGCACCAGCCGGCCCGACCGGCCCCGGCCGCACCGGCCGACCGACGAGACACGACCGACCGGACCAGACCAGGCCAGACCGACCAGATCCGACCGACCAGACCCGACAGGCCGCGGCGCCGCCCCTTCGAAACGCGGGCGGGCACCCGGCAGAACGGCAGCAGAGGAAGCGGAAAGAAGGGGGACCCGATGGGTGGGACGTGGGAGGACCTGGTGGGCAGCGCGCTGCTCGGCACCGAGCGGCGGCGGCCCGCGGGCGTGGTGGGGGACGCGCAGGAGGCGGCCGTCGGCCTGCTGGACGCCGCCGCGGTGGGCGTGGTGCGGCGCCGGGCCGGGCTGCGGCCGGGCACCGCGGGGCCGCGGCCGAAGGCCGTGGCGGCCGACCCGCGCCCGCGCCTGCCCGACGCCGCCCGGCGCCGGCTGGAGTCGATGCTGACCGGCGGCGGCCGCAGCCGGCAGAACGCGGCGCCCAATCTGCTGGAGCTGCTGCCGCAGTGGCTCGCGGCGGCCCGCGCCCGCGGCTACGCGGCGCCGCCCGCCCTGCTGCCCGCGCTGCTGGACATCGCCCGGGCGCGTACGGACCTGCGGGCGGACGCCCTGGCCTTCGCCGGGCCGCGCGCGCTGTGGCTGGCCGAGCTGAACCCCGAGTGGAGGTTCGCGCTGCGGGCCGGCGGCGGCGCGGTGGGTGCCGGCACCGCCGTCGCCGGCTCCGCCGCCCGCGCACAGCTGTGGGAGGAGGGCCTGTTCGCCGAGCGGGTGGCCCTGCTCACCCGGCTGCGCCAGGCGGACCCGGCCGGGGCGCTGGCGCTGCTCGCCGCCACCTGGCGGGGTGAACGCGCCGAGGACCGGCTGATGTTCATGGACGCGCTGCGGACCGGGCTGTCCGCGGCCGACGAACCGTTCCTGGAAGCGGCATTGACCGACCGCAGCCGCAACGTACGGGCCACGGCCGCCGAGTTGCTCTCCGCGCTGCCCGCCTCCGCGCTGGCCGGGCGGATGGCGGAGCGCTCCCGCAGTTGCGTGTCGCTCGCCCCCGAGGGCATCACCGTCGAGGCGCCGTACGCGTGCGACGCGGCCATGGAGCGGGACGGGGTGACCGCGAAGCCGCCCAACGGCAGGGGCGAACGCGCCTGGTGGCTCGGCCAGTTGGTGGAGGCCGCACCGCTGGCGACCTGGCCCGAGCGGTTCGGCGGGCGCACCCCCGAGCAGATCGTCGCCCTCCCGGTGCTCGACGACTGGCAGCCCGACCTGCACGCGGCGTGGTGCCGGGCGACGGTCCGCCAGCGCGACACCGCCTGGGCGCGGGCCCTGCTCGGCGCACCCTCCGCCCGGGGCGGCCCGGTCGCGGCGATCGGTGATCCCGCGAAGCTGCTCGCGATCCTCCCGGCGGACGAACGGGCCGCCTGGGTGGCGCGGTTCGTCGCCGCGCACGGCCTGTCCGAGGCGTTCCAGATGCTCGGGGTGTGCGCGGTGCCGTGGAGCGCCCCGCTCGGCCGCGCGGTCGTCGACGCGCTCGACATCGCCCGCGACGGTGGCAGCTACCCGTGGAGCTTCAGCGGCGTGATGGGCCTGGCCGAGCGCTGCCTCGACCCCGGCTGCGCCGAACAGGTCGCCCTGCTCAGCGCCGCCGCCGAGGAGTCCCCCAACGGCTCCCCCGGCGCCGGCGCCTACTGGTCCGAAGCCTTCCAGCGCCTCACCGCCACCCTCCGCCTGCGCGCCCTGATGGCCGAGGAACTCCTCTCACTCCAGTAACCGATTTGCCGTCGACCGGCGAAAAAACCGCACGCGAGCGATTCCGGTTCGATGCCCGAAGAAACAGTCCACCATTCCGCTTTTTCTCAATTCGGAGCAGCGGAATGGTTCCATCCGGACGGCCTGCGCGCGGAATCCGACCCTCCGGGCCATCGGATTGGCGAAAATCCGGCCAGCGTCGCCCGAAAGAACGCTTGACAGGAGCGGAAGCCCCCTCCCGACGCCCAGCCCGCACCTCCTGACGAAATCGCTATTTGCTTGCGCAGAAAACGGGGCACGGATAATGTCATTCCGAATCTGATCGGCACATGGGCGGCAGGAGCCACAGAACTCCGGCAACCCATGGGACGAACTATGCCAGGGGGGAATAGATGATTCGTCGCCTTGCGCTCGCAGCGGCTCTGACCGCAGGGGTGATGGCTCTCACCGTCACCGAGGCGTCCGCGGCACAATCCTCAGCGGTCACGCGCAGCACCACCGGAGCACGGGCCACGTGTTCGTTCTACACGTGGAAGGTGCTCATCCACGATGATCACGCACAGATAAATTGCTCGCTCTCCGACACTTCCGGAGACAGCCACTCGGTGTACGTCGACTGGTGGCAGGACGGGTTCGGCCATGTGCACCTGCGGAACAGCAAGGGCAACGGTAGTACCATATCGGTGGTCGATGCTCGACAGAACGGAGACGGGTCGTTCGAAGACCTCTACTTCCGCGTCTGCCGAGATGTCCAGCTCGAACCGGACAACTGCTCGTCGACATACCACTGGAACATCCCCTGATAGCACTCCGGACCCGGCGGACATATGCTCGCCGGGTCCGGAGTTTCGGGGGCTCGGTCAGCGGGTGCCCGGCGTGACCGCCCGCGATGAACGTCCTTGGAGCCGCCCGTGTTGCGTGCAGACTCGCTGTATGTCGCCTACGGCGACGACCGTGCGCTGTCCGGTGCCTCACTGAACGTGCGGGACGGCGAGATGGTCGCCGTGGTGGGGAGCAGCGGTTCCGGGAAGTCCACACTGCTGCACTGCCTCGCGGGTATCGTCCGGCCCGACAAGGGCACGGTCGACCTGGACGGTTTCCGGATCGACCGGGCCGACGACGACCAGCTCAGCGCACTGCGCCAGACGAAGTTCGGGTTCGTCTTCCAGTTCGGTGAACTGGTCGCGGAGTTGAGCCTGTTGGAGAATGTCTCCTTGCCGTTGCGCTTCGCGGGCGTGGGACGCAGAGCAGCCGAACGCCGGGCCGCGGCGATGCTGGAGTCCCTTGGCATCGCCGCGCTGGGCGGCCGCCGCCCCGGGCAGGTGTCCGGCGGGCAGATGCAACGTGCGGCGGTGGCCCGAGCGCTCGTGCACCGACCCAGCGTGGTGTTCGCCGACGAACCCACCGGCGCACTGGACAGCCACAGCAGCCGAACCGTACTGACCGCTCTGCGGGAGCTGTCACGCGGCCAGGGCAGCGCGGTCCTCCTGGTCACCCACGACATGCGGGTGGCCGAGTCGGCCGACCGCGTCGTGCACGTAGCGGACGGCCAGGTCACCGCCGAGGAGACGAGCACCCGTTGAACGGTCTCGGCCTCGGCGTACGGCACGCAGTGCGAGGTGACAAGGAGACGTGGCTGCGCACCGGCCTCGCCGCTTTCGGCGTGGCAGTGGCCATGTTCGCCCTGCTGTGCACAGGCGCCGCGGCGCACATCGCCGTCACCCGGATCGACCGCACCGCGGCCATGGCGCCGACACGCGAAGGCACGGCGGCCGAGCCATACGTATGGACCCGTCAGGACACCGACCTTTGGCAGGGATCGCGAATCCGCCGTGTGCTGGTGGATCGCACCACCCCAGGGGGCGGACGCGTGATACCTCCGCCGGGCATGGGCCGGCTGCCTTCACCTTCCGACTGCGTCGTGTCGCCCGCCCTCGCGCGGCTGATGGAAACGCCGGGCGCCGACCAACTGCGCCGCCGCTACTGCGGCGGGCATCACACACTGATCGGTGACGCCGGACTGGGCAGTCCGGACGAACTGACCGCCTGGGTCGGCTACAGCCCGCTCCAGGGACGTGAAGGTGCGGTGCGCGCCTTCGGGTTCGGTGACGACGCGGTCGGCGGGAGGGTCGCGGACTCCCGGGTGCAGACGGTCTACACCACCACGGCTGCGGTGACCGCCCTGGTCTGCGTCCCGCTCGCCATCCTGGTGAGCGCCTGTGTGCGGGTCTCCTCGGAACGGCGGCACCGACGGATCGCCGCGCTGCGCCTCAGTGGTGCGACCCGCAGACAGGCCGGTGCCGTACTCACCGGCGAGGTGCTGTTCGTGTGCGCCCTGGGCGTCGCGGCCGGGTGGCTGTTCTTCCTCCCGGCCCGACTCCTGCCCGTTCCATGGCTGAGCTTCTTCCCGCACGACGCGCGGCCGGGAGCGTTCGGCATCGCTGCGACCCTGCTGCTGCCATTGGTCGGCGTGGGCATCGCGCGACGCGGCGCGGCCCGGGCGGTGGCGGCCCCGTACGCGGTCCGGCGCGCCGCCGAACCGCGGCCCTTGCGATGGCGTGCCGCACTGCCGCTGGTCGGCGGGCTGCTCATCCTTGTCGGGTTGACGCTCCATCACCAGGGCGGTTCCGGTGGCGACCAGACACTGCCGCTCGCGCTGCTCTATCTCAGCATGGTGTTGAGCCTGCTCGGAGTGCCACTGGCGCTGCCCCTCGCGGTACGGGGGGTGGCATCGACGCGGGGCCGCCGCACCCGCCGGTTGTCGCTCCAACTGGCGGGCCGCCGACTTGAGCGCGGCTTCGGCGACACCGCGCGGGCCTCCGCGGCTCTCGTGGTGGGGATGGTGGCTCTGTCCACCGCCGGGCTGCTGCTGTCGACGTACGACCACGCGGCCACCGATTTCCTGGTCCGGACGCTGCGCACTCCGGCGGGGAAGGCCGTGACGGTGGAGCAGCCGTCTGCGGCAGTGGCACGGCTGCCCTTCGGTTCGCTGCCCGGCGTGCGCGGTGCGGTGCCGCTACGTACCTACCAGGAACCGGCCGCCGGACCGGGTGAGGTCCCGTCACCTGTCTCCGTACTGGTGGCCGACTGTGCCCAGTTGAAAGTGATCTGGCCGGACGCACTGCGGCACTGCCCGAGCGGTCCGTTCCGGCTGGCCGCACCGGACCGCCCGTCGCTCGCGGCCGCCGGGCAGCGCGTCACCATGCTCTACGCGGCCGATCCCGCCGCGGCCGGGCCGCGGGTGACGCTGACAGTTCCCGCGCGGACCCTGGTGCTTCCCGACGTGGACGGTGCGGCGGCCTTCACCGCCGACGTGGTGGTCCCACCCGGCAGTCCCGCCCTCGCCGGGCTGCCCCTGCCGCGCCCTGCCGCGACGCTCGTCCTCACCGACGGCGGGTCGGCCACGGAGGCAGCCGTACGATCGCGGGTGCTGGCCGCCGACCCCGCCGCGTCGCTGGACAGCACGGCGGCCCAACTCGCCGCATCGAAAGCGGGCTTGGCGCCGTACCGCATCGTCACGCTGGCGGTGGCCGCGGTGATCGGGGTGCTGTTGCTGGTCACTCTCGTGGTCACCGGGTGTGATGCAGCGGTGGGGCGACGCCGGGCAACGGCGGCGTTGGTGGTGACGGGCGCGGACACCGCCGTGCTGAGGCGCGCGCAGCTGTGGTACCTGAACCTGCCGATGGCTCTCGGGTGCGGGCTGGCGGTCGGGGTGGACCTCCTGCTGAACGCGGCCTTCGACCGGATCACCACGGGCCACGTCGGGGCGCACCCGGCCGCGCTGCTGGTGCTGGGGGGCGTCGCGGTCGCGGGCATGCTTGCCGCGGCGCCCTCGGCGCTGCTGATGACCGGGCGGCGGCCGGACCCGGGGCTGCTGCGGGCGGAGTGACCCTGCACGTCAGGCGGGTTGGCCGATGTTGGCGCGGACCCAGTCGACGACCTCGCCCGTGGAGGTGCCGGGGGTGAAGATCGCGGCCACGCCGAGTTCGGTGAGCGGCGGGATGTCGGCGTCGGGGATGATGCCGCCGCCGAAGACCTTGATGTCGGCCGCGTCGCGCTCGCGCAGCAGCTCGACCACCCTGGCGAAGAGCGTCATGTGGGCGCCGGAGAGGATGGAGAGCCCGATCGCGTCGGCATCCTCCTGGATCGCGGTGTCCACCACCTGCTCGGGCGTCTGGTGCAGCCCGGTGTAGATGACCTCCATGCCCGCGTCGCGCAGGGCACGCGCGATCACCTTGGCGCCGCGGTCATGCCCGTCGAGCCCGGGCTTGGCGACCACCACGCGGATCTGTCCGGACACTCCCATTCGCTGCCTCCCTCACCATGGGACGCGGGCCGTACCGCGTAAACGAACGTTAGCGCCCGCGCGCCGCGCCCGACAGTTTTACGGGAGGCGGCGAGGGGGAAATCACACAGTGGGACACATTCACGACCAGGGCCGGGGCTGCCCGCGGTGGCCGGCGAGGGACACGCCGGGAGCCGGGGGGACGCCCGGCTCGTCCTTCGGGAGCCGCAGCCAGGGTGTCGTGCCGCCGCGTGTCGAGCCGCAGGGCGCGGCGGCACGGCGCCCGCTCCGGCTCCCGCTGAGGGCACCCGGTTCGACGACGACCCGGGCGCCGCGACGGGAGGTGGGCCATGGCCGCCCAGTCCTCGGAAAGCGAGCCGGACCCGGGGCCGACACCCCGCGACGCCCCGGACGACGGCCGGCGGGACCGTATCCCCGGTCACGCGCTGTGGGGACGGCACGGCGCCGAGCTGGCCAAGGTCGCCGCCATCGACCTCGCCCTGTTCGCCGGGCACCTGCTGCTCTATCCCACCGGGATGCTCCCCGAGCGCGCCGCGCAGGGCGCCCCGCCCGCGGAGCGCGAGGGGCACGGGCAGCCCCCGGTCCTGCTGCTGCACGGCTTCGTGGACAACCGCTCGGCCTTCGCCCTGCTGCGCCGCTCGCTGCTGCGGCACGGCTGGACCCGGGTCCAGGCGCTCAACTACTCCCCGCTGACCGGCGACATCCGCACCGCGGCCGCGATGCTCGGCCCGCACATCGAGCGGGTCTGCGCGGAGAACGGGCACGAGCGGGTGGACATCGTGGGCCACAGCCTGGGCGGCCTGGTCGCCCGCTACTACATCCAGCGGCTGGGCGGCGACGCCCGGGTGCGGACCCTGGTCACCATGGGCACCCCGCACTCCGGCACCCGCGCGGTGCCCGCCTTGGCGCCCCACCCGCTGGCCCGCCAGATGCGGCCCGGCTCGCCCGTGCTGGCGGAGCTGGCGGCCCCCGCGCCGGGCTGCCGGACCCGGTTCGCGGCGTTCTGGAGCGACCTCGACGAGTTCATGATCCCCGTCGAGTCGGCGCGCCTCGAACACCCGGACCTGTCCGTGGACAACATCCAGGTCCGCGGGATCGGCCATCTGGCCCTGCCGGTGCACGGCTCGGTGGCCGCGGAGGTCAGGCGGGCCCTGTCCGGACCGGGCCCGCTGCCCGCCGCCATCGACGCCGCATAACGGACACATAACGGTCGAATACCAACCGAACACCGGGCAAGGCGGGCGCCAGGTCGGGCCGGAAGATTGTCCGCGGCCGGTGCGGAGGGCTACAGTCGCCGCTAATTCTCCTGCTGCCTAGGCGAAAGAGAAGCTGGCGGTGAACCCACGTCCTCCGTCGGAGTACGACTCCGGCCACGACGCCCACGCGTACGACGCCTACTCCTCGGGTTCCTACCCGACTGTCGGCACCACATACGCGGATGACACGACCGACAGCTACAGCTACGCCCCCATCCCGCAGCAGGCCGCGCCGTACGACCAGCAGTACGCCTACGGCTACGACCCGGACGCGGCGCAGCAGGCCCCCTCCGGCGGCTACGACCCGTACGCGTACGGCTACAACGGCCACAGCGGCTACGACCCGAACGGGTACGACACCGGGACCTACGCCGTCGGCGGCTACGACACCGGCGCCCACCCGGTCTACGACCCGTACGCCGCCCCGGCCACCGGCACCGCCTACTACGACACGGGCAGCTACGACACCACCGCCTGGCAGACCGCCCAGCAGCCGGCCTACCCGCAGCAGCAGGAGTGGGACTCCGGGGCCTACCCGGTCCACGACGGCTACGGCTACGGCTACGACAGCGGCGGCGACACCGGGATCTACGAGCAGGTGACCGCGCCCTTCGCGGCCCCCGAGGCCCCCGAGGCGTACGAGGCGCCCGCCGGCCCCACCGCCGGCGGCTACGGCACCGGCTTCGACGCGCCTGCCGCCGCGCCCGGTTCGGCCGCCGCCACCGCGGCCGTGGGCGCGACCACCACCATGACGGCTACCCGCGGCACCCCGACGGTCAGCAGCGCTGCCCCGGCCCCCGACGACACCGAACTGCTCGGCGCGGACCTCGCGTTCGACCTGCCCGCCGACGAGGCGCCGGTACGGCACGACTTCACCGCCGACGAGGTGCCCACCGCCCGCAGCCGCCGCCGCAAGCCGGCCCGCCGCTCGGCGCTGCTGACCGTCGGGGTGCCGTCGGTGGCCGTGATGGGCGTCGCGGCGGTCGGCGCGGCGGCGTACGGCGGGGTCGGCGTGGGCCACGACGCGTCGAAGACGACCGCCGACGCGGCCACCGGCAAGGCGCCGACCACCCAGCTGGACCGGCAGTTGAGCGGGGTGAGCCGGGACGCCGACGACTTCGCCACCCGCGCCAGCCGCTCCCAGGAGCGGGTGGACCTCGCGGACCGGCAGGCGGCGGCGAAGAAGGCCGCGGAGGAGGCGGCCGCCCGCAAGGAGGCGCTGCGGCCGAAGTACGTGCTGCCGGTCAAGCAGAAGGGCCTGAGCGCCTACTTCGGGCAGTCCGGCGAGCACTGGATGGCGCTGCACACCGGCATCGACTTCCCGGTGCAGGTCGGCACGCCGGTGATGGCCGTGACCGACGGCACCGTGCGCACCCAGTGGAACAGCTCCTACGGCAACATGGCGATCGTCACCGCGCCGGACGGCACCGAGACCTGGTACTGCCACCTGAGCAGCACGAAGATCCGGTCCGGCAAGGTCAAGGCCGGGACGGTGATCGCCTACTCGGGCAACACCGGCAACACCACCGGGCCGCACCTCCACCTGGAGGTCCGGCCGGGCGGCGGGTCCCCGATCGACCCGCTGCCCTGGCTGCTCTCCCACGGCCTCGACCCGCGGTAGCCGCGCGCCCCCGGCCCCCGGCCTGGTCCGCCGGGGCGACCCGCTACAGCTTCTCGACCGGGGCGTAGCGCAGCAGGAGCTGCTTGGGCCGCTCGTCGCCGAAGTCGATGGTGGCCTTCTCGTCGCCGGGGCGCCCGGTCACGGCGATGACGGTGCCGAGCCCGAACTGGTCGTGGGTGACGCGGTCGCCGACCGACAGGGAGATCACCGGGCGGTCGCCGGCGGAGCGGCGCGTGGCGAAGCCGCCGGTGCCCGAGCGCCCGCGGGCGGTGACGGAGGACGCGGCGGACGCCGCCGCCCTGGAGCCGCTGCCGCCGCCCGAGCCGGCGGACTGGGGCCGCCCAGTGCGCTTCCACTCTATGAGCGCGTCGGGGATCTCCTCCAGGAAGCGGGAGGGCGGGTTGTAGGAGGGCTGCCCCCAGGCGCTGCGCATCATCGACCGGGTGACGTAGAGCCGGTTGCGGGCGCGGGTGATGCCGACATAGGCCAGCCGCCGCTCCTCCTCCAGCTCCTTGACCTGCCCGAGGGCGCGCATGTGCGGGAAGACCCCGTCCTCCATGCCGGTCAGGAACACCACCGGGAACTCCAGGCCCTTGGCGGTGTGCAGCGTCATCAGGGTGATCACGCCGCCGGTGTCCTCCTCACCGTCGGGCGAGTCGGGGATCTGGTCGGAGTCGGCGACGAGCGCGACGCGCTCCAGGAACTCGGCGAGCGACCCGCTCTCCTCGCCCTCCCGCTCCTGCTCGAACTCCAGGGCGACGGCGGCGAGCTCCTGGAGGTTCTCCACCCGGGTCTCGTCCTGCGGGTCGGTGGACGCCTGCAACTCGGCGAGGTAGCCGGTGCGTTCCAGCACCGCTTCCAGGACGACGGCCGGGCCCGCCCCGGACTCCACGACGGTGCGCAGCTCGTCCATGAGCGTGTTGAACCGCTTGACCGCGTTGGCCGAGCGCGCGGCCATGCCGTACGCCTCGTCGACGCGCCGCAGCGCCTGCGGGAAGGAGATGCCCTCGCGTCGGCCGAGCGCGTCGATCATCGCCTCGGCGCGCTCGCCGATGCCGCGCTTGGGCACGTTGAGGATGCGGCGCAGCGGCACGGCGTCCTCGGGGTTGGCGAGCACCCGCAGGTAGGCCAGCACGTCGCGGACCTCGCGGCGCTCGTAGAAGCGGACGCCGCCGACGACCTTGTAGGGCAGGCCGACCCGGATGAAGACCTCCTCGAAGACCCGGGACTGGGCGTTGGTGCGGTAGAAGACGGCGACGTCGCCGGGGCGGGCGTCGCCGGCGTCGGTGAGCCGGTCGATCTCCTCGGCGACGTACTGCGCCTCGTCGTGCTCCTGGTCGGCGACGTAGCCGGTGATGACGGGGCCCTCGCCGGACTGCGTCCACAGGTTCTTCGCGCGGCGCCCGGCGTTGCGCTCGATGACGGCGTTGGCCGCGCTGAGGATGTTCTGGGTGGAGCGGTAGTTCTGCTCCAGCAGGATGGTGCGGGCCTGCGGGTAGTCCTCCTCGAACTGGAGGATGTTGCGGATCGTGGCGCCGCGGAAGGCGTAGATCGACTGGTCGGCGTCGCCGACGACGCACAGCTCGGCCATGGGCGTGGCGGGGGCGCCGTCCGCGGGCTCGGCGCCGGTGCCGACGAGTTCGCGGACCAGGGTGTACTGGGCGTGGTTGGTGTCCTGGTACTCGTCGACGAGGACATGCCGGAAGCGCCGCCGGTAGTGCTCGGCGACGTCGGGGAACGCCTGGAGCAGGTTGACGGTGGTCATGATGATGTCGTCGAAGTCCAGCGCGTTCGCGTCGCGCAGCCTGGCCTGGTACATCGCGTACGCCTCGGCGAGCTTGCGCTCGAAGGGATTCTCGGCGCGCGCGGCGAACGTCTCGTGGTCGACCAGTTCGTTCTTCAGGTTGGAGACCTGGGCGCTGAACGACTTGGGCGGGAACTGCTTGGGGTCGAGGTCCAGGTCCCGGCAGACCAGGGCCATCAGCCGGCGCGCGTCGGTGGCGTCGTAGATCGAGAACGACGAGGTGAAGCCGAGGGTCTTGGACTCGCGGCGCAGGATGCGCACGCAGGCGCTGTGGAAGGTCGAGACCCACATCGCGTTTGCGCGCGGCCCGACCAGCTCCTCGACCCGCTCCTTCATCTCGCCCGCGGCCTTGTTGGTGAAGGTGATGGCGAGGATGGAGCCGGGGTGCACGTCGCGGGCGGCGAGCAGGTGGGCGATGCGGTGGGTGAGCACGCGGGTCTTGCCGGAGCCGGCGCCGGCGACGATGAGCAGCGGCCCGCCGTGGTGCTCCACGGCCGCCCGCTGCTGTTCGTTGAGCCCCGCGACGAGCTGCGCGGGGTCGAGCACGGGGCGCGGCGCGCCGTTGCGGTAGTGCGCGTCGTGTGCCGGCGGGTCGTCGTACCGCCCCTGGAACAGGTCGTGCGGGACCTCCTCGCCGCCGGGGCCGTCGTCCGGTGGCGGGGGCTGCTCGCTGTCGGCGGGCCCGTGGGCCGCGTCCAGACCGTCCAGGAAGCTGTCGTCAAAGAGGCTGCTCATCGCCTCCCGAGTCTAGGGCCGACCGCCGACAGCTCAGGCCGGTCCGCGGAAGTCGCCGCGCGGACTCCCCCGGCTCAGCCTCAGCGCGGCCCCACCACACCGCAGGCGCACAGCGAATGCAGGCCGTACGCACAGGAAACTCCTCGCCCGGGTAGCCCGCTCGCCACGCTGGGTGACGCCGGCGAGGCTTCGGCAAAAGATTACGAAAAGGTATCGACCCTTATCGGACATCGCCCTTCCCAGCCGTGCCGGGCTTTGGCTAGCGTGCCGCACCAGCCGGAACCGGCAGCGTCCGAGAGGAGTCCGTCCGCCATGGCGACGCACCGTAAGGCCCGTACCGCGCTCCTGAGCACCCCCGGCCCGCGCGCGGCCGTGGGGATCACCACCGCCGCGCTGGCCACCGTCACGCTGCTCAGCGAGAGCGCGAGCGCCACCCCCGCGCCCGCGAAGCCCGCGCAGCCGTCGATCAGCGAGGTCAAGAAGCAGGTCGACGCCCTCAACCAGCAGGCGGAGGCGGCGACCCAGAAGTACGACCAGGCGCAGGAGCAGACCACCTCGCAGAACGCGAAGGTCAACAAGCTGCTCGCGCAGGTCGCCCAGAAGACGCAGAAGCTCAACGACTCGCGGCGCGTGCTGGGCGAGTTCGCGGCGGCGCAGTACCGCAGCGGCGGCGACATGAGCACCAGCCGCTACCTGCTGTCGGACAACCCGCAGGACCTCGCCGCCGAGATCCACCTCACGGACGTGATGGGCAAGCGCGAGCGGGCCGCGGTCGTCTCCTACCAGACCCAGCAGGTCGCCGTCACCCAGCAGCGGGTCGAGGCGGCCAAGAGCCTGGCCACGCTGACGGCCAAGCAGAGCGAGCTGAAGTCCGCCAAGCAGGAGGTGCAGACGAAGCTCGGCGCGGCGCAGAAGCTGCTCAACAGCCTCACCGCGCAGGAGAAGAAGCGGCTGGCGGAGCTCCAGGCGAAGCAGGAGGCCGAGGCGAAGAAGAAGGCGGAGCAGATCGCCGCCCAGGAGAAGGCGAAGCAGGCGCAGGCCGCGAAGGCCGCCGCCACCGCGTCCGCCACCACGTCCACGTCCACGTCCTCCTCGACGGCCGCCGAGCAGGCCATCGCCTTCGCCCGCAAGCAGCTCGGCAAGCCGTACGTGTGGGGCGCCACCGGCCCGGACTCCTACGACTGCTCGGGGTTGACCCAGGCCGCCTACAAGGCCGCGGGCGTCACCCTGCCGCGCACCACCTACGACCAGGTGAACGTGGGCACCCGGGTCTCGGAGTCCGACCTCCAACCCGGCGACCTGGTCTTCTTCGACGACGACGAGCACGTCGGGCTCTACATCGGCGGCGGCGAGATGATCCACGCCCCGCACACCGGCACCGTGGTGAAGATCGCGCCCATCACCGAGATGACCTTCTATGCGGCCGTCCGCCCGTAATAGGGGCGCGTCGGCCGTCTCGTCCGGGTCGCCACCGCATGACCCGGATGTCCGATCAGCAAGTCCGCAAAACCCAAGGTCACAGAGCGATTTCGGTCACATTGCGATCCAAACTCCCCGAGATCCGCTGAAGTTGACTACGGTAACCCGCTAGGTGGTCCGCCTCCCGTCGGCGAAGGTCCGGCAGCGCATCACCTCCGCCTAATCCGGCCGGCGCCGGAACCGGGGACCCAGAGGCACTTTGGGGTGAATCGGGGCAGACGCGACCCGCGTCCGCACCGTAGGGCGACCTTCCCCGCCCGAACCCGTCAGCTAACCCGGTCGGCGGTCCACGGAAGGAGTCGCCTCCTTGGCGTCGCACCGCAAGCCGCGTACCCCGCTCCTCGCGTCGACCGGCACCCGGGCCGCCGTCGGTCTCACCACCGCGGCCATCGCATCGGTCACCCTCCTGAGCGAGACGGCGAGCGCGGCCCCCGCGAAGCCCTCGCAGCCGTCGATCAGCCAGGTCAAGAAGCAGGTCGACACGCTCAACCAGCAGGCCGAGGTCGCCACGCAGAAGTACGACCAGGCCAAGGAGCAGACGGCGACCCAGCGCGCCAAGACCAACCAACTGCTGGCCCAGGTCGCCGACAAGACCGAGCAGATGAACGAGTCCCGGCGCGTGCTGGGGCAGTTCGCCGCCGAGCAGTACCGCACCGGCGGCTTCGGTGCCACCACGCAGCTGCTCTTCTCCGACGACCCGGAGAGCTTCCTGTCGCAGAACCACCTGCTGGACCGGCTGACCGCCACGCAGGAGCAGGCGCTCCAGAAGTTCAAGATCCAGCAGGAGCAGGCGTCGGTCCAGCGCGCCCAGGCCACCGCGAGCCTGAAGAAGCTGACGTCCTCGCAGACCACGCTCGCCACGCAGAAGAAGAGCGTGCAGACGAAGCTGGCCGCCGCGCAGAAGCTGCTCAACAGCCTCACCGCGGAGCAGAAGAAGAAGCTCGCCGCGCTCCAGCAGCCGAAGACGACGACTTCCTCCTCGTCGTCGTCCTCGTCGTCCTCCAGCACCACCCCCACGTACACCGGCACCGCGACCGGCCGCGCCGCCACCGCGATCCAGTTCGCGCTGGCGCAGCAGGGCAAGCCGTACGTCTACGGAGCCACCGGCCCCGGTTCGTACGACTGCTCGGGCCTGACCCAGGCCGCCTACAAGGCCGCCGGGATCAGCCTCGGGCGCACCACCTGGGACCAGGCCAAGCAGGGCACCGCGGTCTCCGAGGCCGATCTGCGCCCGGGCGACCTGGTGTTCTTCTACTCCGGCCTCAGCCACGTCGGGATCTACATCGGCAACGGCAACATCGTGCACGCCCCGCACACGGGCGCCACGGTCGAGGTCGCCCCGCTGAGCTGGATGCCGTTCGCCACGGCCCGCCGCATCGTCTGACGCGCCCCGAGCCCGTTCACCCCCGTCTTCGTCGCGGTGCTCAGGTCCAGAGCACCGCGATGAAGATGTTGACGACGGTCAGGCCGCCGACCGCGCCGAACAGGGCCGTCTCCACCTTCTCGTCGTCGCGCTTGACGTAGACCAGCGCGAGGATCACCAGCAGCACGGCCAGCTTGACGCCGATCTTGACGTTGCTGATGTGCCGGTCATCGGCGTGCGCCAGACCGACCAGGGCGACGCCGGTCACCAGCATCGTGCACGCGCCGTAGAGCATGCCGGGCACGAAGCGCGGCTCGGCGCGGCCGGGGCCCAGCACCTTGAGTTGGGTGAGGAAGCCGCCCAGCAGCGCCGCGATGCCGATGATGTGCAGCCCGACGAAGACATTGATGAGGGTGTCCATGCGCCGGACCCTACGGCGCGCATAGCAGCCGGCGGCGGGCGGGGTGCCCGATGGCGGGGTTCGGTCGCCGGGCGCCGGGATGCGGGCAGCGCGCCCGTCGCAACCGGGCCGCATCCGGTCGGCCGCGACGAATTGCGGGCAGTCCCGGACAGCGGGGCGGGGCGGGGCCGGGTGAAGGCTTAGCGTCGTCGGCAGGTGGTCGGTTCCCATCGCCGTCGGTCCGCCCGCGGCGCGGCCACCTCCGCCGAGCCCGGCGGCGCCGCGTCCCCCCGTGCGCGGTGCTGCCGGGCCTCCTCGACGAAGGAGCGGCGGCGCCCGGCCCGGCGCGGCTCGGCTCGGCGCGACGCAGGGGGTGGTCCGGCTCAGCGCAGGGTGACCCGGCTGGGGCCGTTGAAGGGGGCCAGGGACAGCACGGTCGCCGGGGTACGCAGGCCGTCGTGGTCGGCGAAGAGCGCGCGGACCTCGGCGAAGGACACCTCGCCGCTGGTGACGCGGGCCGCGATGTCGTACAGGTCGCGGAGCCCGGCGGGCAGTCCGGTGCCGCCGGCGCACTCCGGGTCGGCCTCAGAGCCGGGGCCCCACACGTCCCACAGCAGGGTCTCCACCTTGTTGAGGGCGGCCAGGTCGAGCCGGATGTCGCCCGCCACGAACCGCTCCCCCACCATCGGCCCCTGCGGCAGGTGGAGCCCGAAGGACAGCGGGTCCGCGGTCCCGGCGCGGATCTGCCGCCACGCCTCGCCCGCGACGAGGAAGCGGTCCCGCGGCACGTCGGTCGCCTCGAACGGCATCGGGTACCACGCGGGGTCGGCGATCTGCGCGTCGGCCAGCAGCCAGCCGCGCTCGTCGTCCCAGTACTCGGTGACGACGTGGTCGAAGTGGAAGCCGTCGGTGCCGAAGTAGTCGGCGAACCCGGAGCGCAGCCGCGCCGGAATGCCGACGTGGCGCAGCAGCGACACGTGCAGCAGCGTGAAGTCCCGGCAGATCCCCACGAACCGGTCGGCCAGGTCGCGCCCCTTGCGCAGCGGCGCCCCGTCCCGGCTGACCACCAGCCGCAGGATGTCGTCCACGTAGCGGGTCTCCGCGTCGTCCCGCATCCGGTCCTCGGCGATCGGCACCCCGAACTGGCCGCCCTCCACGCGGTGGACCATCACCTCCCGCACCACCCGGGCGAGTTCGCCGACGTCCCGGGGCAGGTCGGCGTACCAGCCGACGAGTTCGCCCGGGTCGGAGAAGACGCTCTGCGCGGTGTAGAAGGCGGCTTCCGCCGGCGCGATCCGGTGTGCGGTCATGACGAAGCCCCCTGCTTGACCTTGCCCTTGGGACAGCCCCCATTGTGGTCGCACCGGCCCCACCGGGCCACCCCCGCCGACCCGCGGCCCTGTCCCCGGCCCGGTCCCGCCCCGCGCGGTGACTGGAAGGAGAACTGTATGACCACGAGCGGAGCGCCGCTGCTGACCATCGGGGCGTTCGCCGCGGCGGCCCGGCTGTCGGCGAAGGCCCTGCGGCTGTACGACGACCTCGGGCTGCTCACCCCGGCCCGGGTGGACCCCGCCACCGGATACCGGTTCTACGCGCCCGAGCAGCTCGAACGGGCCCGGCTGGTGGCGTGGTTGCGGCGGATCGGCATGCCGCTGGCCCGCATCCGGCGGGTCTGCGCGTGCGCCACGAACGCGGCGGCCGCGCAGGAGGTGCGCGGGTACTGGGCGCAGGTGGAGGCGGAGACGGCCGCGCGGCGCGACCTCACCGCGTTCGTGCTCGCGCACCTGAACCCCGCACCCGGGGGGCCGGGGAGCACCGCAGGTCCCACCACGTCAAGAGAGGAACCACCCATGTCCCACGGCACACTCACCCTCCGCTACGCCGCCCGCTCGGACGCGGGCCTGGTCCGGCCGGGAAACCAGGACGCGGTCCACGCCGGCGACCGGCTGCTCGCGGTCGCCGACGGCTTCGGGCCGGCCGGCGCCCCGGCCAGCGCCGCCGCGATCGAGGCACTCACCGGCCTCGAGACGGCCGGGGCGCTCCCGCCGGGCAACCTGCTCAACGTCCTCCAGGACGCGGTGGAGGCCGCGGCCCGCGCGGTCGACGCCAGTACCGGGGGCGGCACCGGTGGCGGCACCAGCACCAGCACCGGCCCCGGCCCCGGCCCGCGCGAGGAGGGCGCGATCCCCGACGGCACCACCCTGACCGCCATGCTGTGGACCGGCACCCACCTCGCCCTGGTGCACATCGGCGACAGCCGCGCGTACCTGCTGCGCGACGGCGAGCTGTTCCTGATCACCCACGACCACACGCTCGTGCAGTCCATGGTCGACGACGGCCGCCTCACCGAGGCCGAGGCCGCCTCCCACCCCGACCGCGCCCTGCTGCTGCGCGCCCTGCTGTCCGGCAGCCCGGCGCCCTCCGCCGACCTGAAGCTGCACGAGCCGCGACCCGGCGACCGCTACCTGCTGTGCTCCGACGGGCTGCCCGCGGCCGCCTCCGCGGAGGAGATCCGCCGGGTGCTCACCACCGAGGCCGCACCCGATGCCGCCACGGCCGCACTGATCGCGCTGGCCAACGCCGCGGGCGGCCCGGACAACGTCAGCTGCGTGGTCGCCGACGTGGTCTCCACCGCGGCCACCCCGGCATAACGGGACCGACCGCCGCATCGGGCGCCCGGAGAAGGTCACGGTTCGGGCATTCAGGCCGGCGCCGCGGCCCACCGGCGTAGTGTCTACGTTCGCCCGATGAGCCGACCCGACGGGAGAACCACCGATGCAAGCCCTGGAGGCGAGTTGGGGCGACTGGATGGCGGCCTTCCGGCAGCGCTACGACCGGCTACCCGCGGCGGCCCCCGACATGCCCTGCCCCAACTGCGCCGCGCCCGAGCTGAACCTGACCTTCTGCGGCCTGCCGGCCGACCGCGTCGGCTACGCGTCCTTCTGGTGCGGGCGCTGCCTGACCGGTGTCCACCTCAGCCGCTGCGCGGTGCCCGACGACGTCCCCATGGACTCCCTGCACACCCCCGTGGAACAGCGCACCGCCCCCACCCCCGACTACACCCTGGTCTGGCCCGCCGACGAGGAGGACGGCTGACGGTGCGGCGCCCGGCGGCGGATCACACCAGCCGCCGCGCGGTCGCCCACCGCGTCAGCTCGTGCCGGTTGGACAGCTGCAGCTTCCGCAGCACCGCGGAGACGTGCGACTCCACCGTCTTCACCGAGATGAACAGCTGCTTCGCGATCTCCTTGTAGGCGTAGCCGCGCGCGATCAGCCGCAGCACCTCCCGCTCGCGCTGGGTGAGCCGGTCGAGGTCCTCGTCCACCGGCGGCGCGTCGGTGGACGCGAACGCGTCGAGCACGAAGCCGGCCAGCCGCGGCGAGAACACCGCGTCGCCGTCGCGCACCCGGAAGATCGAGTCGACCAGGTCGGGCCCGGTGATGGTCTTGGTGACATAGCCGCGCGCACCGCCGCGGATGACCCCGATCACGTCCTCGGCCGCGTCGGACACCGACAGCGCCAGGAACCGCACCGGCCGCTCCGGGTCGGCGCTGAGCGCCGCGCACCGCCGCAGCACCTCCACCCCGCCGCCGCCGGGCAGGTGGACGTCGAGCAGCACCACCTCGGGCCGGGTCGCGGTCACCACGCTGACCGCCTGGTCCACGTCGGCGGCCTCGCCGACCACCTCGACCCCGGTCTCCGCGGTGACCCCGATCTCCGCCTGGACCCCGGTGCGGAACATGCGGTGGTCGTCGACGAGCACCACCCGGACCCGTCGCTCGTCTCCCGTGGGCGTAGTCATGCCGCCGCCACCCTCTCCATCTCCAGTTCGACTTCCGTGCCGCCGCCGGGCGCCGCCCGCAGCCGGGCCTCACCGCCGTTGCGCCGCATCCGTCCGATGATCGATTCTCTTACGCCCATGCGGTCGCCGGGAACCTGGTCGAGGTCGAAACCGGGGCCGTGGTCGCGCACCGAGACGAACACCTTCGCCTCCTCGACCTCCGCGTAGACCTGGACCGCGCCGCCGCCACCGTACTTCGCACCGTTGACCATGGCCTCGCGCGCGGCCTGCATCTGCGCCACCAGCCGCTCGTCCAGCGGGCTGTCGCCGACGCACACCACCTCCACCGGCACGCCGTGCGCGTCCTCCACCTCCGCGGCGGCGGCCCGTACGGCCTCGGCCAGCGTGGTCGGCTCGTCGTCGCGGCCGGTGCCCTCCGGGCGGTACAGCCACGCGCGCAGCTCCCGCTCCTGGGCCCGGGCCAGCCGGGCCACCTCGCGCGGCTCGTCCGCGTGCCGCTGGATCAGCGTGAGCGTGTGCAGCACCGAGTCGTGCACATGGGCGGCGACCTCGGCCCGCTCCTGGGCGCGGATGCGCATCAGCCGCTCCGCGGACAGGTCCTGCGTCATCCGCACCAGGTACGGGCCGGCGATCAGCGCCACCCCGACCAGCACGGCGAGCGCGGCCTGGAGGATGCCGCCGAGGTGCCCGCCCGAGCCGCGCACCACGATGAAGCCGGTCACCCCGGCGATCACCAGCACGATGCCGCCCGCGGCGCGCACCAGCGGCCAGAACCGCTTGCCGTGGCTCATCTCGACCCAGTGCGCCTTGCGGGCGTTGTCGGCCTGCCGCCACACCAGCGCCACGCCGACACCGATCACCAGCAGCGGCCACACCGCGCGGTTGGCCGCGCCGAGGTTGAGGTTGCCCACGAGGATGCCGGTGCCGATCGCCAGTGCGATCAGCGCCAGCACCTGGCCCTTGTCGGGCCGCTTGCCCGCGAGCCAGGAGCGGGCGTCGCGCGGCTCCTTCGCCTCGGCGACCCCGCCGACGCCGAGCGGCACGAAGAACCAGAACACCGCGTAGAGCAGGATGCCGATGCCGTTGAAGACGGCGAGCAGCACGAACAGCGCCCGCAGCCACAGCACCGGCAGCCCGAGGTGGCCGGCCAGCCCGCGCGCCACGCCGCCGACCATCCGGCCCTCGGAGCTGCGGTAGAGCTTGCGCACCCCGCCGGCGCCGGGTTCCGGAGGCGCGAGGAAGGACGCGCCGGAGACGCCGCCGGGCGCTGCGGGCGGCGGCGGGGGGCTGGCTGACATACCCCGATCGTCACACAGGCACGCCCCGCGGGGCATCAGGGTGAACCCCCGTTGATGCGGGAACGGGACCCCCAGGGGACGTCCGGGGCGGGATCAGGGTCGGACCAGGGTCGGGGCGGGTGCCGGCGGGGCGCCGGACGGGCGACCATGGTGTCCATGACCGACCAGCCCGCCGACGACGCGGCCACCGCCACCGGCGGCCCGGCCGGCACCGAAGCCACCGGGGCCGACGCCGCTGCCGCCGACGCTGCCGCCACCGCCGTCCCGGCTGCCGGCGCCACCGCTGCCGACGGCCGTCCGGCCCTGCGGCGCGGCCACGGCGACAACAAGGTGATCGCCGGTGTCTGCCACGGCGCGGGCCGCTACTTCGACGTCGACCCGGTCATCATCCGGATCGTCCTCGCGGTGCTCGCCCTGACCGGCGGCATCGGCCTGATCATCTACGGGCTGGGCTGGCTGGTCGTGCCGCAGGAGGACGAGCAGGAGAGCGAGGCGCACCGGCTGCTGTCCGGCCGGATCGAGGGCGCGCCGCTGGTCGCCGTGCTGATGGCACTGGTCGGCTGCGGGCTGTACGCCTCGCTGCTGGGCAACGCCGCCAACCAGGCGTTCTCGCTGATCCTGCTGGGTTCCACCGTCGCCGCGCTGTACTGGTCGCAGCAGCGGTCCCGGCTGCGGGCGGCCGGTGAGGGCCCGCTCACGGCGGCGGGTTCCGTCGCGGACGCGCCGCCCGCCGCCCAGGCGCCGCCCGGGCCGGGCAGCGCCCCCTCCTGGTGGCGCGACCCGCTGACGAAGGCGCCGCCCTACCTGTGGGGCCCGGACGACGGGCCCTACGAGGGGCCGGACCAGCAGCCGTGGCGGGAGCGGCGCAGGGCGGAGCGCAAGGAGCGGAACTGGCCGTTCGGGCTGGCGGCGTTCCTGGTGGCGGCCACCGCCGCGGTGGTGGGCACCTCGGTGTCGCTGCCGCGGACGTCGGTGGGCAGCAGCCTGGAGATCGGGCTGCTGTCGGCGCTGTTCGTGTTCGGCGCCGCCTATCTCGTGGCGTCCTTCGCGGGCCGGCCGCGCGGGCTGACCGCGTTCTGGACGCTGCTGACCGTGGCCGGGCTGGTCGGCGCGGCCTGGCTGCCGAAGGACCAGCCGGGGTGGGGCACCACCTGGGCACCGGCGAGTGCGGCCGCGGTCCGGCCCGGGTACGAACGCGGGGTCGGCCACGGCGTGCTGGACCTGACGAACGCCGCCGCGCACGGCCGTACCGTCACCACGCGGCTGAGGGTGCGGGCCGGCGAGGCGCTGGTGCGGCTCCCGAAGGACGCCACCGTGGTGCTCAGCTACCACATCGGCGCCGGTGAGGTGCTGCTGCCCGGAGAGGACCACAGCGGAGTGGACATCAAGACCGGAGCCCATGACACGAAGGTGTACGCGGCCAGGCCGGGTACGGCGTCGGCCGGGACCGTGGAGGTGCGGGTCGACGTCGCCGTCGGGGACGTGCGGGTGGTCCGGTGAGGCGGCACCGCTTCGAACCGGCGGCCCTGGTGACGGGCCTGGTCCTGGTCACGCTGGCGGTGTTCTTCCTGCTCGACGTGCTCGGCGTGTGGGACCTGTCGGACCCGCGCCTCACGAGTGCGCTCGCGGGGGCGGGTCTCGGCCTGGTCGTCGCGACGTCGGTCGTCACGCAGGGGGTGCGGACCGTACTGGCCCTGCGGCGGCGGCGCTCGCCTCAGCGGTAGCCGGACCGGTGCCGCCTTCCGCGCCGCCGCCCGTCCCGGTGCGCCACTTCCTGATCAGCAGGTCGAGCGACAGGTACGGGGTGCCGGCGAGCAGCAGCGGCAGCCAGGCCATCAGGTAGATCAGGTCGTTGCCGTAGTAGTAGGGCGTGGTGGCCCAGCTGACCGTCAGCCACAGGCTCAGCGAGATCAGCGCGCCGCCGAGCGCGGCGACCCGGCCGAGCAGCCCGAAGAGCACACCGAGGCCGACCGCCAGTTCGCCGAGCGCGATCGCGTAGCCGAAACCGTGCGGGGCCTTGAGCGCGAGGTCGACCAGGCCCGGGATCGCCGCGGAGTCCCGCACGCCGTGCAGGGTCTGGAGCAGCGAGCCGTTCGCCGAGTCGGTGAAGAAGGTGTCGCTGGTCAGCTTGTCGAGCCCGGCGTAGGCGAAGGTCACTCCGAGGAAGATCCGCAAGGGCAGCAGCGCGTACCGGCGCGCGGTCTCCCGCCACATCTCCAGCATCTTCTTCCGCCTCTCCCGCCGCAGTTGGTGGGGTGGAAGTCGTCTTCCGTTGCAGCGGCGTCAGGAGGTGATACGTAGACCGGGGCGCCGCGACTCAACAGGCCGCGACTTTTCCCGGACCGGGCTTCGTGATGTCCCGGACCGGGCTTCGTGCCGGGCGGCCCGGCACGAAAAGCCCGCTCACTCCCACTCGATGGTGCCCGGCGGCTTGCTGGTGACGTCGAGCACGACCCGGTTGACGTCGGCGACCTCGTTGGTGATCCGGGTGGAGATCCGGGCCAGCACCTCGTACGGCAGCCGGGACCAGTCGGCGGTCATCGCGTCCTCGGAGGAGACCGGGCGCAGCACGATCGGGTGGCCGTAGGTGCGGCCGTCGCCCTGGACGCCGACCGAGCGGACGTCGGCGAGCAGCACCACCGGGCACTGCCAGATGTCGCGGTCCAGACCGGCCGCGGTCAGCTCCTCGCGGGCGATGGCGTCGGCTTCGCGCAGCAGGTCCAGGCGCTCGCGGGTGACCTCGCCGACGATGCGGATGCCCAGGCCCGGGCCGGGGAACGGCTGCCGCTGGACGATCTCCTCGGGCAGGCCGAGCTCCTGCCCGACCATCCGCACCTCGTCCTTGAAGAGCTTGCGCAGCGGCTCGACGAGGGCGAACTCCAGGTCCTCGGGGAGTCCGCCGACGTTGTGGTGCGACTTGATGTTGGCGGTGCCGGTGCCGCCGCCGGACTCCACCACGTCCGGGTAGAGGGTGCCCTGCACCAGGAACTCCACCGGCTGGTCGTCCGGCGCCTCGGCGACGATCTCGGCCTGCGCCTGCTCGAAGACCCGGATGAACTCCCGGCCGATGATCTTGCGCTTCTGCTCCGGGTCGGCGACCCCGGCCAGCGCGTCGAGGAACCGCTGGGAGGCGTCGACGATCTTCAGCCGCACCCCGGTCGCGGCCACGAAGTCCTTCTCGACCTGCTCGGTCTCGCCCTTGCGCATCAGGCCGTGGTCGACGTAGACGCAGGTCAGCCGGTCGCCGATGGCGCGCTGCACCAGGGCCGCGGCGACCGCGGAGTCCACGCCGCCGGACAGCCCGCAGATCGCCCGCCGGTCGCCGACCTGGGCGCGGATCGCGGCGACCTGCTCCTCGACGACATTGGTGGTGGTCCACTCCGGGGTGATGCCGGCGCCGCGGTAGAGGAAGTGCTCCAGGATCTGCTGGCCGTGCGTGGAGTGCATCACCTCGGGGTGGTACTGCACGCCGTACAGCCGCTTCTCGTCGTTCTCGAAGGCGGCGACCGGCACCACGTCGGTGCTGGCGGTGACGGTGAAGCCCGCGGGCGCGGCCGAGCAGGCGTCGCCGTGCGACATCCACACCGACTGCTGGTCCGGGGTGCCCTCGAAGAGGGTGGAGCCGGGCTTGGCGACCTCCAGGGCGGTACGGCCGTACTCCCGGGCGCCGGTGTTGTCGACGGTGCCGCCGAGCACCGTGGCCATCAGCTGGAAGCCGTAGCACATGCCGAAGACCGGGACCCCGGCGTCGAACAGCTCGCGGTCCAGGCGGGGCGCGCCCGGCTCGTAGACCGAGGAGGGGCCGCCGGACAGGATGATCGCCCGCGGCCGCTTGGCCAGCATCTCGGCGACCGGCATCGACGAGGGCACGATCTCGCTGTAGACCCGCGCCTCGCGCACCCGGCGCGCGATGAGCTGGGCGTACTGCGCGCCGAAGTCCACGACCAGGACGGTGTCGGTGGTGGTGTCGGTGGCGGCGGCGCCGTCGGGAGCGGGGTCGGCTGGGGTCGCTGAGGACACGGGCGGCCTTCCGGCGAGAGTACGGGAGAGTGGCACCCAGTCTACCCAGCGCCGGAGTGCTCCCCGGACGGCGCCTGCCGCCCCCTGCCGGGCACCCCGCCGGGCCCGCCGGCCGGACGCGCACGCCGGACCCGCCTTGCGCCGGACCGGGGGCCGTGGTCCATACTGGCGCCATGCTCACGTACACCTTCGCGTTTACCTATGGCACCGGCCGGTCCGGCTGCCATGGTCGCGTCGCGTGAGCTGACAACCAAGCGACCTCCAGGCGCCCCGGGCCACTCGGCCCGGGGCGCCTGTCGCTTCCCCGGACCGCGGCCCGGGTCGTGACGAAGACGCCCACGACCCGAGGAGCAGACCGTGACCGACACCCTTCCCCCCGACGCCGAGCAGACCATCACCGAGGCCCGGCAGCGCATCGACGATCTCGACCTGCGGATCATCGAGCTGGTCCGGCAGCGCGTCGGGGTCTCGCAGGAGGTGCAGGCGGCCCGGATGGGCGCCGGCGGCCGCCGGCTGCACCTGGCCCGCGAGATGGAGGTGCTGCGGGTGTACGGCGACGCGCTCGGCCGCCCCGGCACCGCGCTGGCGATGACCCTGCTGGAACTGGGCCGCGGCAAGGTATGACCATATGACCGCGACCCGCGCAGTTCCCCTTTCGAGGGGGATCACCCGAACGGCACGTGACCGGCCGACGGCCCCTTCGTTGGAGGTGGTGTCCGTGCCAGCCAGGGGCGGTAACCCAACACCACGCGTGGATATGGACACCGCCCAGACGCAGCTGGGCGGGGTGTGAGCCGGTGCGATGAGGCGGCTGCGGCAACGCGGCCGCCGTGGGACCTCGCATCGGTCGAAGTGACCGGACGGCAGGGGACAGCAGCCCGGTCGCGACTGGAAAAGAGGCGGTCGGTTCTCGGGGACGCCCGGGGCCGACCGCTCTGCGACCACCACATTACAGCGTGTTCAGGGCGTTTTGGGCAGCCGCGGCGCTTCTTCCGCCCGCGGTACCCGGGGCACCGGCAGCAGCGGCAGCCGCAGCGCGCCGAAAGCGTCCGCCGGCACGGCCGGGGCGAGCGGTTCCACCGCGGCGATCCTGCGGTACGGCTCGCCCTGGGCGGGCCGCGGGTCCGGCATGCCCTTGTTCGGCCACAGCGACATCGCCCGCTCGGCCTGCGCGGTGATGGTCAGCGACGGGTTCACCCCGAGGTTCGCCGAGACCGCGGCGCCGTCGACCACATGGATGCCCGGATGCCCGAACAGCCGGTGGTAGGGGTCGATGACGCCCTGCTCGGCGTCCGCGCCGATCGGGCAGCCGCCCAGGAAGTGCGCGGTCATCGGCCGGTCGGTGGCCTCGCCGACGTTGCTGCCGGCGAAGCCGTTGATCTCCTCGGCGATCAGCTCGGCCGCCCGCGCGCCCTCGGGGATGTGCACCGGGTTGGGGGCGCCGTGGCCCTGACGGGCGGTCAGCAGCCCCTTCCCCAGGCCCTTGTCCTTGCGGTAGGTGGTCAGCGAGTTGTCGCTGGTCTGCATCACCAGTCCGATGATCGTCCGCTCCGACCACCGGAAGTTCGACAGCGAGCGGAAGGCGACCGCCGGGTGCCGCAGGTAGTTCACCGCGAACTCCGCCCAGCGCGGCAGCTTCCCGCGGTAGGGCGCCGCCATGATCGACAGGTTGCCCATCGCGTTGGAGCCGCGGCCGTAGCGGACCGGCTCGATGTGGGTGTGGTCGTTCGGGTGCACCGAGGAGGTGATGGCCACGCCCCGGGTGAAGTCCAGCGGCCGGTCCGGGTAGCGCTTGCGGTAGCGCCCCGCGGAGGTCTGCGCGCCCACCAGCGCCTCGGAGTTGGTCCGGGTCAGCTCGCCCAGCCGCGCGGAGATCCGCGGCAGCCGCCCGCTGTCCCGCATGGCGTGCAGCAGCGTCTGGGTGCCGTAGGTGCCGGCCGCGACCACCACCTGCCGGGCCCGCAGCACCTGCCGGGTGCCCTTCCGGCGCCGGTCGGTCGGCACCGTGGTGACCAGGTAGCCGCCGGCCGGGTCCTCGGCCAGCTCCACGACCGTCGTCATCGCCCGGATCTGGGCGCCGGCCCGCTCCGCGAGGTGCAGGTAGTTCTCGTTCAGGGTGTTCTTCGCGCCGTGCCGGCAGCCGGTCATGCACTCGCCGCACTCGGTGCAGGCCCGCCGCCGCGGCCCGGCGCCGCCGAAGTACGGGTCCGCGACCTCCTCGCCGGGCGCCGCGCTCGGCCCGCCGGCGCCCTCGCCCTCACCGCAGGCGTCCCGCCCGTCGCCGAAGAACACCCCGACCGGCGCCAGGTGGAAGGTGTCCCCCACGCCCATCTTCTCGGCGGCGTCCCTGAGATGGACGTCGGACGGAGTCATCGTCGGGTTCAGCCGCACCCCGAGCATCCGCCGGGCCTGGTCGTAGTACGGCGCCAGCTCCTGCTGCCAGTCGGTGATCGCGCCCCACTGCCGGTCCTGGAAGAAGGCGGCGGGCGGCACGTAGAGGGTGTTGGCGTAGTTCAGCGAGCCGCCGCCGACGCCCGCGCCGGCCAGCACCAGCACCTTGCCCAGTACGTGGATGCGCTGGATGCCGTACAGGCCCAGGGCGGGCGCCCACAGGTAGTTGCGCACGTCCCAGGAGTTCTTCGGCAGCTCGTCGCGGGCGAAGCGGCGGCCGGCCTCCAGCACGCCGACCCGGTAGCCCTTCTCGGTCAGCCGCAGCGCGGAGACCGCGCCGCCGAAACCCGACCCGACCACGATGACGTCGAAGTCGTAGCCGTCGCCGTTGCCGTCTTCCTGTGCCACCTGGTCCTCCGGAGGGGTCGGTCGGTCGCGCCGCGGCCGGCGGGCGCCTTTGCCGGCGGGGCGCGGCGCGGGCGTACGAGGTGCGGCGGGTGCGGACGTTCAGTTCAGCGCAGGCGCAGCGCCTTCATCAGCCGCAGCGAGACGTTCAGCAGCGCCGCGTACTTCTCGTCGTCCATGCCGAACGCCGGGCCCATCGGCATCAGCCGCTGCACGGCCACGGTCTGCGCCTCGGTGTACTTCACGATGCCCTCCGAGCCGTGCCGGCGGCCCAGCCCGGAGTCCTTCATGCCGCCCATCGGCGCCCGCACGCTGCCGTAGGCCGCCGCGTACGCCTCGTTGACGTTGACCGTGCCGGAGCGCAGCCGGGCGGCGAGCGCGGTGCCGCGGCGGATGTCGCGGGTCCACACGCTGGAGTTGAGGCCGTACTCGCTCGCGTTGACCCGCGCGACCGCCTCGTCCTCGTCGCGGAAGCGGTAGACGGAGACCACCGGGCCGAAGGTCTCCTCCGCGCACACCGCCATCGGCGCCTCGACGTCGGCGAGCACCGTCGGCTCGTAGACGTACGGGCCGATGTCGGGGCGCGGGCGGCCGCCGGTGAGCACCCTGGCGCCCTTCTCCCGGGCCTCGTCCACGTGCCGGCTGACCACGTCGAGCTGCCGCTGCCCGACCAGCGAGCCCATGCCCGCGCCGTAGGCCAGCGCGGTGCCGAGCTTCAGCGACCGGGTCAGCTCGACGAACTTCGCGGTGAAGGCGTCGGCGACCGACTCGTGCACGAACAACCGCTCGATGGAGATGCACAGTTGGCCGGCAGAGGCGAAGCAGGCGCGGACCGCGCCCGCGGCGGCCCGGTCCAGGTCGGCGTCGCGCAGCACCAGCAGGGCGTTCTTGCCGCCGAGTTCCAGCGAGGCGCCGACCAGCCGGGCCGCGGCGCGCTGGGCGACCTCGCGGCCGGTGCGGGTGGAGCCGGTGAAGGAGACGTAGTCGGCGTGCTCCACGACTGCGGGGCCGACCACCGGTCCGTCCCCGATGACGATCTGCCACACGTCCTCGGGCAGCCCGGCCTCGATGAGCTGCCGGCGGGCCCACAGCGCGGTCAGTGCGGTCTCGGTGTCGGGCTTCATCACCACCGCGTTGCCGGCCGCGAAGGCGGGCAGCGCGTCGCCGACGGACAGCTCCAGCGGGTAGTTCCAGGGCGAGATCTGGCCCACCACCCCGCGCGGCTGGCGCAGTTCGAGCGCCTTGGTGAGGGTGGGCACGGCGCCGGTGTGCCGCCTGGGCCGCAGGTAGGCGGGCGCTTTGAAGCCGTAGTGCCGGGCGGACATCGCGACCACCTGGACCTCTTCGTGGGCGTGCAGCCGCGCCTTGCCGGTCTCCAGCTGGATCAGGTCCAGCACCTCGGCCTGCCGGGCGAGCACCAGGTCGTGGAAGCGCAGCAGCACCCGGGCCCGCTCGCGGACCGGGGTCGCCGCCCAGGCGGCCTGGGCGGCGCGGGCCCGGCGGTAGGCCTCGGCGACGTCGTCCGGGGTGGCCTCGGGCAGTTCGGCGAGCTGCTCGCCGGTCAGCGGGGTGTGGCCGACGGTCCGGCCCGAGCCGAGCACGCCCGCGGTCAGCCGGGCGACCAGGTCGGGGGTGACGACGTCCCGCGGGCCGCGCGCGACGGCGGGCCGGGGCGCGACGGGGTTGTCGGCGCTGCCGTCGGTGCTGCCGAAGTCGGGGGATGCAGTGCGGGCCACGCTTTCCGGCGAATCCGTCATGCCGGTGAGGGTACGGCGGCCGGGACGCCCTGGGTACCCATCAGTAGCTTTTTTCTCCGCGACTTCCACAACCACGCCAGTATGTGATGGCATCGTAATGATCTTCGCAGCTCAGAAGGGCCGCGCGGGGCTGGGGCAGGGGCGGTGGGGAGGGGAGCCGCGACGCGCCGGGCTCAGTGCGCGGTGTACGTCTCGACGGCCTTGTCGAACGCCTGCTGGACCGCCGCGCGCTGGCTGTCGAGCCCGGTCACCAGCACCACGTGGTACTTGCCGTCGATCAGCAGGGCGAGGTTGCGCGCGTACACGCCCTGGCCGCTGGAGTTGCGGTAGGTGTACTCGCCCTCCGCGGCCGGGTGTCCGTCCAGCGTCAGGGACTGAAGGCCCGAGGCGGAGGACCAGGAGGAGGCGCGGAAGTCGGCCAGCTCCGGTTCGTTGAGCTGGTAGGCGACCGGGTCGGTGCCGCGCGCGGAGGAGCTGTCGCGGCCGGGCACCACCGTCAGCTGGAGGTCGTTGCCGGCGTAGGTGACCTCGTCCTGGCCGTTGGGGCCCGAGCGCTGCCAGCCGGTGTGCACCGCGACGGAGAAGCCCGCACTGTCGTGCCGCAGCGCGTAGTCCGGGCCGAGCGCGGGTCCGGAGGGCGAGGCCGGCGCCGAGGTGGTGGCCTTCGCCGGGGGCGTGGTGGCGGGCGCCGACGTGGCCGGGGCGGTGCTGGCGCCGCCCTTGCCGTCGCTCTTGCCGCTGCCGGGCTTCGGCATCCCGGCCTGGACGGTGCGGTCGGCCTTCGCCCCGTCGCCGGAGCCGTCGCCGCGGTGCGGCATGAGCAGCAGCGCGTAGGCGACCGCGGCCGCGAGGATCACCAGCACCGCGATCAGCAGCCGCATCCCGAGCCGGCGCGGCGCGTCGTCGCTGCCGTCGGGACGCCGGTAGACGACGTCCTCCTCATGGATGGGCGGGCGGGCCGTGACGTGCGGGCCGCCGCGGGCCGCGGCCGGGCGGGCCGGGGCGGACGGGCGCGGCTGCCGGGGCGGCGCGGCCGGGCGGGCGGCCTCCATCGGCGCGGTGGCGGCGGGGCCGGCCGGTCCCAGGCCGGACATGCCCAGCGCGTTGGCCGGCCCGGCGGCCTTGCCGGGCTTGGGCAGCTTCGGGGGCCGGCCGGTCCTGGCCTGCTTGCCGCGCGCGTGCCGCCGGTGCTGGGTGCCGGCCGCCGCCTCGGCGGCCGCCTTCTTCCGGCGCCGCCGCACCAGTTCGCCGCGGCGCCGCTTGACCGGCAGCTTCGCCGGGTCGGTGGGCACCTGCACGGCGCTCACCCCGATGTCGGGCTCGGGCGCGGACCGGATCAGCGAGCGCAGCCAGCCGCCCAGTTCCTCGGCCTCCGGCCGCTCCTCGGGGTCCTGGCGCAGCAGCGACTCCACGACCGGCCGCAGCGGGCCGCACTCCTCGGCGAAGGCCGGCGGCTCCGCGCAGACCAGCTGGACGAGTTCGGCGGCGCTCTCCTCGGGGAAGGGCGGGTGGCCCTGGACGCTGCGGAACAGCAGCGAGCCGAGCGCCCACAGGTCGGCGGCCGGGCCGACCGGCGGCGACAGCCGCCAGTTCTCGTGCACGGCGTGCGCCTGCTCCGGCGCCCAGCGCTCGGTGACGGCGCCGACCACGGTGATCCGGTTCTGCCGGGCCCGCTCCTGTTCGAGCGCGGAGCGCGGGCCGTGCCAGTCGCCGGCCTCCTCGTCCTCGCCGCCGCCGGCGAGCACCTGCTCGGGCACCGGGTCGTAGCCGCACAGCGCTTCCTGGGCGGCGCCCGCGGCCAGCCCGGCGAGCATGGCCCGGCCGTCGTCGCAGACCAGGACGGTGCTCGCGGTGACATTGCGGTGGGTCCAGCCGGTGGCGTGCAGCGCGCGCAGCGCGGTCAGCACGTCGGAGGCGACCTCGGCGGCGCGGTAGGCGTCGAGCGGCCGCTCGGCGAGCAGGGCGGCCAGCGGGCGTGCGGACACCAGTTCGCTCGCGATCCACAGGCTGCCGCCCTCGACGAAGATGTCGAAGACCTGGACCAGCCGCGGATGGTCGGGGATGGCGGCCGCGCTGCGGGCTGCCGCCAGGGCGCGCCGGGAGCTCTCGTCCAGCCCGTCGCCGTCGGGCCCGTCGGGGCCGTCGTCGACGCCGACCACCTCGGGCAGCAGCACCTGGTGGACCAGGACCTCCTGGCCGCTGTAGGTGTCGAAGGCGCGGCTCTCGACGAGTTCGAACCCGTCGGCGGGTGGCCGGGGCAGCCGGTAGCGTTCAGCGAGCACCCGGCCTGCGTACTCCTCCACGGCGCCCCCCTTCCGGTCCGCCCGTCCGCTCATCCGCCCGCTCGTCAGGCCGAACCCCCGTAGCGGTCAGGCCTGTTCAGGTCCGGGCACCTCCGACGGCGAGTCGGTCGGTTTCCGGCTGCGGACAGTCCACACGTATTCACCTTACGTGCTTCGGCCCGCTTACTTCGCCGGTTTGAAGGTACTGAAGAAGGTCTGGAGCCGCTCCTTGTTCACGGCACTGCCCCACGCCCCGCTGGGCGTGGTGAACATCAGGGCGTAGCCGTGCTTGCTGTCCGTCACCATGCCGCGGTTCAGGACATGTACGGCCTTACCCTGCTGCTGCCGGGTGTATTCCCAGTCGGCCGCGTCGTAGTCGCGGTAGTCCACCGAGACGACCTTGATCTTGTGGTAGTCCTTCATCGTGCTCTGGGCGGCGGCCGACGAGGTCTGCCAGTCGCCCAGCGCGCTCTTGCCGGGCTTGTGGGTCCAGTCCACGAGCAGGTTCTCGCCGCCGCTGCCCTTGAAGCGCGAGCCGGCGCCGTACCCGTCGTCGCCGACCCGCTTCCATCCGGCGGGCAGGGCGATGGAGAAGCCCTCGGAGTCCTTGAAGACGTGCCAGCCCTTGGGCAGGTCCGAGGAGGTGCCGGACGCGGTGGTCGAGGCGGTGGTCGCGGGGGTGGTGGCCGCGGTCGTGGGCTGCCCGGTGCTGCCGTCGGGGTCCTGGGCCTGGCCGGACTGGTCGGCGGCGTTCTTCCCGCTCCCCTGGGCGGCGGTGCTGGGGGTGGCGCCGGGCGTCTTCGAGCCGCTCTTGCCGTCGCCGCCGCCGGAGTTGGCTATCGCGACGCCGATCACGGTGCCCAGCAGCGCCAGCACCACCAACGCGACCACGATCACCATGGTGCGGCGCGGCACCACGTCGCTCAGCGGCGCGCGGGCCGGGCCGGCCGGCACCGCCGCGCCGGGCCCGGCCGGCACCTTGCGGTCGGCGGCCTTGCGCAGCGAGCGCAGCGCCTCGCGCGCCCTGGCCTGGTCGAGCGCGGCCTTGCGTGCGGCGGGCGGCGCGTCGGTGGGCACCGGCTGCGGGTCGGTGGCGCCGCCGGGCGGGGCGGCGGGGGCGGCCGGCAGGGCCATGGTGCGGGTGGCCTCGGCGGGCGGCACGGCCGGCTCGTCGGGGGCGTTGATCACCGCGTTGAGCAGCCGGCGCGCGCCCGCGTCGTCCAGCCGCCGGTCCGGGTCCTTCACCAGCAGCCCGGAGATCACCTCGGCGAGCGGCCCGGCGTTGCGCATCGGCCCGACCGGTTCGGTCATCACCGCGGTGAGGGTGGCGATCGCGGAGCCCTTGTCGTACGGCGGGTGACCCTCGACGGTGGCGTACAGCAGCGCGCCGAGCGACCACAGGTCGGCGGGCGGGCCGGGCTTCTGGCCGCGGGCCCGCTCGGGCGAGATGTAGGAGGGCGCGCCGACCAGCATGCCGGTGGACGTCACCGAGGGGTCGCCGTCGATCAGGGCGATGCCGAAGTCGCCGAGCACCACCCGCCCGGCGCCCGAGGCGCGGCCTTCCTCGTCGTCGCCGGTCTCCGCGAGCAGCACGTTGGACGGCTTCACGTCGCGGTGCAGGATGCCCTCGGCGTGCGCCGCCTTGAGCACGTCGAGCAGCACCAGCCCGATCTCGGCGGTGCGTCGGGGGCTGAGCGGCCCGTCCTCGCGGATCGCGTCGGCGAGCGAGCGGCCCTCGACCAGCTCCATGACGATCCACGGCCGGTCGTCCTCCTTGACGACGTCGAAGACCGTGATGGCGCCGGTGTTGCGGATGCGCGCGGTGGCCTTCGCCTCGCGCAGGGTGCGGGTGACCAGCCGGCGCTTCTCGTCGTCGTCCACGTTGCCGGGGAAGCGCAGCTCCTTCACCGCGACGCTGCGGCCGAGCGTCTCGTCGACCGCGCGCCACACGGTGCCCATGCCGCCCCTGCCGAGCACACCGCCGAGACGGTACCGGTCGGCGAGCACGCGTCCGTCGGTGACTTCGTCCTCGCTCATGGCTTCCCTCTGTCGTGTCGTACCGGTGCGGTGGCCCCCTGCGCCGCGGCTCCGGGCGGGTGCCGGGCCGGGGCGGGCGGCGCCCGCCGGGTCCGGCTGCGCGCGCGGTGCGGCGGGGCAGCCGCCAACTGCGGCACCGGCGGCGGTTGTCGGGCGGTTCGGCTCCCCATCATCCCCGAACGGGCGCGGTGGTTGCGAACCCGGCAGGTCAGTCGGCGGCCCGGAATCCGGCGACGGCGTTGTTGAAGACCGGCAGCCACTGCTGCCACTGGGCGTCCGGGGCCGACAGGTAGATGGCGTACTCGGTGGCGCCGGGCTGCCCGAAGCCGAGGTCGATGGCGTGCCAGTCGCGGACCTTGCCCTTGAAGGTGAACTCCCACAGCGCGGCCTTCTGGCCGAGGTGCACGGTGCGGTCCATCCGCTCGCGGTGATAGGTGTCACCCACCGCCTGCTCGGTCTGCGGCTCGATCTGCTGGAAGTGCTCCAGCGGGTCGGTGCTGGCGAACGGCAGCGCGTCGATCTTCAGCCCGACCAGCCCGTCGGGAGTGACCCAGTCGACCTCGTCGGTGCCGTTGGGGGTGGTGCGCTTCCAGCCCTCGGGCACCGGCACCGTGTAGTGGTAGCCGTCGTGGTCCTCGTCGGCGAGCCGGTAGCCGGCCGGGAGCGGCGGCGCCGGCGTGGTCTGCGCCGCCGTCGGGTCGGCGCCCGCCAGGTCGGTGGTGGCCGGGCCGGTCGGGCTCGCCGAGCCGCTGCTCTTCGCACGGCCGCCGGCGGCGGGGTGCTGGGAGCGGTGGACGGCGTACAGCGCGCCGCCGACCACCACGGCGGCCGCGACGACGGCGGCGATCCACGGCAGGGCGCGGCGGCGGCGCCGCGTCACGGGGGACGGGTCCGGCGCCGGGGACGAGGCCGGGGCCGGGGCCGGGACCGGAGCTGGGACCGGGGACGGGACCGGCGGCGGGGGCGGCCCGAACGCGCCGGGGGCGGCGGCCTGCGGCGCCTGCCCCGGCTGCGGTGAGGAAGGCGGCACCGGGACGGCGGCGGACGGGGCGTAGGGGGACATCCGGGTGGTGGTGGTCTGGCCGGGCGGCGACTCGAAGCGGAGCCGGTCCACCTGCGCGGTGTCCGACTCGGCGGCCGGTACCCGCAGCATCTGCTCGGCCGCTTCGGCCGACAGCCGCTTGTCGGGTTCCTTGGCGAGCAGCCCGGTGATGACCTCGGTGAGGACCCCGGCCTTCGCCGGCTGCCGTACCGGCTCCTCGGCGATGGCGTACGCGGTCTCGATCGCGGTGGGGCGGTGGAAGGGCGAGTCGCCCTCGACCGCCTGGTACAGGGTCGCGCCCAGCGCCCACAGGTCCGACTCCGGCCCGGGCAGGGCGCCGCGTATCCGTTCCGGGCTCAGGAAGTCGATGGAGCCGATGAGTTCACCGGTGCGGGTCAGGGTGGAGGTGCCGGACGCCTGGGCGATACCGAAGTCGGTCAGGACGATCCTGGAGTCCTCGCCGAGCAGCACGTTGCCGGGTTTGACGTCGCGGTGCAGCACCCCCGCGCGGTGGGCGGCGCGCAGCGCGGCGACCATTCCGCGGCCGACCCGGGCGGCCTCGGCCGGCGCCAACGGGCCCTGCTCCTTGAGGCGTTCGCCCAGGGTGACGGAGGGGACGTACTCCATCACGATCGACGGCAGGCCCGCGTCGTCGACCACGTCGTGGACCACCACCACGTTGGGGTGGCTGATCCGCGCGGCGGCGCGGGCCTCCCGCCGGGTGCGCTCGAAGAGCGTCGCCAACTCCTCGTCGTCCATGTGCGGCTGAGGCGGGTGCAGTTTCTTCACCGCGACCCGGCGGCCGAGGAGTTCGTCCTCGGCCAGCCACACCGTGCCCATCCCGCCCCGGCCGACGCGTTCGAGCAGCCGGTAGCGGCCCGCGACGAGCCGCCCCTCGTCGCCGTGTCCGGACCCATTCATGTCGTGCCCTCCCCGCGGGCGCTCCCGGCTCGCGCCCAGGCGAACTCCGCGCCTAGAGGGGCACGATATCGGGCGCGCCCAGCCGCGCGGCGTCCGCGGTCTGGTCGTCGGGCTGGAGTTGGGACTCCCGCTCGGCCTCGACCCGCTTCTCGTAGTACGCCACTTCCTTGTCGATCTGCGCCTGGTCCCAGCCCAGGACGGGCGCGATCAACTCCGCGGCGGGGCGGGCGCTGCCGGTGCCGCGGTCGAAGGTCTCGATGGAGATACGCGTTCTGCGGGTCAGCACGTCCTCCAGGTGGCGGGCGCCCTCGCTGCGGGCGGCGTAGACGATCTCGGCGCGCAGGTAGTCGTCGGCGGCGGGCAGCGGTTCGCCCAGTGACGGGTCGTCGGCGATCAGCGCCAGCACCTCGTCGGTGAGGGTGCCGTAGCGGTTGAGCAGGTGCTCGACCCGGGCGACGTGCAGCCCGGTGCGGGCGGCGGTGCGGGCCCGGCTGTTCCATCCGGCCCGGTAGCCCTCGGCGCCGAGCAGCGGCACGTCCTCGGTGCAGCAGCCGGCGACCTTGCGGTCCAGGCCGTGCACCGCCTCGTCCACCGCGTCCTTGGCCATCACCCGGTAGGTGGTGTACTTGCCGCCGGCCACCACCACCAGGCCCGGCAGCGGGTGGGCGACGGTGTGCTCGCGGGACAGCTTGCTGGTGGCGTCGGACTCGCCGGCCAGCAGCGGCCGCAGCCCGGCGTAGACACCCTGGACGTCGTCCCTGGTCAGCGGGGTGGAGAGCACCGAGTTGACGTGTTCGAGCAGGTAGTCGATGTCGGCGCTGGAGGCCGCCGGGTGCGACTTGTCCAGGTCCCAGTCGGTGTCGGTGGTGCCCACGATCCAGTGCCGGCCCCAGGGGATGACGAACAGCACGCTCTTCTCGGTGCGCAGGATCAGCCCGGTGGTGGAGTGGATGCGGTCCTTGGGCACCACCAGGTGGATGCCCTTGGAGGCGCGGACGTGGAACTGGCCGCGCTCGCCGATCAGGGCCTGCGTGTCGTCGGTGAACACCCCGGTGGCGTTGACCACCTGACGGGCCCTGACCTCGTAGGTGCCACCCGCCTCCAGGTCCTCCACCCGGGCGCCCACCACCCGCTCGCCCTCGCGCAGGAAGCCCACCACCCGGGCCTGGTTGGCCACCACCGCGCCGTAGGAGGCCGCGGTGCGCACCAGCGTCACCACCAGGCGGGCGTCGTCGACCTGCGCGTCGTAGTACTGCAAGGCGCCGACCAGGGCGTCCTTGCGCAGCGCGGGCGCCACCCGCAGGGCGTGGCGGCGGCTGAGGTGGCGGTGGACGGGCAGGCCGCGGCCGTGTCCTGAGGAGATCGACATCGCGTCGTAGAGCGCCACGCCCGAGCCGGCGTAGAGCCGCTCCCACCCCTTGTGCTGGAGCGGGTAGAGGAAGGGCACCGGCCGGACCAGGTGCGGGGCCAGCCGCTCCAGCAGCAGCCCGCGCTCCTTCAGCGCCTCCCTGACCAGGGCGAAGTCCAGCATCTCCAGATAGCGCAGCCCGCCGTGGATGAGCTTGCTCGACCGGCTCGACGTGCCGGACGCCCAGTCGCGCGCCTCGACCAGGCCCACCGACAGGCCGCGCGTGGCGGCGTCCAGCGCCGTGCCCGCGCCGACCACGCCACCGCCCACGACCAGGATGTCCAGTTCGTGTTCGGCCATCCGGGCGAGAGCCTGGGCCCGTTCCGCCGGGCCGAGTGATGTCGTACGCATCCGTGCCTCCGTGACTGCGTCGCTGCGGTGCCGCTCGGTGAGTCGCCGTACCGCTCGGTGAGCCGTGTACCGCTCGGTGAGCCGCCCTCGTCCGGGCCGGTGACGGCCGTGGGGTACCTACCCGCTCCTTCGATAGTGACCGCCACCGCGCTGCCCGGCCAGCGCTGCCGGGCGCCGCACCGGTGCCGCCCCGGCGCGCCGCGTGGTCATATCAGTCATTTGTCTGGTTAGCCTGCTTTAGAGTCCTTTGTGAGTCCGTTCGTGCGTCTCGCCAGAGGGCGGCTCCAGGGAGAGGACCGGAAACCATGCCCGCAGACCTCGCCGTACTCGGACTGGGCCACACCGGTCTCCCCCTCGCGCAGGCGGCCGCCGCGGCCGGCATCGGCACCATCGGGTACGACCCCGATCCGGCCGTGGCCGCCGACGTCAACGCCGGCCGGGTGCCGCCGGGCACCCTGGCCGCGGCCGAACTGCGCCGGATGCTGGCCGGCGGCTTCCGCGCCACCAGCGACCCCGCCGCGCTGGGCCGGGTGCGGACCGCCGTGATCTGCGCGCCCACCCCGCTCGGCGAGGACCACGCCCCGGACCTGACCGCGCTCACCGCGGCCGCCCGCGCGCTCGCCGGCCACCTGCGCCCGCACACCACGGTGGTGCTGGAGTCCGCGGTGCACCCCGGCACCACCGAGCAGTACCTGCGGCCGCTGATCGAGGCCGGCGGGCTGCGGGCCGGCCGCGACTTCCACCTCGCCTACTCCCCCAGCCGGCTCGACCCGGGCAACCGCGCCTTCCCGCTCACCCACATCCCCAAGGTGGTCGGCGGCCTCACCCCCGCCTGCACCGAGGCCGCCGCCGCGTTCTACAGCCGGCTCAGCGAGCGGGTGGTGCGCGCCCGCGGCCCGCGCGAGGCCGAGGCGGTCAAGCTCCTGGAGACCAACTACCGGCACGTCAACATCGCCTTCGCCAACGAGATGGCCGTCTACTGCCACGACATCGGCGTCGACCTGTGGGACGTGATCCGCTGCGCGGAGACCAAGCCGTTCGGCTTCCAGGCCTTCCGCCCCGGCCCCGGCGTCGGCGGCCACGCCGCCCCCCTCGACCCCAACGCCGCGCCCCACTTCGCCACCGGCACCGGCCGCCCGCGCACCCCCGGCCACCCCCTGCGCATGGTCGAACTCGCCCAGGAGGTCAACGGGCGCATGCCGCGCTACGTCGTCCAGCGCGCCGCGGCCCTGCTCAACGAGCACGGCAAGTCCCTGCGCGGCGCCCGGGTGCTGCTGCTCGGCGTCACCTACAAGGCCGACCTCGCCGATCAGCAGGGCGCCCCGGCCCGGGAGATCGGCACCCGGCTGATGGAGCTGGGCGCGCAGCTGTGCTACCACGACCCTTACGTGCCGCAGTGGCGCGTTCTCGACCATCCGGTGCCGCGCGCGGACTCGCTGTGGGAGGCCGCGGCCGACGCCGACCTGACGCTGCTGCTCCAGCACCACCGCACGTACGACCTCCAGGGGCTGGCGGTCAAGGCCCAACTGCTGCTCGACACCAGGGGCGCGACCCCGGCGGGCGCTGCGGCCCGCCTCTAGGCGGCGCCTGCCGCGTCTGACCTGCCTGACCTGCCTGACGTGGGACAACAGCGCTTCGTGGGGCGGAGGTTGTGCGGGCTTGTCGTGGTCCTGTAACGACCGGATGAATCGTCTTGTCCGATTGTCTGCGCCCACTGCTAGATTTCGGCATCACTGTTTCGCACGGGGGCGCAACCCTGTGCGCTACCCGCTTCCGTCCCCGGGGGAACCTTTCGTGAGCGCCAACTACCCGCCTCCACAGCAGCCTTCCGGCCAGAACCCGTACGCGGCCGGCCCGCAGGGGGGCAACCCCTACGGCCCGCCGCCGGCCGGCAGCCCGTACGGCGCGCCGCAGGCCGCGCCCGCCTTCAACCCGAACGCGTACCCGCCGCCGGTCGCGGCCCGGCAGAACGACAACACCGGCCTCGGCATCGCGGTCGGCGTCGTGGTCGCCATCGTCGCGGCGCTCGCCTACGGCGGCCTGCTGCGCGCCCTGGCCAAGAGCGACGGCACCACCGTCGAGTTCCGGTACGCCGCGCTCGCGGTCGGCGCGCTGATCGGCGTCGCCATGGGCAAGCTCGGCGGCCGCAACATCGCCCTGCCGATCCTGGGCGCCCTGCTCGCGATCGCCGCCGTGATCTTCGGTGAGATCTTCGGCGGCGCGCTGATCATCAGCCACTACGCCAGCGAGCACGGCGGCAGCATCTCCGTGTCCACCCTGCTCTTCCACCACTTCGGCGACCTGTTCAAGGCGTGGAAGTCGGACTTCGGCGCGATGCGCGCCTTCTTCCTGATCTTCGCCGGGGTCGCGGCCGCGGGCCTGGCCAAGCGGATGGGCGAGAACTGAGCCACCCCGCCGCCGCGCCGGCGGCATGACGGGAGGGCCCGTACCGCGCAGCCGCGGTGCGGGCCCTCCCGTCGGTGCGGCGCAAACCGCGGACGCCGGTGCCGGCGGGCTCAGCGGTGGTGCGTGGGCGAGACCGTGACCTCGACCCGCTGGAACTCCTTCAGGTCCGAGTAGCCGGTGGTGGCCATCGAGCGGCGCAGCGCGCCGAAGAAGTTCATCGAGCCGTCGGGGGCGTGCGAGGGGCCGAGCAGGATCTCCTGGGTGTTCCCCGCGGTGCCGAGGTTCATCCGCTTGCCGCGCGGCAGTTCGGTGTTGACCGCCTCCATGCCCCAGTGGAAGCCGCGGCCGGGCGCGTCGGTGGCGCGGGCCAGCGGGGAGCCCATCATCACCGCGTCCGCGCCGCACGCGATCGCCTTCGGCAGGTCGCCGCTGGCGCCGAAGCCGCCGTCCGCGATGACGTGGACGTACCGGCCGCCGGACTCGTCCATGTAGTCGCGGCGGGCGGCCGCGACATCCGCGACGGCGGTGGCCATCGGCACCTGGATGCCCAGCACGTTCCGCGTGGTGTGCGCGGCGCCGCCGCCGAAGCCGACCAGCACGCCCGCCGCACCGGTGCGCATCAGGTGCAGCGCCGCGGTGTACGTGGCGCAGCCGCCGACGATCACCGGCACGTCCAGCTCGTAGATGAACTGCTTGAGGTTCAGCGGCTCGTGCGACCCGCTGACGTGCTCGGCCGAGACCGTGGTGCCGCGGATCACGAACAGGTCGACGCCCGCGTCCACCACGGCCTTGGAGAACTGCGCGGTGCGCTGCGGGGAGAGGGCGGCCGCCGTGGTCACCCCGGCGTCCCGCACCTCCTTGATCCGCTGCCCGATCAGCTCCTCGCGGATCGGGGCGGCGTAGATCTCCTGGAGGCGCGCGGTGGCCCGCGAGTCGTCCAGCTCGGCGATCTCCGCGAGCAGCGGCTCCGGGTCCTCGTACCGCGTCCAGAGCCCTTCGAGGTTCAGCACCCCCAGGCCGCCGAGGTTGCCGATCCGGATCGCCGACTCCGGGGAGACCACCGAGTCCATCGGCGCGGCCAGGAACGGCAGCTCGAAGCGGTACGCGTCGATCTGCCACGCGATCGAGACCTCCTTGGGGTCCCGGGTCCGCCGGCTGGGCACCACGGCGATGTCATCGAACGCGTATGCCCTGCGGCCCCGCTTGCCCCGCCCGATCTCGATCTCAGTCACGTCCTACGCCTCTCTGTCCGTCCTGCGGTCCCCAGTATGGCGGGTCCCCCCGAAGCGGGCGCTTCCGCCCGTCCGAGGACCACCTGCCCGTGGACGGCCGCTCGCGCGGCGGACCGCGTCCCCCCGGCGCCGCAGGACGGGGCGGCCCGGGGGGACCACCCCCGGATCAGCCGTGGTAGTTGGGGGCCTCGACGGTCATCTGGATGTCGTGCGGGTGGGACTCCTTGAGCCCGGCGGCGGTGATCCGCACGAAGCGCCCCTTGGACTCCATCTCCGCGATGCCCGCCGCGCCGACGTACCCCATGGTCTGGCGCAGTCCGCCGACCAGTTGGTGCAGCACCGCCGAGAGCGGGCCGCGGTAGGGCACCTGCCCCTCGACGCCCTCGGGGACAAGCTTGTCGTCGGAGGAGACCTCGGCCTGGAAGTAGCGGTCCTTGGAGTACGAGCGGCCCTGCCCGCGCGACTGCATCGCGCCGAGCGAGCCCATCCCGCGGTAGGACTTGAACTGCTTGCCGTTGATGAACAGCAGTTCCCCGGGCGACTCCTCGCACCCGGCGAGCAGGCTGCCGAGCATGACGCTGCTCGCGCCCGCGGCCAGCGCCTTGCCGATGTCGCCGCTGTACTGGAGGCCGCCGTCGCCGATCACCGGCACCCCGGCGTCGAGGCAGACCTGCGCCGCCTCGTAGATCGCCGTGACCTGGGGGACGCCGATGCCGGCGACCACCCGGGTGGTGCAGATGGAGCCGGGCCCGACGCCGACCTTGACGCCGTCGACGCCCGCGTCCAGCAGGGCCTTGGCGCCGTCGCGGGTGGCGATGTTGCCGCCGACCACGTCGACCTGGACGCTGGACTTGATCTTGGCCATCCAGTCCAGCGCGTTGCTGTTGTGGCCGTGGGAGGTGTCGACCACCAGGAAGTCCACGCCCGCGCCGGCCAGCGCCTGGGCCCGGTCCAGCGCCTCAGGGCTGGCGCCCACGGCCGCGCCGACCAGCAGCCGGCCGTCGGCGTCCTTGGCCGCGCTCGGGTACTGCTCGGCCTTCACGAAGTCCTTGACGGTGATCAGGCCCTTGAGCAGGCCCTCTTCGTCCACCAGCGGCAGCTTCTCGATCTTGTGGCGGCGCAGCAGCTCCATCGCGTCGGCACCGGAGATGCCGACCTTGCCGGTGACCAGCGGCATCGGGGTCATGACCTCGCGCACCTGGCGGGAGCGGTCGGACTCGAAAGCCATGTCGCGGTTGGTGACGATGCCGAGCAGCCGGCCCGCCTCGTCGGTGACCGGCACACCGCTGATCCGGAACCGGGCGCACAGCGCGTCGGCCTCGCCGAGGGTGGCCTCCGGCCGGACCGTGATCGGGTCGCTGACCATGCCGGCCTCGGAGCGCTTGACCAGGTCGACCTGGCTGACCTGGTCCTCGATCGAGAGGTTGCGGTGCAGCACGCCGACGCCGCCCTGGCGGGCCATCGCGATCGCCATCCGCGCCTCGGTGACCTTGTCCATGGCGGCGGAGAGCAGCGGGATGTTCACCCGGACGTTCCGCGAGATGAGCGAGGAGGTGTCCACCTCGTTGGGCAGCACCGACGAGGCCCCCGGGAGCAGCAGCACATCGTCGTAGGTGAGTCCGAGCGTGGCGAACTTCTCGGCTACTCCGTCGGCGTTCAGCGACATGACACCTTCCCGAATGGTCTTGCCCGGCGAGTTGTTCAATGGTAGTGGCTGCGCCGCTATTCCCCTGACCGCCCGGAGCCGTCCGGTCTGTCGGGTTCGCCACCTTCGGCGACACCTTCAGCGCGCGCCTCCACGGCCCGCCTCCACCGCCCGCCCCGGGCCGCCGGAACCGCGGCCCGCCGGTCCCGCCGCTCCCGGCTACGCGCTCAGCCCGGGCGCGTCCGGTTCGGCCGCCGACACCGCGCCGGACTCCTCCGCGATGGCCCGCAGCCGGCTGAGCGCGCGGTGCTGGGCGACCCGGACCGCGCCGGGCGACATGCCCAGCACCTGACCGGTCTCCTCCGCGCTCAGGCCCACCGCGACCCGCAGCAGCACCAGCTCGCGCAGGTGGTCGGGGAGGCGGGCGAGCAGCGTACGGGCCCAGGCGGCGTCGCTGTTGAGCAGCGCGCGCTCCTCGGGCCCGAGCGAGTCGTCCGGCTTCTCCGGCATCTCGTCGGCGGGCACCGGCGCACCGGGACCGCGCATCGCGGCCCGTTGCAGGTCGGCGATCTTGTGCGAGGCGATCGACACCACGAACGCCTCGAACGGCCGGCCCAGGTCGCGGTAGCGGGGCAGCGCGCACAGCACCGCCAGGCACACCTCCTGGGCGAGGTCGTCCACGAAGTGCCGCGCGTCGCCCGGCAGACGGGACAACCGGGTGCGGCAGTACCGCTCGGCGAGGGGGTGGACGGCGGCGAGCAGGTCGTGCGTGGCCCGCTGGTCCCCGTCGACAGCGCGACGAACGAGGGCACCGATGGCCGGGGGGTCGTCGTCACGCATCCACCCATGGTGCCTCGCCGCCGGACGATTCGCCGCATCGCGTCCGGACTTCTGCACCGAAGCGTTATGCGGTCCGTCCGCCGGGGCGCCCGCCGCGGCCGCGGGAACGGTGCCGTCGACACCGCCCGAAGCGGTGTCGGGCGCGGTGCCCGCCGCGGCATCGGCCCTGCTTCCGGGCCCTGTTGGCGCCTGGGCCGGGACGGACCCGGCCCGCGCGCCGCGCGCGCTCTCCCGCCCGCCGTTCACATCGGCCGCGAGCACGGACGACTGCGCCCGCGGGCCCGCCGCAGTCATCTCCGCCATACCCGGCCCCCGCCGATCCCCGAGGAAGTCCATACGTCAAGCATGCGTCCTCCGCCGGGAAACCGGGGACCCGCCGGTGGGCACCCGGCGTTCCCGCGGCTGTGCCACGGGAGTTCGCCGAGGTCGCCGGGGGTCCGGCCGGGTGCGTACGGCTGCCGGCCCGCGGCGTGCCGCCGGTCGGCGGGCGGTCAGCGGACCAGACCCCAGCGGAAGCCGAGCGCCACCGCGTGCGCGCGGTCGGAGGCGCCGAGCTTCTTGAACAGCCGCCGGGCGTGCGTCTTGACGGTGTCCTCGGACAGGAACAGCTCACGGCCGATCTCCGCGTTGGAGCGGCCGTGGCTCATCCCTTCGAGCACCTGGATCTCGCGGGCGGTCAGGGTGGGCGCGGCGCCCATCTCGGCCGAGCGCAGCCGGCGCGGGGCCAGCCGCCAGGTCGGGTCGGCGAGCGCCTGCGTGACGGTGGCCCGCAGTTCGGCGCGCGAGGCGTCCTTGTGCAGGTAGCCGCGCGCACCGGCGGCGACGGCGAGCGCCACCCCGTCGAGGTCCTCGGCGACGGTGAGCATGATGATGCGGGCGCCGGGGTCGGCGGACAGCAGCCGCCGCACCGTCTCCACGCCGCCGAGGCCGGGCATGCGGACATCCATCAGGATGAGGTCCGAGCGGTCGGCACCCCAGCGGCGGAGGACCTCCTCGCCGTTGGCCGCGGTGGTCACGCGCTCGACGCCGGGCACGGTGGCCACCGCGCGGCGCAGGGCCTCTCGGGCGAGCGGGGAGTCGTCGCAGACGAGGACGGAAGTCATGACCGCCCCCCGCAGCTGAACCGCGTCACTTGTGCCTCCAGGCTGTACGAAGTACGAATCTTCACCGTTGGGGCTGACGGCTCGGGCATCTGCCCGAATCACGTGATTCCGCCAACCGCTTCCGCCACACTCAACGACCCTCACCCGAAAGAGTTACGACGTCGGATCGCAGTCGTGTGCACTCTACGTGATCATGCGTGTACGGATCGACCATGTCGCAGGTCAGATGGGCGAGGCGGCCGTGTTTTCCGAGGCGGCGGGCGGTCCGATTCATCCGCGCGAGGGGTACCGCGCCACTCGCGCGGCGCATCACGCGCGGTCGCGAATTATGCCAAACGGGTCTTAGGACGGATTTTGCACTGTTTGGCGGCTCTTTCCTGGTGCGTGGGGTAATCGTCGCTAGATTGGCGAAGAGTCATATTTACATCTACTACGACAGTAGATGTACGGTCGGACGTGCGGCTGAGCGAAGCCGAGCTCCCAGGCCGTCACCCACGTTTCGAGGGGATGAGCAATGGCAGACTTCTCCCGCCTTCCCGGCCCCAACGCGGACCTATGGGACTGGCAGCTGGTCGCCGCCTGCCGCGGCGTCGACAGCTCGCTGTTCTTCCACCCCGAAGGTGAGCGCGGCGCCGCCCGCAGCGCGCGGGAGGCCGCCGCCAAGGAGGTGTGCATGCGCTGCCCGGTCCGCGCGGAGTGCGCCACCCACGCCCTGGCGGTACGCGAGCCGTACGGCGTGTGGGGCGGCCTGACCGAGGACGAGCGCGAGGCCATGATGGGCCGCTCCCGCCACCGCGCCACCCCCGACCGGGACGACGACGAGCGGGAGCGCGAACGCGAGCGGGACCGCGAGCGCAAGCGGTACGACCGCTACGCCGGCACGGACCTCGACGACGCCGACACCGACGCCGCCGACGAGGCGGACGCGGCCGCGATGGACGACGACGGCCCGCACGGCCGACACGACGACTACGACCCGTACGACGGGGACGGCGACCTGGACCTGGAGCCGGATCGGGACGGCCAACCGCTGCGCATCTACTGACGTCCGGCGCCCCGCGACCGGCACCGAAGAATCGATTCTGCACACCCGGCGCACCCGGCACGGCCGCGGGCGGCTGCTCTACGGCCGCACCGCCGCCCGGCTCAGCCAGGTGAGCATCATGTCCACCGCGGGTACGCGGGCGAGGTCGGGGAGGGTGAGCGCCACGACCTCGCGCTCCACCGCGGGGGCCAGCTCCAGCACCGCCACCCCGTCGGTCCGCACCGCCGCCAGGGCGAGTTCGGGCAGTACCGCCACGCCCAGACCGGCCGCGACCAGGCCCACCACCGCCGGCGAGTCGTCGGTGGCGAAGTCGATCCGGGGGGTGAACCCGGACCGCTCACACACCTCGACCAGGTGCCGGCGGCAGCGCGGGCACCCGGCGATCCACTGCTCGGCGGCCAGCTCCTCGTACGGCACAGGCGGCGCCGTCTCGGGTGAGCGCCGCGGGCCCGCGGCGGCGAGCCGGTGCTGCTGCGGGACGAGCCCCACCAGCCGGTCGGTGAGCAGCGGGCGCACCACCAGGTCCGACCAGGACTCCTCGGACGGGGTCGGCAGGTCCACGTAGCGGAACGCGAGCGTGATGTCGCAGTCGCCCGCGCGCAGCATCTCCACCGAGGCGGGCGGCTCCGACTCGACCAGCGAGACCCGGGTGTCCGGATGGCGGGCGCGCAGCGCGGCCACCGCGGCCGGCACGAGGGTGGAGCTGCCCGAGGGGAAGGAGGCGAGCCGGACCCGTCCGGCGCGCAGGCCCGCGATCGCCGCGACCTCCTCCTCGGCGGCGGTCAGCCCGGCGAGGACCCCCGCGGCGTGGCGCACCAGCGCGTCGCCGGCCTCGGTCAGCCGCATCTCGCGGGCGCCGCGGACCAGCAGCGGGGTGCCGACGGCGTTCTCCAGGGCCTTCATCTGCTGGCTCACCGCGGGCTGGGTGCAGCCGAGGTCGCGGGCGGCGGCGGAGAAGGAGCCCGTGCGCGCCACCGCGCGCAGGACCCGGAGATGGCGTGGCTCGAGCACAGGCCGATTTTATGGCCTGCACGGCCCGGCCGGGTGCTCCGGGGCGAGCCCCCGCCCCGGGGGTAAATGGGAGGTGGCTGCTCAGGGCGCGGTCTAGGGTGCCCGGATGGACATCACGGTGGTGCGGGAGACGTTCGACGCGCAGGTCAGGCGGGGCGCGGGAGTGGTCACGCCGGAGGGGGTGGTGCGGCTGGTGGAAGGCGAGGGGGCGGCCGGGTGGGCCGGGGTGGTGTGGTCGGGGTTCGCGGCGCACGACGGTGCGCGGGCGGACGCGGCGATCGCGGCGGAGCGGGCGTGGCTGGGGTCCGCGGAGGGGGCCGGGCGGGAGTACGAGTGGAAGCTGTACTCGTACGACCTGCCGGCGGACCTGCCGCAGCGGCTCACCGCGGCCGGGTTCACCGCGGAGCCGCCAGAGACGCTGATGGTCGCGGAGGTCGCGGAGCTGGCGCAGGACACGCCGGTGCCCGAGGGCGTCCGCTTCGCGGAGGTGCGGGACGCGGCCGGGGTGGACCTGATGGCGAAGGTGCACGACGAGGCGTTCGGCACGGACTCCGGGCGGCTGCGGGACCGGCTGCTCGACCAACTCGGGGACCCGGACGTCGGCATGACGCTGGCGACGGCCGGCGGGCGGCCGGTGTGCGGCGCCCGCGTGGAGTTCCACCCGGGCACCCAGTTCGCGAGCCTCTGGGGCGGGGGCACCGTCCCGGAGTGGCGCGGGCGCGGCATCTACCGGGCCCTGGTCGCACACCGCGCCCGCACGGCCGCCGCGCGCGGCTGCCGCTACCTCCAGGTGGACGCCTCGGACCAGAGCCGCCCCATCCTCGAACGCCTCGGCTTCGCCCCCCTGGCCGTCACCACGCCCTACGTCCTGCCGTCAGCCGACCAGTGAACATACAGTCCGTCAACATCGCCCGCCCGCGGCCGAACCCGTGGAAGCGGCTCCCCGCCACGGGCATCGACAAGCGCCCGGTGCGGGGCCCGGTGGCCGTGGCGGCACCGGGCCCGAAGGGGACCGGCGCGGTCGGGCTGGCGGGTGACCGGGCGTACGACGTGAAGCACCACGGCGGGGACGACCAGGCGGTCTACGCCTACGCCCGGGAGGATCTGGACCGCTGGCAGCGCGAGTTGGGCCGGCCGCTGCCCGACGGCTGTTTCGGGGAGAACCTGACGACGGTCGGGATCGACGTCAACTCCGCGCTGATCGGGGAGCGCTGGCGGATCGGTTCGGCGCTGCTGGAGGTGTCCTGCCCGCGCATTCCGTGTGCCACCTTCGCCGGATGGCTCCAGCAGGCCGGGTGGACCCGGCGGTTCACCGCGGCGGCGGTGCCGGGGCCGTATCTGCGGGTGGTCGAGCCGGGCGAGGTGTGCGTCGGCGACGCGGTGCACGTGGTGGCACGGCCCGACCACGAGGTGACGGTCGCGCGGTCCTTCCGCGCGCTGACCACCGAGCCCGGGCTGCTGCCGCTGCTGGTCGACCTGCCTGCCTTCCCCGCCGTCGAACGCGCCGCGATCCGCCGCCGCCTGGACCGCTGACCGGACTGCTGGCCGCCCGCAGCGCCGAACGTTACGGGCCGCGGCCCGCTTCTGCCGGCTGCGTTGCACCGTGTCGCGGGGGGTCGGTGCGCTTCTAGGGTGGCGGTATGACGACTTCTGTAGTGACCGGGGCGACCGCGGGGCTGGGGGCGGCGTTCGCGCGGCGGCTCGCCTCTGACGGGCACGGGCTGGTGCTGGTGGCGCGCGACGCCGAGCGGCTGGAGCGGTCCGCGGCGGACCTGCGCGAGCGGTATGGCGTCGAGGTGGAGGTGCTTGCCGCGGACCTCGCGACGGACGCCGGGATCGCGGCGGTCGAGGAGCGGCTGAGCGCGCCCGGCCGGCCGGTGGACGTGCTGGTGAACAACGCCGGGTTCGGCAACCGCGGGGCCTTCCTCGACGCGCCGGTCGAGGACGAGCTGCGGATGCTGAAAGTGCACTGCGAGGCGGTGCTGCGGCTGACCACGGCCGCGGTGCCGGGCATGCGCGAGCGGCGCCGCGGCTTCGTGGTGAACGTCGCCTCGGTCGCCGCCTACCTGCCGCGCGGCACCTATGCGGCGAGCAAGGCGTGGGCGGTGCGGTTCACCGAGGGCGTGGCGAGCGAACTGCGCGGCTCGGGTGTGCGGTTCCTCGCCCTGTGCCCGGGGTTCGTGCGGACCGAGTTCCACGCGCGGGCCGGTATGGACTCCTCCGGGCTGCCGCCGTGGGCGTGGCTCGACGCGGACGAGGTGGTGGCGGCCGCGCTGCGCGACCTGGCCCGGGGCCGCACGGTCAGTGTCCCCTCGGCCCGCTACAAGGTGGCGGTCTCGCTCGCCCGCCATGTGCCCCCGGCCCTGTTCGGCGCCGCCGCGGGCCGGGCCGGCCGGTTCGACCCGAAGCTGCGCGGCACCCGGGGCTGAGCCGGAGCGGCGGGCGGAAAACGACCGGGCCCGCCAGGAAAACGACCGGGCCCGCCACCCCGTGACCGAGGTGGCGGGCCCGCAAGGCCGCGGAGGGGCCTGCGACGCGGGGAACGCGTCAGTGGCTGTGCCCGTGACCGCCGGCGGCGGCCTCCGGCTCCTCTTCCTTCTTCTCGACGACCAGGGTCTCGGTCGTGAGCAGCAGGGAGGCGATGGACGCCGCGTTCTCCAGCGCGGAGCGGGTGACCTTCACCGGGTCGATGACGCCGGCCTTGACCAGGTCGCCGTACTCGCCGGTGGCGGCGTTGAAGCCGTGGCCCTTGTCGAGCTCGGCGACCTTGGAGGTGATGACGTAGCCCTCCAGGCCGGCGTTCTCGGCGATCCAGCGCAGCGGCTCGACGGCGGCGCGGCGCACGACGGCGACACCGGTCGCCTCGTCACCGGACTTGCCGAGGTTGTCGCCGAGCACCTTGACCGCGTGCACGAGCGCGGAGCCACCGCCGGAGACGATGCCCTCCTCGACGGCCGCGCGGGTCGCGGAGATCGCGTCCTCCAGGCGGTGCTTCTTCTCCTTCAGCTCGACCTCGGTGGCCGCGCCGACCTTGATCACGCAGACGCCGCCGGCCAGCTTCGCCAGACGCTCCTGGAGCTTCTCGCGGTCCCAGTCGGAGTCGGTGGTGGCGATCTCGGCCTTGATCTGGCCGACCCGGCCCTCGATCTCGGCCTTGTCGCCGGCACCGTCGACGATGGTGGTCTCGTCCTTGGTGACGGTGACCCGGCGGGCGGAGCCCAGCAGGTCCAGACCGGCCTGGTCGAGCTTGAGGCCGACCTCCTCGGCGATGACGGTGGCGCCGGTCAGCGTGGCGATGTCGCCCAGCATGGCCTTGCGGCGGTCGCCGAAGCCCGGCGCCTTGACCGCGACCGCGTTGAAGGTGCCGCGGATCTTGTTGACCACCAGGGTCGACAGGGCCTCGCCCTCGACGTCCTCGGCGATGATCAGCAGCGGCTTGCTGGAGTTGGCCTGGATGACCTTCTCCAGCAGCGGCAGCAGGTCCTGGATCGAGGAGATCTTGCCCTGGTGGATGAGGATGTACGGGTCGTCGAGGACGGCCTCCATCCGCTCCTGGTCGGTGACGAAGTACGGCGACAGGTAGCCCTTGTCGAACGCCATGCCCTCGGTGAAGTCCAGCTCCAGACCGAAGGTGTTGGACTCCTCGACGGTGATGACGCCGTCCTTGCCGACCTTGTCCATCGCCTCGGCGATCAGGTCGCCGACCTGCTTGTCCTGCGCGGACAGCGCGGCGACGGCGGCGATGTCCTCCTTGCCCTCGATCGCGCGGGCGGTGGCGATCAGGTCGTCCGAGACCGCCTTGACGGCCGCGTCGATGCCCTTCTTCAGGGCGGCGGGGGAGGCGCCGGCGGCGACGTTGCGCAGGCCCTCGCGGACCAGCGCCTGCGCGAGCACGGTCGCGGTGGTGGTGCCGTCACCCGCGATGTCGTTGGTCTTGGTCGCCACCTCCTTGACGAGCTGGGCGCCCAGGTTCTCGTACGGGTCCTCGATCTCCACCTCGCGGGCGATGGTCACGCCGTCGTTGGTGATGGTCGGGGCGCCGAACTTCTTGTCGATGACGACGTTGCGGCCCTTGGGGCCGATGGTCACCTTCACGGTGTCGGCGAGCTTGTTGACGCCGCGCTCAAGGGCGCGACGGGCGTCCTCGTCGAACTTCAGGATCTTGGCCATGCCTGCGAACTACCTCATCTACTCGTATGTCGTCGTCAGTCAGTGAGGACGGTCAACGAAACCGCCCCGGCCCCGGCCAGAAGAGGGCGCGGAGTCCCGGGGCGGGATCACGGCTGTGGTGGGCCGGAAGACTACTTCTCGATGATCGCGAGAACGTCGCGCGCCGAGAGGACGAGGTACTCCTCGCCGTTGTACTTCACCTCGGTGCCGCCGTACTTGCTGTAGAGCACGACGTCGCCGACGGCGACGTCGAGCGGCAGGCGGTTGCCGTCCTCGAAGCGGCCCGGGCCCACGGCCAGGACGACGCCCTCCTGGGGCTTCTCCTTGGCGGTGTCCGGGATGACCAGGCCCGAGGCCGTGGTCTGCTCGGCATCGAGCGGCTGGACCACGATGCGGTCCTCGAGCGGCTTGATGGCAACCTTGGTGCTGGCGGTCGTCACGATCCGACCTCCCCCTTCAAAGGGCTCACGGGAGTGTCTGTCTGGGTCGGCGACCTGGTAGGCCCGTCGTCGCGGGTGCCGGACCTGCCCGTCGCTGAGTTCTGGCACTCAGCGGTGCCGAGTGCCAGAACCGAGACTAGGACGCACTTAGCACTCGGTCAAGCGGAGTGCCAACGGATGCCCCGAAGGGGGTCGGCGACCGGCGGCGCCCGCGCGCCGGGGCCGCCGCGGCAGCGCGCACAATGGGGCGGGTGACACCCGAGGACCTCGATGCCCTGCTCGCACCCGAAGGGCAGGAACTGCTGCGCGAGTTGCGCGACCACGACCCGGCCGACGAGCTGGCCGCGGCCACCCGGCTGCGGCGCACCCACCCGCCGGAGCTGGTCTCCGCGGCGCTCGGACAGGCCCGGCTGCGGCAGCGCGCCGCCGCGAAGTTCGCCGCCGATGACGCCGCGCGGATGTACTTCACGCCCAACGGCGTCGAGCAGGCCACCCGCGCCGCCGTCGCCGCCCACCGGGCCGCCCGCTTCCGCGCGTTGGGCGTGCGGCGGCTGGCCGACCTGTGCGGCGGCATCGGCGGCGACGCGGTCGCGCTGGCCCGCGCGGGCATCGAGGTGCTCGCGGTCGACCGGGACCCGCTCACCTGCGCGGTCGCCCGGGCCAACGCGCGGGCGCTGGGCCTGGCCGACCGGATCGAGGTGCGCTGCGCGGACGTGGCGGACGCGGACACCGCCGGCTGCGACGCGGTGTTCGTGGACCCGGCGCGCCGTTCGGGGCGGGGCCGCACCTTCGACCCGGAGGCGTACTCCCCGCCGCTGTCCTGGGCGCTGGCCGCGGCCCGCACGGTGCCGTACGCGGCGGTGAAGGTGGCGCCCGGGGTGCCGCACGAGGCGGTGCCCGCCGACGCGGAGGCGGAGTGGGTCTCGGACCGGGGCGAGGTGAAGGAGGCGGCGCTGTGGTTCGGCACCGGGCCCGGCACCGTCCGCGCCACGCTGCTGCCGGGCGGGGCGGAGCTGACCGCGCCCGGCCCGCCGCCGGCCCCGCCGGTGCGGCCGGTGGGGCGGTACCTGTACGAGCCGGACGGCGCGGTCATCCGCGCGCACCTGGTCGCCCTGGTCGCGAGCGAGGTGGGCGGCGGGCTGATCGACCCGACCATCGCCTACGTCACCGGCGACGACCCGCACCCGACGCCGTACGCGGCCGCGTACGAGATCCGGGACGCGCTGCCCTTCGGCCTCAAGCGGCTCAAGGCGCTGCTGCGCGAACGCGAGGTGGGGCGGCTGACGGTGAAGAAGCGCGGGTTCGCCATGGAGCCGGAGGAGGTACGGCGCCGGGTGCGGCCGCAGGGGCCGCACGAGGCGACGGTGTTCCTGACCCGGGTGGCGGGCGAGCCGGCGATGCTGATCGGCGCGCCGGCGGCGTGGGACGGGCGGCTCAGGGCCTGACCGCGACCGACACGAACCGCCAGCGGTGCACCTGGCGGCGGACCAGTTCCGGCGGCGGGTCCGGCAGTTCGGGCAGCTCGGCGCCGTAGGGCGCGTCCCACCAGCTGATGACGAGCACCCGGTCGCCGGGCGCGGTCAGGTACTCCACCCGCTGGGGCTGCCCGGCCAGCTCCTGCTGCCGCGCCCAGTCAAGGAGTTCGGCGCCGCGCTCGTCGGCCGCGGCCGCCTCCCACATCAGCGTGACGGTCATCCGTACAGGTTGTCCTTGCTCAACTCGTGCACATGGTCGTGGTCATGGGCGTGGCTGTGGGTGTGGCCGTGCTCGGGGCCGTGATCGGGGCCGTGGGTGTGGCCGGGCACCGAGATCTCGGTGACCGGCAGCGAGGAGTCCGCGGGCAGGTCGAGCGTGGAGGCCGAGCGGCCGCGGGCGACCATCTCGGCGCCGAGCGCGGCGACCATCGCGCCGTTGTCCGTGCACAGCCCGGGGCGGGGCACCCGCAGCCGGATGCCCGCGTCCTCGCAGCGCTGCTGGGCGAGCGCGCGCAGCCGGGAGTTGGCCGCCACTCCCCCGCCGATCATCAGGTGGTCGACGCCGTTGTCCTTGCAGGCGCGGACGGCCTTGCGGGTCAGCACGTCGACCACGGCCTCCTGGAAGGACGCCGCCACGTCGGCGACCGGCACGTCCTGGCCGTCCCGGCGGCGGGCCTCGACCCAGCGGGCGACGGCGGTCTTCAGGCCGGAGAAGGAGAAGTCGTAGCGCGGGTCGCGGCCGCCGGTCAGGCCGCGCGGGAAGGCGATCGCCCGCGGGTCGCCGTCGCGGGCGTAGCGGTCGATCACCGGGCCGCCGGGGAAGCCGAGGCCGAGCACCCGGGCGACCTTGTCGAACGCCTCACCGGCCGCGTCGTCGATGGTCGCGCCGAGCGGGCGGACGTCGCTGGTGATGTCGGGGGCCAGCAGCAGCGAGGAGTGGCCGCCGGAGACCAGCAGCGCCATCGTCGGCTCGGGCAGCGCGCCGTGTTCGAGCTGGTCGACGCAGATGTGCGAGGCGAGGTGGTTGACGCCGTACAGCGGCTTGCCGAGCGCGTACGCGTACGCCTTGGCGGCCGAGACGCCGACCAGCAGCGCACCGGCCAGGCCCGGGCCCGCGGTGACGGCGATGCCGTCCAGGTCGTGGGCGCTGACCCCGGCCTCCTTCAGGGCGCGCTGGACGGTCGGGACCATCGCCTCCAGGTGCGCGCGGCTGGCGACTTCGGGCACCACGCCGCCGTACCGGGCGTGCTCGTCGACGCTGGAGGCGACGGCGTCGGCGAGCAGGGTGTGACCGCGGACGACGCCGACGCCGGTCTCGTCGCAGGAGGTCTCGATCCCCAGGACCAGGGGTTCGTCTGCCATTACTTCCTCAGATCCTCGGTTCCTCAAGGTCAACGGCGAAGGTGCGCGCCGGGTCGGACAGCCGCATCACGAGCGCGTCCACGTTGCCGGGCTGGTAGTAGCCGCGGCGCACGCCGATGGGCTCGAAGCCGAAGCGCTGGTAGAGGCGCTGGGCGCGGGGGTTGTCCACCCGCACCTCCAGCAGGACCTCGTGGCACTCGGCGGCGGTCGCCGCGCGCAGCAGTTCGGTGAGCAGGCGGCCGCCGAGGCCGCTGCCCCACTGGTCGCGGGCGGTGGCGATGGTCTGCACGTCGCCGGTGCCGGCCACGGCCGCGAAGCCGGCGTAGCCGACGATCCGCGGGGCGGGCCCGTCCTGCTGCTCGGCGACCAGGTAGGTGCGGGTGGCGGCCGGGTGCCGGGCGTCGGCGAGTTCGGACCAGAACATGCCGCGCGACCAGGCGTCCTCGGGGAAGAGGTCCTGTTCGAGGGCGGTCACGGCGTCCAGGTCCCACCAGCGCATGGCCCGCAGGGTGGCTCCGCCCGCGGGGGCCGCGCCGGTGTGCTCGGTCACTTCGGCAGGACCGCCTTGTAGCCGGCCGGCACCTGGGCGTCGGGGCGGCGCAGGTACAGCGGCCGGGCGGGCCCGAACTCCTCGCCCGCGGCCAGCCGGTGGGCGGCGAGCGCCGCGAGCGCGCCGGCCGACTGGTGCGCCGGGTCGGGGCGGTGGTCGGTGAAGACCTCCGGGTAGAGCGCGGCGCCCGCGCCGACCGCGGGCAGGCCGGCGACCGCGGCGGCGATGTCGGCCGGGCGGTCCACGGCGGGCTCGCCGGCGCGGTGCAGCGGGCCGTCGTAGCGCGCCCAGTAGACCTCCTTGCGGCGGGCGTCGGTGGCCACCGCGAACGGGCCGTCGAGCCCGGCCTCACCGGCCGCCCAGGCCAGCCCGTCGAGCGTGCAGACGCCGTGCACGGGCACGCCGAGCGCGTCGCCGAAGGACGCGGCGGTGACCAGGCCCACCCGCAGCCCGGTGTACGGGCCGGGGCCGGTGCCGACCACGACGCCGGTGACGTCGGCGAGGGCGCGGCCGGCGGCGGCCAGCACCCGGTCGACGGCGGGCACCAGCAGTTCGCCGTGCCGGCGCGCGTCGATCACGGTGGACTCGGCGAGCACCTGCTCCCCGTCGTGCAGGGCGGCGGTCACGGCGGGTGTGGCGGTGTCGAAGGCAAGCAGCAGCACGCCCCAAGCCTACGGCGCGCGGGCGGCGCGGCGGGGCGCCAGGGGCGCAGCCGGCCTGACTGCTACGTTCAATTCAGACAAAAGCCTTATTCGGCATATATGACAGCCGGTGCGGCGGTGGGCCGACCCGGCGGGAGGACGGCGGCCGTGGTGCGGATCGGTTCGGGGGTCGCGGTGGCCGGGTTCCTCGCGACGGCGATCGCGGTGGTGGGGGTGCTCACGGCGGCCGCGGTGGACGCGCCGCCCCGCCACCCCGCGGGCGGCGCGCACGGGGGCGCGAGCGGCACGCCCGCCCCGCCGGCCACGGCGTCCGGCTCCCCCGCGTCCGCCGCGCCGACCGCGCTCCCCTCCGCCGGCGGGCACGGCGCCCGGGTCGTCTACAGCCTCGGCCGGCACCGGGTGTGGCTGGTCGACGAGCGGGGCGGGGTGCTGCGTACCTACGAAGTGCGCGCGGGCCGGATCGCCCCGGCGCGCGGCACGCACCGCGTCTTCGCCCGCGAGCGCGGGCAGGTCGTGCTCTTCGCATCCACCGATGGAGTGAACGTCGGATTCGCGCCCGCCGCGAGCGCGGGGGCCTCCGGCGCCGTGATCCGCGAGGCGCCCGACGACGCGGCCGTGCTCTGGCAGCACGCGCCCACGGGCTCCCTCGTGGCCGTGGTGCCGTAATCCCCGGCCGCATGGAGGGCGGCCCTTACGCCGTACGGCGCTCCGGGTGCTCCGGGGCGGCGCGCCGCTCCTCGTCCTCGTCGCAGGAGGGCGGGGTGGAGACCGTACGGGCGGCCGCGCAGGCCACGAGGAGGTCCCGCACCGAGGGCACCGCGCAGGCGGGCTCGGGGCCGGCCCCGGCGGCACCGGGTTCCACCGGCCCGGCGGGCGCGTCGGCTGTGTCGGGCGCTGCGGGTGTTTCGCGCGCCATGGGCGTTTCGGGTCCTGCGGGCACCACGGGCTCCGCTGGCGCCGTCGGTGCCGGAGCCTGTGCGGCAGCGTCGCCGTGGGACGTCATGCGCGCCTCCCCGGGGAGAGAAGTTAGGCAACCCTAAGAGGGCGGCCGCTACCAGCACACCACGGCCACCCGCTCCCGCGCAACATCTTCCCGACAGAGTGTCGGCGCGAACCTGCGGCCCGCGCGGGCCGCTCAGAGGACCAGCGGCGCCAGGTCCTGACCGGCCCAGCGCGGCCCGATCCCGATCACGGTCACCTCACGGGTGTCGTCGCCCTCCGCCGGCTCCGCGCCGGGCCCGGCATCCGCTCCGGCCGCGGCTCCCTCCGTGCCGTGTGCGCCGCCCTTCGCGCGGCCGCGCTCCTCGCCGAGCGTGCGGCCGATCACCACCTGGAGCCGCGCGTCGGACAGGTCCTCGACCTTGCCCTCGCCCCACTCCACCACCACCACGGACTCCGGCAGCGAGACGTCGAGGTCCAGGTCCTCCATCTCGTCCAGCCCGCCGCCCAGCCGGTAGGCGTCCACGTGGACCAGCGCGGGACCGCCGGTGAGCGAGGGGTGCACCCGGGCGATGACGAACGTCGGCGAGGTCACCGCCCCGCGCACGCCGAGCGCCTCGCCCAGTCCCCGGGTGAGCGTGGTCTTGCCCGCGCCAAGCTCGCCGGTGAGCAGCACCAGGTCGCCGGGAAGCAGCAGCGCGGCGAGCCGTCTGCCCAGCTCACGCATGTCTTCCGCGGTGTGTACGGTGATCCGGACCGCGTGCGCGTCCTCGGCGGTGCCCGCGCCCGCGGGATAAGGGTCGTGCGGATTGCCCATGGTGGCGAATGCTACGCGTCGAGCGCGGCCGTCAGCTCGCGCAGCCGCGGCGGTACGGGCACGCGCGCGCCCTCCGCGGCCCGGGCGACCAGTGCCGCCAGCGCCGGCCCGACCAGCTCGGGCCGCTCGAACAGCACCAGGTGGCCGGCGCCGGGCACCACCACCAGCTCGGCGGCCGGCAGCTGCGCCGCCATCTCCGCGCTGTGCGCGCTCGGCAGCAGCAGGTCCGCGCTCCCGGCCAGCACCAGCGCGGGCAGACCGTCGAACGCGGCCAGCGCCTCGCTCTTCTCGTGTGCGGTGAACGCCGGGTAGAACTCGGCCACCACGTCGATCGGGGTGGCCTCGATCAGCCGCTCGGCGAACCGGGCCACGGCCGGGTCGACGTCCTTCGAACCGAAGCTGTAGCGCTTGATGACGCCCCCGAACAGCTCGGCGGTGGCCCGCCGGCCGCGCTCCACCAGTTCCGCCTGCCGGCCCATCACCCGCAGCAGCCCGGGCGCGACCGCGCGGAACGCCCGCGCCCCGACCGCGGGCAGCCCGAGCGTGTCCGCGGCGAGCTTGCCCGACGCGGTGGAGATCAGCGCGACCCCGGCGACGCGCTCGCGGACGTACCGCGGGTACTGGTCGGCGAAGGCCATCACCGTCATGCCGCCCATGGAGTGCCCGACCAGCACCACCGGGCCCTCCGGCGCCACCGCGTCCAGCACCGCCTTCAGGTCGCGGCCCAACTGGTCGATGGTGGCGGGCTCCCCCGCGAGCTGGTCCCGGCCGCGCTCGCTGCGGCCGTGGCTGCGCTGGTCCCAGTAGACCGAGCGCACCACGCCGCGCAGCAGCGCCCGCTGGAAGTGCCAGGAGTCCTGGCTGAGGCAGTAGCCGTGGGAGAAGACCACGGTGAGCGGCGGCCGCGGCCCGCCCGCACCGGCGCCCTTGCCCGCCTCCGGCCCCGGGTCCGCGCCGCGCCCGCGCAGCCAGCCGCGCCTGGCGGCCCGCGGCGGGCGCACCGGCTCCGGCTCGGTCTCGGACCGCGGCGCGGGCGGCGCCTCGTCGACCTCGTAGTACAGCTCGGTGCCGTCCTCGGCGACGGCGATGCCGGGGGTGCCGCGCAGGCTGCCGTACGGGCCGGCGGCGTCGAGGGCGAGCTGTGCGCGGCGGCGCACCCCGCGGCCCACGGTGGCCCGCTCGATCGCCACGCCCGCGGCCGCGCCCGCCGCCACCACGCCGATCGCGGCACCGACCAGCCCGGCCCGCTCCCACTTCATCCCCGCTCCCTCCGCCATCGGTCAGCCGCTCCGGCCGTACGGTCCCCGCGGGCGGCCGCGCACCGGCGCGGCGGGGACGAGGACACAGGCTCGCGCGCGGACGGGGGCGCAGGTACTCATGCCGGCTCGCCGACGTACAGCCGCGGCACCCGGGCGCCGATCCGGGTGACGATCTCGTAGGCGATGGTGCCGCAGGCGCGCGCCCAGTCCTCGGCGGTCGGCTCGCCCGCGTCGCCCGGGCCGAAGAGCACCGCCTCGTCGCCCGGCGCCGCGCTGTCACCGCCGAGGTCCACCACGAACTGGTCCATCGCCACCCGTCCCGCCACCGTGCGCCATTTGCCGGCCACCAGTACCGGGCCGGTGCCCGACGCGTGTCGCGGCACACCGTCTGCATACCCCAGGGGCACCAGCGCAAGCGTGGTCTCACCCGGGGTGACGTAGCGGTGGCCGTAGCTGACGCCGTGCCCGCCGGGGACGCGCTTGACCGAGGCGAGCCGGGCGGCCAGCGTCATCACCGGGCGCAGCCCGAAGTCCGCGGGGGCGCCGAGCTGGGGCACCGGGGAGATCCCGTACATCGCGACGCCGGGCCGCACCAGGTCGAAGTGCGCCTCGGGGAGGGTGAGGGTGCCGGGCGAGTTCGCCAGGTGCCGCACCTCCGGGTCGAGCCCGGCGTCCGCGGCCTGGGCCAGCGCGGTGCGGAACGCGGCGAGTTCGCGGGCGATCGAGGGGTGGTCGGGTTCGTCGGCGCAGGAGAAGTGCGACCACACCCCGGTGACGCGGATGGTGCCCTCGCGCTCCGCGGCGCGGGCGGCGCGGGTCAGGTCCGGCCAGTCCGCGGGTTGCGCGCCGTTGCGGCCCAGCCCGGTGTCGATCTTCAGCTGGACGCGGGCGGTGCGCTGGGCCGCGCGGGCCGCGGCGACCACCTCGTCCAGGGCCCAACGGGCGCTGACCGTCACGTCGATGTCGGCCTCGACGCACTCCTGCCAGGGCCCGCCGGGGGTCCACAGCCAGCACAGGACGCGACCGGTGAGGCCGGCCGCGCGCAGGGCCAGCGCTTCCTGCGGGGTGGCCGCGCCCAGCCACTGCGCGCCCGCCTGCTGTGCGGCGCGCGCGCACGCCACCATGCCGTGGCCGTACGCGTCGGCCTTCACCACCGCCATGAACGCGGCGGTGGGCGCGTGCGCGCGCAGGGCCGCGACGTTCGAGCGGAGCGCGGCGAGGTCGATCAGGGCGGTGGCGCGCAGCGCGGGGGGGAGGGGCGAGGGGGTGGGCATGGTGGCAGGTCCTTGCGGGTCCTTGCAGGGGGCTTTTTGCGGGGGCGGGTTCGGGTCGGTTCGGTTTCGTCTGTAAGTGTCGCAGGCTGCGGGCTCGGGGGCCTGGACCTGGTCGGTGCGAGGGTTTGTGGCCGGGCGGGGGGCGGCGACCCGCCGCTGCGGTTTTCCGGGCGTCGCCGGCTGCCCGACGTCTGTGGAGTACGGCAACCCGCCGGTACGGCTTCCCGGACGTCGCCGACAGCTCGCCGGTGGCCGGCTGGGCGCGCAGTTCCCCGCGCCCCCGAACGGCACCCTCCGCCCGCCAGGGCGGCAACCCGCCGGTACGGTTCCGCGATCGTCGCCGACAGCTCGCCGGTGGCCGGCTGGGCGCGCAGTTCCCCGCGCCCCCGAAGGGCACCCTCCGCCCCGCCAGGGCGGCAACCCGGCGCTACGGCTGCGCGATCGTCGCCGACAACTCGCCGGTGGCCGGCTGAGCGCGCAGTTCCCCGCGCCCCCGAACGGCACCCTCCGCCCGCCAGGGCGGCAACCCGCCGCTACGGTTCCGCGATCGTCGCCGACAACTCGCCGGTGGCCGGCTGAGCGCGCAGTTCCCCGCGCCCCCGAACGGCACCCTCCGCCGCTACGGTTCGCCGGAGGTTGCCGCGGCACCGAAGGGCACCCTCTGGGCAGTTTGCCGTGATGCTCAGGGGAGGAGGTTGTGCCAGGCGGAGGGGAGGGAGTCGGCGAGGTCGAGGGCGGTGAGGGGGGTGGGGGTGAGGCGGGCGGAGAGGCCGTGGAGGTAGGCGCCGAGGGAGGCGGCGTCCTGGGGGGCGAGGCCGGCGGCGAGGAGGGAGCCGGTGAGGCCGGAGAGGACGTCGCCGCTGCCGGCGGTGGCGAGCCAGGCGGTGCCGGTGGGGTTGACGCGGACCGGGCGGCCCGGGTCGGGGTCGGCGACGAGGGTCGTGGAGCCCTTGAGGAGCACGGTCGCCCCGAAGCGCGCGGCCAACTCCCGTACGGCGTGCAGCCGGCGCCCCTCGACGTCCTCGCGGGCCCATCCGAGCAGCGCGGCCGCCTCACCGGCGTGCGGGGTCAGCACGGTGGCCGCCGTACGCCGCTTGACCGCCTCGGGGGTGAGCAGGCGCAGCCCGTCGGCGTCCACGAGGATCGGCACGTCCGAGGCCAGCGCGTCGTCCACGGCGGTGCGCGCGTCCGAGGTGTCGCCGAGCCCGGGCCCGACCACCCACGCCTGCACCCGCCCCGCGGAGCGCGGCGAACCGGGTGAGACCAGCGTCTCGGGGTGCCGGGCCAGCACCGCGGTGCCGCCGGGCCCGGCATACCGCACCGCGCCGGCGCCGCCGCGCAGCGCCCCGGACACCGCGAGCACCGCCGCGCCCGGGTACCGCTCGGAGCCGGCGGCCACCCCGACCACGCCCCGCCGGTACTTGTCGCTCTCCCCGGTCGGCCGCGGCAGCAGCGCCGCGGCGTCGGCGTGCTGGAGCGCTTCGAGTTCGGGCGCCCCGAGGTCGCCGCCGAGGCCGATGTCCACCAGCCGCAGCGCCCCGGCGTACTGCGCCGCCGGGTCGATCAGCAGCGCGGGCTTGTACGTGCCGAACGTGACGGTCGCGTCCGCGCGGACCGCCGGGCCGTGCACCTCGCCGGTGTCGGCGTCCACCCCGCTGGGCAGGTCCACGGCGAGCACCGCGGCCGGACCGTCCGCCGCGGCCGCCGCCAGTTCGGCCGCCTGCGGGCGCAGCCCGCCCCGGCCGCCGATGCCGGTGACGCCGTCCAGCACCAGGTCCGCGCGCGCGACGACCCGCGCGCCCTCCTCCGCGGCGGCCACCCGGCCGCCGGCCGACCGGAACGCCGACAGGCCCTCGGCGTAGGCCCGTTCCGGGGCCAGCAGCACCGCCGTCGCCGCCGCGCCCCGGCGCAGCAGCCGGGCCGCCGCGAAGAGCGCGTCCCCGCCGTTGGCGCCGCTGCCGACCAGCACCGCCAGCCGCGCGCCGTACACCCGCCCGAGCAGGTCCGCGCCCGCGCCGGCCAGCCCGGCGGCCGCCCGCTGCATCAGCGCGCCTTCCGGCACCCGCGCCATCAGCGCCGCCTCGGCCCGCCGCACGCTCTCCACACTGTGCCCGTACCTCATCAGCAACCTTCCCCTCGGCGCCCCACCCGAGCCTACGGACCCCTCCAACTCCTCGCCACGCCACCCCGGGCCGCGCGTGTTGTACAATTTTCCGTACAACAAGGAGGTGCCATGAAGACCATGACGTACTCCGAGTCTCGTGCCCGGTACGCCGAGGTGCTGGACTCGGTGAACAGCGACCGCGAAGAGGTCGTCATCACTCGCGCCGGCCACGACCCGGTGGTGATCATCTCGCTGGACGAGTACGAATCACTTCGCGAGACCGCGTACCTGCTCCGCAGCCCGGCCAATGCGCGCCGACTCCTCGCGTCGATCGACCGGCTGGAGAGCGGCGCCGGCGCCCCCCGTGAACTGGTCGACGACGAGTGAAGATCGTCTTCGACGATGCGCCCTGGGACGACTACGTCTGGTGGCAGACCCAGGACCGCAAAGTGCTCAAGCGCATCAACGCCTTGATCAAGGACATCGAGCGCAACGGCAATGAGGGCATCGGCAAGCCGGAGCCGCTGAAGCACGGCTTCCAGGGCTACTGGTCCCGCCGCATCACCGACGAACACCGCCTCGTCTACAAGGTGGTCGAGGACGAGGTCCGGATCGCCGCCTGCCGTTACCACTACGAGGGCTGACCTCAGCTCTCGGCGATGACCACCGCGGAGGCGATGCCGGCGTCGTGGGAGAGGGAGACGTGCCAGCTGCGGACGCCGAGGGCCGCGGCGCGGGCGGCGACGGTGCCCTGGACGGCGAGGTGGGGCTGTCCGGTGGGCGACGTGGTGATCTCGGCGTCGAGCCACTGGAGGCCGGCGGGGGCGCCGAGCGCCTTGGCCAGGGCCTCCTTCGCCGCGAAGCGGGCCGCCAGGGAGGCGGAGCCGCGGGGCGCGCCGGAGGGCAGCAGCAGCTCGGTGGGGGTGAACAGGCGCGCGGCCATCGACGGGGTGCGCGCGAGGGCCGCCTCGAAGCGCTCGATCTCGGCGACGTCGATGCCGACCCCGACGATCATGCCGCGCCCGCCGTCGCAGCGGTGTGCTCGTCCTGCGGTGGGTGGGCGTCCATGGGGGTCAGCTTAGAGGCGCCCAGCGCGCGCTGGACAATGTTCCGGTGCCGACCACGCCGCCGCCCGCCGCCGCCACGAGTCCCTACGTCGACCTGACCCGCGCCCAGTGGAGCGCCCTGCGCGACCGCACCCCGCTGCCGCTCACCGCAGAGGAGGTGGAGCGGCTGCGCGGGCTCGGCGACGTCGTCGACCTGGAGGAGGTCGAGGACGTCTACCTGCCGCTGTCCCGCCTGCTGAACCTGTACATCGCCGCGCACAGCGGGCTGCGCGGCGCGCTCAACACCTTCCTCGGGTCGGCCGCGGGCCGGGCCGGCGCCCAGCCCGGCACGCCGTTCGTGATCGGCGTCGCCGGCAGCGTCGCGGTCGGCAAGTCCACCACCGCCCGGGTGCTGCGCGAACTGCTCGCCCGCTGGCCGGAACACCCGAAGGTCGAACTGGTCACCACCGACGGGTTCCTGCTGCCCAACGCCGAGTTGGAGCGGCGCGGGCTGATGGCCCGCAAGGGCTTCCCCGAGTCCTACGACCGCCGTGCGCTGGTCCGCTTCGTCGCCGACGTGAAGTCCGGCCGCCCCGAGGTGACCGCGCCGGTCTACTCGCACCTCAGCTACGACATCGTGCCCGGCGAGCGGCTGACCGTGCGCCGCCCGGACATCCTGATCGTCGAGGGGCTCAACGTCCTCCAGCCCGCCCTGCCCGGCACGGACGGCCGCACCCGGATCGGCCTCGCCGACCACTTCGACTTCAGCGTGTACGTCGACGCGCGCACCGAGGACATCGAGCAGTGGTACCTCGGCCGGTTCCGCAAGCTGCGCGACACCGCCTTCCAGGACCCGGACTCCTACTTCCGCAAGTACACCCAGGTGCCCGAGGACGAGGCGCTGGCCTACGCCCGCATGGTCTGGCGGACGGTCAACCTGCCCAACCTGGAGGAGAACGTGCTGCCCACCCGCGGCCGCGCCACGCTGGTGCTGCGCAAGGGCGCCGGGCACAAGGTGCAGCGGCTGCGGCTGCGCAAGCTCTGAGGGCCGGCCGCCCGGTACGAAGGTGCCGGGCGCGGCGCGGGGCCCGTACGGCCGCCGCGCCGCGCCCGCCGTCCTCAGCCCAGCGTCGCCTTGACCAGGTCGGCCAGCCGCCCGGCCACCGTGCGCGCGTGGTCGATGTCGGCGGCCTCGACCATCACTCTCACCAGCGGCTCGGTGCCCGAGGGGCGCAGCAGCACCCGGCCGGTGGCGCCGAGTTCGGCCTCGGCCTGGCTGACGGCCACGGCCAGTTCGGGGGTGCGCGGCATCCGCTCCTTGTCCACGTCGGGCACGTTGACCAGCACCTGCGGCAGCCGCCGCATGACGCCGGCCAGGTCCGCCAGTGGCCGGCCGGTGGCCGCGACCCGGGCGGCCAGCAGCAGCCCGGTCAGGGTGCCGTCCCCGGTGGTGGCGTGGTCCAGCACGATGACATGCCCGGACTGCTCGCCGCCGAGCGCGTAGCCGTGCTCCTTCATCGACTCCAGGACGTAGCGGTCGCCGACCGCGGTCTGCACCAGGTTGATGCCCTCGCGCTCCATCGCCAGCTTGAAGCCGAGGTTGGACATGACCGTGGCGACGACGGTGTTCTCCCGCAGCGCGCCCTGCTCGCGCAGCGCCAGCGCCAGCACCGCGAGGATCTGGTCGCCGTCGATCTCCTCGCCGGAGGCGTCCACGGCCAGGCAGCGGTCGGCGTCGCCGTCGTGCGCGATGCCCAGGTCCGCGCCGTGCTCGACCACGGCGGCCTTGAGCAGGTCCAGGTGGGTGGAGCCGCAGCCGTCGTTGATGTTGAGGCCGTCGGGCTGGGCGCCGATGGTGACGACCTCGGCGCCGGCCCGGGAGAACGCCTCGGGCGACACCCGGGAGGCGGCGCCGTGCGCCTCGTCGAGGACGATCTTCAGGCCGTCCAGCCGGTTGGGCAGCACCGCGACGAGGTGGGCGACGTACCGGTCGAAGCCCTCGTCGTAGTCCCGGACCCGGCCGACGCCGGCGCCGGTCGGGCGCACCCAGGGGGCGCCGGTGCGGTGCTCCTCGTAGACCGCCTCGATCCGGTCCTCCAGCTCGTCGTCGAGCTTGTGGCCGCCGCGGGCGAGGAACTTGACGCCGTTGTCCGGCATCGCGTTGTGGCTGGCGGAGAGCATCACGCCGAGGTCGGCGCCCAGCGCGCCGGTGAGATACGCCACCGCGGGAGTGGGCAGCACACCGACGCGCAGGACGTCCACGCCCGCGCTGGCCAGGCCCGCCACCACGGCGGCCTCCAAAAACTCGCCCGAGGCCCGTGGATCGCGCCCGACCACGGCCACCGGCCGGTGCCCGGCGAAGCTGCCCGCCTCGGCCAGTACGTGTGCCGCCGCGACCGACAGGCCGAGCGCCAGCTCCGCGGTCAGGTCGACGTTGGCGATGCCCCGCACCCCGTCGGTGCCGAAGAGTCGTCCCACAGTGTTTCCTCCGATGCGATGCGGCGGCTCTGCTTGCGTGTGCCACGAACCTGCCGGGTCGTACAAGCACACATATACGCCCCTAGCTCATCATGCGAACGCCCCGGAGGCACCGATGTGCCTCCGGGGCGTTGCGTCGCGCGTCGAGCGGGGGTGGGGGCGGACCGCCCGGCTCCCCCGCCGGGACGACTAGCGCTTGCTGAACTGCGGCGCCTTGCGCGCCTTCTTCAGACCGGCCTTCTTCCGCTCGACCGCGCGGTCGTCACGGGTGAGGAAGCCGGCCTTCTTGAGCGGGCCGCGGTTGTTGTCGACGTCCGCCTCGTTGAGCGCACGGGCGACACCCAGGCGCAGCGCACCGGCCTGGCCGGAGATGCCGCCGCCGGAGATACGGGCGACGACGTCGTAACGACCGTCGAGCTCCAGCACCTTGAACGGCTCGTTGACTTCCTGCTGGTGCACCTTGTTGGGGAAGTAGCCCTCGAGGGTGCGGCCGTTGATCTTCCACTTGCCGCTGCCGGGGATGATCCGGACGCGGGCGATGGAGCGCTTGCGGCGGCCGGTGCCGGCGGCCGGCTGCGGGTCGCCGAAGCGGGAGGCCAGGGACTCGGAGGTGTACTCACCCTCGACGGCCTCGGACTCGAAGGTCGTGATCTCGTCGTAGGACTCTTCGCCCTCGACGGGGGTCTCGGCGGTGGTCTCAGCCACGATTCTCCTCAGGTTCTTTCTGGTAGCAGGTGGCCGGGACTACTGCGCGACCTGGGTGATCTCGAACGGCACCGGCTGCTGCGCAGCGTGCGGGTGCTGGTCGCCCGAGTAGACCTTCAGCTTGGTGAGCATCTGGCGGCCCAGGGTGTTCTTGGGGAGCATGCCCTTGACGGCCTTCTCGACGGCCTTCTCCGGGCTCTTGGCCAGCAGCTCGTCGTAGCGCACGGAGCGCAGACCGCCGGGGTACCCGGAGTGGCGGTAGGCCATCTTCTGGGTCTTCTTGTTCCCGGACAGGTGCACCTTGTCGGCGTTGATGATGATGACGAAGTCACCGGTGTCGACGTGGGGCGCGTAGATGGGCTTGTGCTTGCCCCGCAGGAGGGTCGCGGCCTGGGTGGCCAGGCGACCCAGGACGACGTCCTGCGCGTCGATGACATGCCACTGGCGCTGAACGTCGCCGGGCTTGGGGCTGTACGTACGCACGGTCGTTAGCCTTCGCTATCTTCGGTGAGTTGGTCCTGACAAGGCCACCCGGCGATCACGACAGCCCTGGTGGCACAAGGGGACGCAACCCATGGGCCTACCGCTGGTCATCGGCCCGGTGGACCGGCGTAAGGGCCTCTCACGTGAGATAGAGCAAGCCAATACGCATAACGACATCGCAGAATACCCGGGTGGTCCCTGCCGGGTCAAAACGCGTCCCTCCGGGGGTGCGGACGGACCCTCCGGGGCCGGCCGTCCCGCCGGTTGCGGGACCTTGCGGCCCGCGCCGGCCGACGGTCAGCGGGGCCTTTCGACACGGCGCTCGTCCCACACGGGGGCCGGGGTCTCGCGGACCAGGCCGTCGGAGCCGAAGACGAGGTAGCGGTCGAAGCTGCGGGCGAACCAGCGGTCGTGGGTGACCGCGAGGACCGTGCCGTCGTAGGCCTCCAGACCGTCCTGGAGGGCCTCCGCGCTCTCCAGGTCGAGGTTGTCCGTCGGCTCGTCCAGCAGCAGCGCGGTGGTGCCCTGGAGTTCCATCAGCAGGATCTGGAAGCGGGCCTGCTGCCCGCCGGAGAGCTTGTCGAAGGTCTGGTCGCCCTGCCGCTCCAGTTCGTACCGCCGCAGCACCGACATCGCCCGGCCGCGGTCGCGGGAGTGCTCGGCCCACAGGATGTCCACCAGGGTGCGGCCGGCCAGCTCGGGGTGGGCGTGGGTCTGCGCGAAGTGCCCGGGCACCACCCGGGCGCCCAGCTTGTACGTCCCGCTGTGCGCGACCGAGGAGTCCCCGGCCAGCAGCCGCAGGAAGTGCGACTTGCCCGAACCGTTGGACCCCAGCACCGCGACCCGCTCGCCGTAGAACACCTCCAGGTCGAACGGCCGCATCAGGCCGGTCAGTTCGAGCTGCTCGCAGGTGACCGCCCGCACCCCGGTCCGGCCGCCCTGCAACCGCATCCGGATGTCCTGCTCGCGCGGCGGCTCCTGGGGCGCCCCCGCCTCCTCGAACCGCCGCAGCCGGGTCTGCGCCGCGTGGTAGCGCGAGGCCATGTCCGGGCTGTTGGCCGCCTGCTGCCGCAGCCGCAGCACCATCGCCCTGAGCTTGGCGTGCTCCTCGTCCCAGCGGCGGCGCAGCTCCTCGAACCGCGCGAAGCGCTCCTTGCGGGCCTCGTGGAAGGTGTCGAACCCGCCGCCGTGCACCCACGCGGTGGACCCGGCAGGACCGGTCTCCACACTGACGATCTTCTCCGCGGTGCGCGACAGCAGCTCGCGGTCGTGGCTGACGAACAGCACCGTCTTGCGGGTCAGCGCGATCTGCTCCTCCAGCCAGCACTTGCCCGGCACGTCCAGGTAGTTGTCCGGCTCGTCCAGCAGCAGCACCTCGTCCGGGCCGCGCAGCAGCGCCTCCAGCACCAGCCGCTTCTGCTCGCCGCCCGAGAGCGTCTTCACCTCGCGCCACTGCGCCCGGTCGTACGGCACCCCGAGCGCGGCCATGGTGCACATGTCCCACAGCGTCTCCGCCTCATAGCCGCGCGCCTCGGCCCACTCGCTCAGCGCCGTGGCGTACGCCATCTGCGCCGGCTCGTCGTCCTGCGCCATGATCGCCAGCTCGGCGGCGTCGACGGCCTTGGCCGCGGCCTGGATACGGGGGTGCGCCACCGACACCAGCAGGTCGCGCACGGTGCGGTCGTCGCGGACGCTGCCCACGAACTGGCGCATCACGCCGAGGCCGCCGCTGACGGTGACACCGCCGCCGTGCGGTTTCAGCTCGCCGGAGATCAGCCGCAGCAGTGTGGTCTTGCCCGCTCCGTTCGGCCCCACCAGGGCCACCGCGGCGCCCTCCCCGACCCGGAACGAGACGTCGCCGAGCAGCGCCCGTCCGTCCGGGAGGTAGTACTCGATGTGCGCGGCTTCGACGTGACCCATGGTCCGGATTCTCCCTGTCCCTGTGGACCCGCCCCAAGTCCTTTTCCGCGGCCGCTGCGGCCATATGATGCGCCACATGAGTGAAGGGCCGGGGCAGCAGCCCCCGCAGGAACCCCGTAACCAAGCCTCCGACGGCCCCCGCGAGGTCCTGGAGGGACGCGTCATTCCCTCCCGCACGTCAGACCCCCGGCGCGGCTTCGCCGGGCCGCCGCAGCAGGAGCGGTCCCCGCAGGAGCAGGGCGCACAGGGCGCACAGGGCGCGCAGCCGCCCGCGGCCGGGGGCGGCGCCCCCGAGAGCCCGTACAGCTTCCGGCCGGGTGCGCCCGGTGCGGCCGGTGCGGCCGGTGCGGCTGGTGCGCCCGGCTCCGGGGGCCAGACCGGCCCGGGGGGCCAAGGCGGCCAGGGCTTCCAGGGCGCCGGGCCAGCCGGGCCTGCCGCGCCCGCCGCGCCCGCCGCGTCCCAGGGCGGACCGGCCGCGCCGGGGCCGCAAGGAGGCGGCTACGGCTTCCCCCAGCAGCAGCCCGCGCAGCCCCAGCCGCAGCCCCAGCCGCAGGCGCCCGCAGCCGGCCAGGGCCCTGCCGCCCCCGGCACCCCGCAGCAGGGCGGCTACGGCTTCCCGCAACAGCAGCCGCCCGGCGCCGCTCCCGGCGCCGCCCAGGGCGGCTACGGCTTCCCCCGGCCGCAGCAGACCGGCGGCCCGGGCGCGGGCCCCGCGGCTCCCCCGGCGAACGGGCCGGCGGCGGGCGCCGACGCACCCGGGACCCCCGACTGGAGCGCGCTCGCCGAGGAGCAGGCCAGCGGCGCCCAGCGCCGCCGCAAGGTGATGATGCTGGTCGGCGGGGCCGTGGCCGTCGCGGTGATAGCGGGCGGCGTGGCCACGGCCGTGGTGGTGTCCGGCCACCACTCCGACCACCCGATCGCCGACCCGAGCGGGTCGACGGGCAGCACCGGCCGGCAGTCGCTGCCGCCCGAGCCGTCCTTCTCCTCCGTCGCCCCGCCCTCGCCGGAGAACCCGCTGGACTTCATCTCCTCCGCGGCGAAGGACAAGGCGCCCCTCAGCGCGGCGTCGCTCTTCCCGGGCAAGACGTTCGTGCTGGCCGGGCGCACCTACACCAAGACCAACATCGCCAGCACCTCCTCGTGCGCGGCGGCCGCCGGCGGCCAGCTCTCCGGCTCGCTCGCCGCCAACGGCTGCACCAAGATGCTGCGCGCCACCTACACCAACGGCGCCATCGCCGTCACCGTCGGCGTCGCGGTCTTCGCCGACAAGGCGCACGCCACCAAGGTGCACAGCGTCGCCCAGTACGTCCGGCCGCTCAACGGCGGCGGCATCGCCGACTTCTGCCACGCCGTGGCCTGCCAGATGACGTCGAACTCGGTCGGCCGCTACGCCTACTTCGCGATCTCCGGCTTCAAGAACGGCAAGACCCTCACCGCGTCCAACACCACCGGCGCCCAGGCCGCCAACGACGCCTCGGACTTCGCCTTCCAGCGGATCGTCCAGCGCGGCCGGGACGCGGCCCAGGCCCAGGCGAACAGCCAGTAAGGCGGCGGGTAAGGCAGCGGGTAAGGGCCGCCCTCCCAGGAGAGCGGTCCTTACCGGCAGCCGGGCAGCGTCCGCATGTTGCGGGCCTCCCGGCTGCGCGCGGCCAGCAGTTCGTCCGCCGGGTAGCCGACCTCCTCCAGCGTCAGCCCGTGCGGCCGCACCACGTTGACCGCCGAGTGCCGCTCCCGCCCGGCCAGCACCTCCGCGGGGAAGCCGACCGGCCGGTGCCCGTCGCCGACCAGGATCATCGCGCCGACCAGCGCCCGCACCATGTTGTGGCAGAACGCGTCGGCCCGTACGGTCGCCACCGCCAGCCCGTCGGCGCTGCGCTCCCACGACAGGTCCAGCAGGGTCCGGATGGTCGTCGCGCCCTCCCGCTTCTTGCAGTAGGCGGCGAAGTCGTGCTCCCCGAGCATCAGGCGCGCGGCCTCGTTCATCAGCTCCACGTCCACCGGCCGGTCGTGCCACAGCACATGGCCGCGCAGCAGCGGGTCCACCCCGCCCGGGTGGTCGCCGATCCGGTAGGCGTACCGGCGCCACACCGCCGAGAACCGGGCGTCGAAACCGGGCGGCGCCTGCGCCACCCCCCACACCCGTACGTCCCACGGCAGCCGCCCGGCCAGCCGGCGCCGCAGCTTCCCGCTCTCCCGCTCCCACACCTCCGCGGGCAGGTCCACGTGCGCCACCTGCCCCCGCGCGTGTACCCCCGCGTCGGTCCGCCCCGCCACCGTCAGCTCGACCGGCTCCGGCAGCCGCAGCACCGTCGCGATCGCGGACTCCAACTCCCCCTGCACCGTCCGCCGGCTGCGCTGCTTCGCCCACCCGGAGAAGTCCGCCCCGTCGTACCCCAGGTCCAACCGCACCCGCACCAGCCCATCCGCCGGCTGCTCGCTCACCCGTCGCTCCTCCGCGCCTCGAACCACCACGCCGCACCGCCATACGGCCAGCGGGCCCGCACCCCCGGAGGGGGCGGGCCCGCTGGCTGTGTTCCGGAACCGTCAGGACGCTCAGGCGTCCTTGGACTCCTCGTCCGCCGGAGCGGCGTCCTCGGGCTCGGCGTCCGCCGGAGCGGCGTCCTCGACCGGGGCGTCGTCCTTCTTGGCCTCGGCCAGGGCCTCGTCACCGGCGCGGTCCTTCGCGGAGCGCTTGGTGGCGGCCTCGGCCTCGCCGACCGCGTTCTGCTGCACGGTCAGGGCCTCGACCAGCTCGATGACCGCCATCGGGGCGTTGTCGCCGCGACGGGGACCGACCTTGGTGATGCGGGTGTAGCCACCCGGGCGGTTCTCGTACCGCGGCGCGATCTCCGTGAAGAGCGTGTGCACGACGCCCTTGTCGGTGATCTGCTGCAGCACCTGGCGACGGTTGTGGATGTCGCCCTTCTTCGCCTTCGTGATCAGCCGCTCCGCGACCGGGCGCAGCCGGCGCGCCTTGGCCTCGGTGGTGGTGATCCGGCCGTGCTCGAAGAGCGACTTCGCGAGGTTCGCGAGCAGCAGCTTCTCGTGCGCGGCGCTCCCGCCCAGACGGGCTCCCTTAGCGGGCTGGGGCATGGTCCTTCTCCTTCTACGCTGCACCGGCCGTGTCAGGTACCGATGTCAGTGCGAACCGGCGGCTGCCGGCTCGTGTGTCCCGGGGCCGAGCCCCGGAATTCCCGGGGCTGGGCCCCGGGAGGTTCCGTTCTGCCCCGAGGGGCAACCACCAGGGGCGCGTGCCCCGCAGGGGCTAGTACTGCTCGGTCTCCACGAAGCCCGCGTCCACGTCGTCGTCGGCGCCGAAGGCGTCGGCGGCGGCGGTCGGGTCGAATCCGGGCGGGCTGTCCTTGAGGGCCAGGCCCATCCCGGCGAGCTTCGCCTTGACCTCGTCGATCGACTTCGCACCGAAGTTGCGGATGTCGAGCAGGTCCGCCTCGGAGCGGGCCACCAGCTCGCCCACCGAGTGGATGCCCTCGCGCTTGAGGCAGTTGTAGGAGCGGACGGTGAGTTCCAGCTCCTCGATCGGCAGCGCCAGGTCCGCGGCCAGGGCGGCGTCCGTCGGGGACGGGCCCATGTCGATGCCCTCGGCGTCGACGTTCAGCTCGCGGGCCAGGCCGAACAGCTCGACCAGGGTCTTGCCGGCCGACGCCATGGCGTCACGCGGCCGCATGGCCTGCTTGGTCTCGACGTCGACGATCAGCTTGTCGAAGTCGGTGCGCTGCTCGACACGGGTCGCCTCGACCTTGTAGGTGACCTTGAGCACCGGGCTGTAGATGGAGTCGACCGGGATGCGGCCGATCTCCTGGCCCTGCTGCTTGTTCTGGACCGCGGAGACGTAGCCGCGACCGCGCTCGACGGTCAGCTCCATCTCCAGCTTGCCCTTGGCGTTGAGCGTGGCCAGCACCAGGTCGGGGTTGTGCACCTCGACACCGGCCGGCGGCGCGATGTCGGCGGCGGTGACCACACCCGGGCCCTGCTTGCGCAGGTACATCACGACCGGCTCGTCGTGCTCCGAGGAGACGACGAGCTGCTTGATGTTGAGGATGAGGTCGATGACGTCTTCCTTGACGCCCGGCACGGTGGCGAACTCGTGCAGGACCCCGTCGATCCGGATCGAGGTGACAGCCGCACCCGGGATCGACGACAGGAGCGTACGGCGCAGGGAGTTGCCGAGGGTGTAGCCGAAGCCCGGCTCCAGCGGCTCGATCACGAACCGGGAGCGGAACTCGTCGACGACCTCTTCGGTCAACGAGGGACGCTGAGCGATCAGCATGTGTTCGGTCCTTCAGTCGTGGGCGCCCGCTATTTGACGCCCCCTGTACTACGAGGGTACGGGCGGCGCGGCGAAACCGTCGTACGACGGCGGCCGCACCGCCCGTGACCTGCGAACTCCTACCCGACTACTACTTCGAGTAGAGCTCGACGATGAGCTGCTCCTGCACCTGGGTGTCGATCACCTGGCGCTCGGGCAGGCTGTGCACCAGAATCCGCAGCTTGCCGGCGTTCGCCTCCAGCCACGCGGGCACCGTCCGGTCGCCGGCCTCGCCCTGCGCCACCGCGAACGGGGTCAGGTTACGGGACCGCTCGCGGACCTCGACGATGTCGTTGACGGACACGCGGGCCGACGGGATGTCGGTCTTGCGGCCGTTGACGGTGATGTGTCCGTGCCGGACCAGCTGACGGGCGTGGTCGCGGGACTTGGCGAAGCCGGCCCGGTACACCACGTTGTCGAGGCGGGTCTCGAGGATGCGCAGAAGGTTCTCACCGGTCTTGCCGGTCTTCTGGTTCGCTTCCTTGTAGTAGTTCACGAACTGCTTCTCGAGGACACCGTAGATACGCGCGCACTTCTGCTTCTCACGAAGCTGGAGGAGGTACTCGCTGTCCTTGGTGCGCCCGCGTCCGTGCTCACCCGGGGGGTAAGGACGGATCTCGATCGGGCACTTCGCGCTCTCGCACTTAGCTCCCTTGAGGAAGAGCTTCTGCTTCTCCCGACGGCAACGCTTGCAGTCGGCCCCGGTGTAACGCGCCATTGTCTAGTTCTCCTGTTTCAGCTGGTCAGACGCGGCGGCGCTTCGGCGGGCGGCAGCCGTTGTGCGGGGTCGGGGTGACGTCCTGGATCGAACCCACCTCCAGGCCGGTGGCCTGGAGCGAGCGGATCGCGGTCTCACGGCCGGAGCCGGGACCCTTGACGAAGACGTCCACCTTGCGCATGCCGTGCTCCTGCGCGCGGCGGGCGGCCGACTCGGCGGCCATCTGCGCGGCGAAGGGGGTGGACTTGCGCGAGCCCTTGAAGCCGACGTGACCGGCGGAGGCCCAGGAGATCACGTTCCCGGCGGGGTCGGTGATCGAGACGATGGTGTTGTTGAACGTGCTCTTGATGTGGGCGTGCCCGTGAGCGACGTTCTTCTTTTCCTTGCGGCGCACCTTCTTGGCTGCGCCCTGACGGCCCTTAGGAGGCATGTGTCAATACTCCCGGTGGAGGTGATCGGTCCTACAGCGAAGACCGCTGATGGGGTCTGGCTGTCGGACTACTTCTTGCCCGGCTTCTTCTTACCGGCGATGGCGCGACGCGGACCCTTGCGGGTACGGGCGTTGGTGTGAGTGCGCTGGCCGTGGACCGGGAGGCCGCGACGGTGGCGCAGACCCTGGTAGCAGCCGATCTCGACCTTGCGGCGGATGTCGGCCTGGATCTCACGGCGGAGGTCACCCTCGGTCGTGTAGTTGTCGTCGACCCACTTGCCGATCTTGACGAGGTCTTCCTCGGCAAGGTCGCGGACGCGGGTGTCGGGGTTCACACCGGTGCTCTTCAGGATCTCCTGGGCGCGCGAGCGCCCGATGCCGAAGACGTAGGTGAGGGCGATCTCGACGCGCTTCTCACGCGGGAGGTCAACGCCTGAAAGGCGTGCCATGTGCTTGGCTCCTGGTGTTCTCGGAGGTCTTCCGCAGTTCCGGTTCCTGTCCGCCGTACCAGGTACGAACAGGTCCCCGGCCTCCTCCGGGGGTGTCATCCCCGTCCGGGACGGGGATGGGAACTGCGTATGTACGCGTGCTGCGTCGCGCGAAGTTCTGCTGGTGCAGGGGTGGTCGGCTGGGCGTCAGCCCTGGCGCTGCTTGTGGCGCAGGTTGTCGCAGATGACCATGACCCGGCCGTGGCGGCGGATCACCTTGCACTTGTCGCAGATCTTCTTGACGCTCGGCTTGACCTTCATGGGACTGAGGTTCTCCGGGTCGTGTGCTGAGATCTACAAGCGGGTTACTTGTATCGGTAGACGATCCGTCCGCGCGTCAGGTCGTAGGGAGACAACTCCACCACGACCCGGTCATCCGGGAGGATACGGATGTAGTGCATCCGCATCTTGCCGCTGATGTGCGCGAGGACCTTGTGACCGTTCTGGAGCTCCACCTTGAACATCGCGTTCGGCAGAGACTCGATCACGGTGCCCTCGATCTCGATGGCGCCTTGCTTTTTGGCCATGTCCTGCTTTCGGGATCGGCTACCGGGGTCGGCTCCGGACATGCCGGAAGACACGCGGGGCCGACATATGAGTCTACGGCAACGGCCGACGAAAGACGAATCCAGAAGTATGCCCACGCAGCGTGATCGTTACGCCGGTGGGCCGGCGGCTCCGCCGCGGCACCGGCTCGCGGCCCCGCGGGGCGCTACGCGAGCGGGTCGGGGGCGGCCGTCACGCCGTACTCGGCGAGCTTCGCCCGGCCGCCGTCAGGGGCGGTGAGCACCAGCGGGCCCTGCTCGGTCAGCGCGATGCTGTGCTCCCAGTGCGCCGACCAGGAACCGTCGTCGGACTTGACGGTCCACTCGTCCTCCAGCACATGGGTGTGCGGGGTGCCGAGCGTCACCATCGGCTCGATCGCCAGGCACAGCCCCGGCACCAGCCGCATGCCGCGGCCGCGCTTCTTGGTGACGTAGTTGAGCACGTGCGGGTCCATGTGCATCTGGCTGCCGATGCCGTGCCCGCCGTACCCCTCCACGATGCCGTACTTGCCCGACGAAGGCCGCGGCTGGCGGCGGATGTACGACTCGACCGCCTGCGAGATGTCGTCCAGCCGGTTGCCCTTGCGGAAGGCGGCGATGCCCGCCCACATGGACTCCTCGGTGACCCGGCTCAGCTCGGCCAGCTCCGGGGCGTGCCCGGTGCCCACCAGGCAGGTGAAGGCCGCGTCGCCGTGCCAGCCGTCCACGATCGCGCCCGCGTCCACCGCGAGGATGTCGCCGTCCTTGAGCACCGTCACCGCGTCGGGGATGCCGTGCACCACCACGTCGTTCACCGACGTGCAGATGTTGCCCGGAAAGCCGCCGTAGCCGAGGAAGTTGGGCTTCGCCCCGTGGTCGGCGAGCACCTTCGCGGCGACCTCGTCCAGGTCCTTGGTGGTGGCGCCGGGCACCGCCGCCGCCCGGGTCGCCTCGTGGATCGCCGCGACGACCAGACCGGCCTCCCGCATCTTCGCGATCTGCTCCGCGGTCTTCAGCTCCACCATCGCGGCCGACGCCTTCCTTGCTGCCTTGGGTCCGTACTGCCTTGCATCACTGCTGTGCACCACTGCCGTGCACCGCTGCCGTGCGCCCGCCGATCCCGGGTCGGGCCCGGGCGCGGGCCACCCACAACCATACGGCCGTGGCGCCCCTGGGGGCACCACGGCCGTGGCATGCACATGCACCGGCGAGGGCCGGCGCGGGGCGGGCTACCGGGCTACGCGGTCGGCTCGCCGGCCTCCGCGCCGAGCGCCGTCATGGCGCGCGCGGTCACCTCGGACACCGCGCCGAGCGCCGAGATGGTGACCACCAGACCCTGCTTCTTGTAGTAGTCGATGATCGGCTCGGTCTCGCGGTGGTAGATCTCCAGCCGGTTGCGCACCTTGTCCGGGGCGTCGTCGTCACGCCGGTACAGCTCGCCGCCGCACTCGTCGCAGACCCCCTCGGCCTTCGGCTGCTTGTACTCGACGTGGAAGACGTGCGCGCCGTTGTTGCGGCAGATCCGGCGGCCGGCGATCCGCTTGACCACCTCGTCCTCCGGGACCTCCAGGTCCAGCACGCCGTCCAGCGCGATCTCGTGCCGCGCCAGGTAGGCGTCCAGCGCCCGCGCCTGCTGCTCGTTGCGCGGGAAGCCGTCCAGCAGGAACCCGCCGGTCGCGTCCGGCTGCTCCAGCCGGTCCTCGGCCATGCCGATCGTGACCTCGTCGGGCACCAGGTCGCCGGCGTCCATGTACGCCTTCGCCTGCTTGCCCAGGTCGGTGCCCTGACTGATGTTGGCGCGGAACAGGTCGCCCGTGGAGATGTGCGGGATCGAGAGGTTCTTGGCGAGGAACGCGGCCTGCGTCCCCTTGCCTGCGCCGGGGGGCCCGACCAGGACGATACGCATCAGCGGAGGAACCCTTCGTAGTTACGCTGCTGGAGCTGGCTTTCGATCTGCTTCACGGTCTCCAGACCCACACCGACGATGATGAGGATGCTGGTGCCACCCAGAGGGAAGTTGCCGTTGCTCCCGTTGAAGATCGCGATGGCGACCGTCGGAACGAGGGCGATCAGACCCAGGTACAGCGAGCCGGGCCACGTGATGCGGTTGAGCACGTAACTCAGGTATTCAGCGGTGGGGCGACCGGCCCGGATACCCGGGATGAACCCACCATACTTCTTCATATTGTCGGCCACTTCTTCGGGGTTGAAGGAGATGGCGACGTAGAAGAAGGCGAAGAAGACGATCAGCAGGAAGTACGCGGCCATGTACGCCGGGTGGTCGCCCTTGGTGAAGTTGCGGCTGATCCACTGCGCCCAGCCGGCCGTCGACCCGGAGAACTGCACCACCAGCGCCGGGATGTAGAGCAGCGACGAGGCGAAGATGACCGGGATCACACCGGCCTGGTTCACCTTGAGCGGGATGTACGTGGAGGTGCCGCCGTAGGACCGGCGGCCGATCATGCGCTTGGCGTACTGCACCGGGATGCGGCGCTGCGCCTGCTCGACGAAGACCACCAGGCCGACCATGACCAGGCCGATCAGGATCACCGAGATGAACTCGACCCAGCCGCCGGCGATGGTGCCGGAGACCTTGATGCCCCACAGCGAGCCGGGGAAGCCGGCCGCGATCGAGACGAACATCAGGATCGACATGCCGTTGCCGATACCGCGGTCGGTGATCAGCTCGCCCAGCCACATGATCATCACGGTGCCCGCGGTCATGCACGTGACCATGGTGACGGTGGTGAAGATCGACTGGTTCGGGACGATGTCGTTGCCCTGGGTGCAGGTCGAGAAGAGGTTGCCGGAGCGGGCGGTCGCCACCAGGCCGGTGCCCTGGAGGATCGCGAGCGCGACCGTCAGGTACCGGGTGTACTGGGTGATCTTGGTGGTTCCGGCCTGCCCCTCCTTCTTCAGGGCTTCCAGCCGCGGGATCACCACGGTCAGCAGCTGCAGGATGATGCTCGCCGTGATGTACGGCATGATCCCCAGCGCGAAGATGGTGAGCTGGAGCAGCGCTCCGCCACTGAACATGTTGACCAGGCCGAAGAGGCTGTTGTTGCCCTTCGTCTGCTTCACGCAGTCGTTGACCACGCCGAAGTCGATCCCCGGCACCGGCACATGGGCGCCCAGCCGGTACACCACGATGATGGCGAGCGTGAAGAGCAGCTTCTTGCGCAGGTCGGGCGTCCTGAACGCCCGGGCGAACGCGGTGAGCACGGTGCCTCCTGCACCCCCCGCGCCACGGCGGAAGGACGGTCTCTGGTGAGATTTCTGACGGATAGGGGCTCGGCCACCTTACCGGCGACGTGCCCCCGGTAGGAATGACCCATCGGCCAGGGAAAATTCACAGAAATGAACGACCGGGGACGCCCTGAGGTACTGGGCGTCCCCGGTCGGGTTGCACATCCGGCTCAGACGAGCTCGGTGACGGTGCCGCCGGCGGCGGTGATCTTCTCCTTGGCGGAGCCGGAGACCGCGTCCACGGTCACCTGCAGGGCCACGGAGACGTCGCCGGTGCCGAGCACCTTGACGAGCTGGTTCTTCCGCACCGCACCCTTGGCGACCAGGTCGGCAACGGTGACCTCGCCACCCTCGGGGTAGAGGGCCGCGAGCTTGTCCAGGTTGACCACCTGGTACTCGGTACGGAACGGGTTCTTGAAGCCCTTGAGCTTCGGGAGCCGCATGTGGAGGGGCATCTGCCCGCCCTCGAAGCGCTCCGGAACCTGGTAGCGGGCCTTGGTGCCCTTGGTGCCGCGACCGGCCGTCTTGCCCTTGGACGCCTCACCACGACCCACGCGGGTCTTGGCGGTCTTGGCGCCCGGAGCCGGACGGAGGTTGTGCACCTTGATCGGGTTGTCACCCATGATCAGTCGACCTCCTCGACCGTGACGAGGTGGCGGACGGTGTGGACCATGCCGCGGATCTCCGGGCGGTCCTCCTTGACCACGACGTCGTGCAGGCGCTTGAGCCCGAGCGAACGCAGGGTGTCACGGTGGTTCTGCTTGCTGCCGATGTAGGACTTGGTCTGCGTGACCTTCAGGCGCGCCATCACACACCAACCCCGGCCCGGGCGCGCAGCAGCGCGGCCGGCGCGACGTCCTCGATCGGCAGACCGCGGCGGGCGGCGATCTCCTCGGGCCGCTGAAGGCCCTGGAGCGCGGCCACCGTGGCGTGCACGATGTTGATCGCGTTGTCCGAGCCGAGGCTCTTGGACAGCACGTCGTGGATGCCCGCGCACTCCAGCACGGCACGCACCGGGCCACCGGCGATCACACCGGTACCGGGGGAAGCCGGCTTGAGCAGGACGACGCCCGCGGCCTTCTCACCCTGGATCGGGTGCGGGATGGTGCCCTGGATACGGGGGACCTTGAAGAAGTGCTTCTTGGCCTCCTCCACACCCTTGGCGATGGCGGCCGGCACCTCCTTGGCCTTGCCGTAGCCGACACCGACGGTGCCGTCACCGTCGCCCACCACGACCAGCGCGGTGAAGCTGAAGCGACGACCACCCTTCACAACCTTGGCGACGCGGTTGATCGCGACGACCCGCTCGACATAGGCGGTCTTCTCGGCCTGCTGGCCGCCGTCCCGCCGGTCCTTACGGTCCCGTCGCTCGCCGCCACCGGCACCGCTTCCGCGGCGCTGGGGTCCAGCCATTGGAATTACCTCTCGATCCTTTTAGCGTTTCTCCGCTAGCTAACGGAACCGGGCTCAGAACTTCAGGCCGGCTTCGCGGGCGGCGTCCGCCAGGGCGGCGATCCGCCCAGCGTACTGGTTGCCGCCACGGTCGAAGACGACAGCTTCGACGCCCTTGGCCTTCGCACGCTCGGCCACGAGCTGGCCGACCTGCTTCGCCTTGGCGCTCTTGTCGCCCTCGCCGCCGCGGATGGACGCGTCCAGGGTCGACGCCGACGCGAGCGTGTGGCCCGCGAGGTCGTCGATGACCTGCGCCACGATGCCGCGGTTGGACCGCGTCACCACCAGGCGCGGGCGCTCGGACGTACCGTTGACGCGCTTGCGCACCCGGATGTGGCGCCGCTTGAGCGCCGCACCCTTGTACGCCTTGCCCTTGGCGATCTTCACACCGTATGCCATGGCTACTTACCAGCCTTTCCGACCTTGCGGCGGATGACCTCGCCGGCGTACTTGACGCCCTTCGCCTTGTACGGGTCAGGCTTCCGCAACTTGCGGATGTTGGCGGCCACTTCGCCGACCTTCTGCTTGTCGATGCCCTCGACGGAGAACTTCACCGGGGACTCGACCTTGAAGGAGATGCCCTCGGGGGCCTCGACGAGGATCGGGTGGCTGTAGCCGAGCGAGAACTCCAGGTTGGAGCCCTTCGCCTGGACGCGGTACCCGACGCCGCTGATCTCAAGGGACTTGCTGTAGCCCGCGGTCACGCCGGTGATCATGTTCGCCACCAGCGTGCGGGACAGGCCGTGCAGGGCCTTCGAGACACGCTCGTCGTTGGGGCGGGTGACCAGCAGCACGCCGTCCTCGCCCTTTGCGATCTCGATCGGCGCGGCGACGGTGTGGGTGAGCGAGCCCTTGGGGCCCTTCACCGCGACCGTGCGGCCATCGATGGTGACGTCCACTCCGGCGGGAACCGAGATGGGCAGCTTGCCGATGCGCGACATTGCTCTACCTCTCTTTCCCGGTTACCAGACGTAGGCGAGGACTTCCCCACCCACGCCCTTCTTCTGCGCCTGCTGGCCGGTGAGCAGTCCGTGCGACGTGGAGATGATCGCCACGCCGAGGCCGCCCAGCACCCGAGGCAGGTTGGTGGACTTTGCGTAGACCCGAAGACCCGGCTTGCTGATCCGCTTGATGCCGGCGATCGAGCGCTCGCGGTTCGGGCCGAACTTCAGCTCGAGGATGAGGTTCTTGCCGACCTCGGCCTCCTCGACCTTCCAGCCGGTGATGTAGCCCTCCTGCTGGAGGATCTCCGCGATGTGCGACTTGATCTTGCTGAACGGCATCGCAACCTCGTCGTGGTACGCCGAGTTCGCGTTGCGCAGACGGGTCAGCATGTCTGCGATGGGGTCGGTCATGGTCATGAGTTGGCCCTGGGCCTCTCTCGCCGGGGTTTCCTGTCTGCTCCGTCCCTCTCCCCCGGCCGGAGCCGGGAGCGGGTGTGGAGCGGGGACCTACGGCGTAGTGGATCGGGTCCTGGTGTCCGGAAGGGGACTACCAGGAGCTCTTGGTCACGCCCGGCAGCTCGCCACGGTGCGCCATCTCACGGAGGCACACGCGGCACAGGCCGAACTTGCGGTAGACGGAGTGCGGCCGGCCACAGCGCTGGCAGCGGTTGTACGCGCGCACAGCGAACTTGGGCTTGCGAGCCGACTTAGCGATCAGAGCCTTCTTCGCCACGGTCAGTTCTCCTTGAACGGGAAGCCGAGGTGACGAAGGAGGGCACGACCCTCGTCGTCGTTGGTCGCCGTGGTGACCACGGTGATGTCCATGCCCCGGACCCGGTCGATCTTGTCCTGGTCGATCTCGTGGAACATGACCTGCTCCGTGAGACCGAAGGTGTAGTTGCCCCGGCCGTCGAACTGCTTCGGCGACAGGCCGCGGAAGTCGCGGATACGCGGCAGCGCCAGCGACAGCAGGCGGTCCAGGAACTCCCACATCCGGTCACCGCGCAGCGTGACGTGCGCACCGATCGGCTGACCCTCACGCAGCTTGAACTGCGCGATGGACTTACGGGCCTTGGTGACCTGCGGCTTCTGACCGGTGATCGTGGCGAGGTCGCGGATGGCGCCCTCGATCAGCTTGGAGTCGCGGGCGGCGTCGCCCACACCCATGTTGACCACGATCTTGGTCAGACCGGGGATCTGCATGACGTTCTCGTAGCCGAACTGCTCGTGCAGCTTGCCCGCGATCTCGGCGCGGTAGCGCGCCTTGAGGCGCGGAGCGGTGCTGGTGGCAGCGGCACCTGAAGTTGCAGTAGTCATCTCAGATGTCCTCACCGGTCCGCTTGGCAACGCGGATCTTGGTGCCCTCGTCGTCGAAGCGGTAGCCGACGCGGGTCACGACCTTCTTGCCGTCCTTCTCCACGACCAGCTGCACGTTGCTGACGTGGATCGGCGCCTCGGTGGTGATGATCCCGCCGGTCTTCGAACCGCGGTCGGTCTGGCCGGCCTTGGTGTGCTTCTTGACCCGGTTGACACCCTCGACCAGGACCCGGTCCTCGCGGGGGTAGGCCACGATGACCTTGCCCTGCTTGCCCTTGTCCTTGCCGGTGATGACCTGAACCAGGTCGCCCTTCTTGATCTTCATCGGTTACAGCACCTCCGGCGCGAGCGAGACGATCTTCATGAACCTCTTCTCGCGCAGCTCACGGCCGACCGGGCCGAAGATGCGGGTGCCGCGCGGGTCACCGTCGTTCTTGAGGATGACCGCCGCGTTCTCGTCGAAGCGGATGTACGAGCCGTCGGCACGGCGGCGCTCCTTGACGGTGCGCACGACGACAGCCTTGACGACCTCGCCCTTCTTCACGTTGCCACCGGGGATCGCGTCCTTGACGGTGGCGACGATGACGTCACCGATGCCCGCGTAGCGGCGACCCGAACCACCGAGAACACGGATGCAAAGGATCTCCTTGGCACCAGTGTTGTCGGCGACACGAAGTCGCGACTCCTGCTGGATCACGTCTATCTCCTGTTTGTCTGCCGGTTCCCGGCGGGTGCCGCACGGGGTGACCCGCGCGGCACCCGCCGAGCCTGGCGGAACCGTCCTGCGAGGGACTCCCCGCAGGAATTACTGGGCTACTTGGCCTTCTCGAGGATCTCCACCACACGCCACCGCTTGGTCGCGGACTGCGGGCGGGTCTCCATCAGCAGCACGCGGTCGCCGATGCCGGCGGCGTTCTGCTCGTCGTGGGCCTTGAGCTTGTTGGTGCGGCGAATGACCTTGCCGTAGAGCGCGTGCTTCACGCGGTCCTCGACCGCGACCACTACGGTCTTGTCCATCTTGTCGCTGACCACGAGGCCCTCACGGGTCTTGCGGAAGCCGCGCGCGTTGGTTTCAGTCACATTCTTCTCGCTCATCAGGCGCTCTCCACCGTCTCGATGCCGAGCTCACGCTCACGCATGAGGGTGTAGATCCGGGCGATGTCCTTGCGGACGGTCTTGAGCCGGGAGTTGTTCTCAAGCTGTCCGGTGGCCGCCTGGAAGCGGAGGTTGAACAGCTCCTCCTTGGCCTCACGCAGCTTGCCGACGAGGTCCTCGTCGCCAAGCTGGCGCAGCTCGGTCGCCTTGGTACCGGCCGCCATCACGACTCACCTGCCTCGCGCCGCACGATGCGGCACTTCATCGGAAGCTTGTGCGCGGCGCGGGTCAGCGCCTCGCGCGCAACCTTCTCATTCGGGAAGGACAGCTCGAACATCACCCGACCGGGCTTGACGTTCGCGATCCACCACTCCGGCGAACCCTTACCGGAACCCATGCGGGTCTCAGCCGGCTTCTTCGTCAGCGGGCGGTCCGGGTAGATGTTGATCCAGACCTTGCCGCCACGCTTGATGTGCCGGGTGATGGAGATACGAGCGGACTCGATCTGCCGGTTGGTCACGTAGGCGGGCGTGATGGCCTGCAGGCCGTACTCGCCGAACGCCAGCTCCGTGCCGCCCTTGGCCATACCGCGCCGGGTGGGGTGGTGCTGCTTGCGGTGCTTGACCCTACGGGGGATCAGCATGGTACTTAGCCTTCCGTTCCGGGGGTCTCAGCAGCCGGGGCCGCGTCGACGGGAGCGGGCGCCTCGGCCTTGGCGGCCGTCGGGGCTCCGTCCGTCTGGGGACGACGGCCACGGCCGCCGCGCTCGCCACCGCGGCGCTGCGGACGCTCGTTGCCGCCGCCGCGGGCCGGGCGGTTGCCGGCGCGGGCAGCGGCGTTCTCGGCGCGGACCTCGGCGATGTTCTTCACGTCGCCCTTGTAGATCCACACCTTCACACCGATCCGGCCGAAGGTGGTCTTGGCCTCGAAGAAGCCGTAGTCCACGTTCGCCCGCAGGGTGTGCAGGGGCACCCGGCCCTCGCGGTAGAACTCGGAGCGGGACATCTCGGCGCCGCCGAGGCGGCCGCCGCACTGGATCTTGATGCCCTTGGCGCCGGCCTTCAGCGTGCCCTGCATGCTCTTGCGCATGGCACGGCGGAAGGAGACCCGGGAGGACAGCTGCTCGGCGACCGCCTGGGCCACGAGCTGCGCGTCCATCTCGGGGTTCTTCACCTCGAGGATGTTGAGCTGGACCTGCTTGCCGGTCAGCTTCTCCAGGTCGCCGCGGATACGGTCGGCCTCCGCGCCGCGGCGGCCGATGACGATGCCCGGCCGGGCGGTGTGGATGTCGACGCGGACGCGGTCGCGGGTGCGCTCGATCTCCACCTTGGAGATGCCGGCCCGCTCCATGCCCTGCGTCATCATCCGGCGGATGGCGACGTCTTCCTTGACGTAGTCCTTGTAGAGCTTGTCGGCGTACCACCGGGACTTGAAGTCCGTGGTGACGCCGAGCCGGAACCCGTAAGGGTTAACCTTCTGGCCCATTACCGGGTCCCTTCCTTGCTGGCAACGACCACGGTGATGTGACTCGTCCGCTTGCGGATGCGGTAGGCGCGGCCCTGGGCGCGCGGCCGGAACCGCTTCAGGGTCGGACCCTCGTCCACGTACGCCTCGCTGATGTACAGCGACTCGGCGTCCGTGTGGTCGTAGTTGTGCGCGGCGTTGGCGATGGCGCTGTCCAGCACCTTGCCCACCGGCTCGCTCGCGGCCTGCGGCGTGAAACGCAGGACCGCCTGAGCCTCCGTGGCGTTCATGCCACGGATGAGGTCCACCACGCGGCGGGCCTTCATGGGCGTGACGCGGATGTACCGCGCCTGGGCCCTGGCTTCCATGGTTGTCCCTTCAGTGTCTGTCATGGTCGGTCGCTTCTCGCCGCTGGATCAGCGACGCCGCGCCTTGCGGTCGTCCTTCTCGTGACCGCGGAAGGTACGGGTCGGCGCGAACTCGCCGAGCTTGTGGCCGACCATCGACTCAGTGACAAACACCGGGACGTGCTTACGGCCGTCGTGCACCGCGATCGTGTGGCCCAGCATGGCCGGGACGATCATCGAGCGGCGGGACCAGGTCTTGATGACGTTCTTGGTGCCGGCTTCGTTCTGGACATCCACCTTCTTGATCAGGTGGTCGTCGACGAAGGGCCCCTTCTTGAGACTCCGCGGCATCTAAACCCGCTCCTAGCGCTTCTTGTTCGTCTTGCGGCGGCGGACGATGTACTTGTTGCTCGCCTTCTTGGGAGAACGAGTACGACCCTCCTTCTGACCCCAGGGGGAGACCGGGTGGCGACCACCGGAGGTCTTGCCCTCACCACCACCGTGCGGGTGGTCCACCGGGTTCATGGCGACACCGCGGACGGTCGGGCGGACGCCCTTCCACCGCATGCGGCCGGCCTTGCCCCAGTTGATGTTCGACTGCTCGGCGTTGCCGACCTCACCGATGGTGGCGCGGCAGCGGACGTCGACCATCCGGACCTCGCCGGACGGCATGCGAAGGGTGGCCATGTTGCCTTCCTTCGCCAGCAGCTGCACCGAGGCGCCCGCGGAGCGGGAGATCTTGGCGCCGCCACCGGGCCGCAGCTCGATCGCGTGGATCGTGGTACCGACCGGGATGTTGCGCAGCGGCAGGTTGTTGCCCGGCTTGATGTCGGCCGCGGGGCCGTTCTCGATCCGGTCGCCCTGCTGCAGGCGGGCGGGGGCGAGGATGTAGCGCTTCTCGCCGTCCGCGTAGTGCAGCAGCGCGATGCGCGCGGTGCGGTTGGGGTCGTACTCGATGTGCGCGACCTTCGCGGGCACGCCGTCCTTGTCGTGCCGGCGGAAGTCGATCACCCGGTAGGCGCGCTTGTGGCCACCGCCCTGGTGACGAACGGTCACTCGACCGGCGTTGTTACGGCCGCCCTTGCTGTGCAGCGGGCGGACCAGCGACTTCTCCGGCGTGGACCGCGTGATCTCGACGAAGTCGGCGACGCTGGAGCCACGACGGCCCGGGGTCGTCGGCTTGTACTTGCGGATACCCATTCTTAGTCCTCGGAATATTCCGGACTTCGACTCGATCCGATCTCCGTCAGGAGACCGGGCCGCCGAAGATGTCGATGCGGTCGCCCTCGGCAAGGGTCACGATGGCGCGCTTGGTGTTCGCGCGCTTGCCGAAACCGGTGCGGGTGCGCTTGCGCTTGCCCTGCCGGTTGATCGTGTTGACCCCGGTGACCTTGACCTGGAAGACCGTCTCGACGGCCTGCTTGATCTGGGTCTTGTTGGCGCGCGGGTCGACGACGAAGGTGTACTTGTTGTCGTCCAGCAGCGCGTAGCTCTTCTCGGAGACGACCGGCTTGATCAGCAGGTCGCGCGGGTCCGTGAAGGTCTTGCTGGTGATCTCGGCGGCCGGCACCTGGTCGGCGGCCTCGGTCTGTGCGGTCTGCTCGGCCATCAGGCGTCGCTCCCTTCGGTCTCGGCGGCGCCGTTACCGATGAAGCGGTCGAAGGCGGCCTTGGTGAAGACCACGTCGTCGGAGACGAGCACGTCGTACGTGTTGAGCTGGCCCGCCTCCAGGATGTGCACCTGGGGGAGGTTGCGGGCGGACAGCCACCCGGCCTCGTCGGACCGCTCGACGACGAGCAGCACGTTCTTGCGCTCGCTGATCTTGCCCAGCAGCGTCTTCGCGGCCTTCGTCGACGGCGTGCTGCCCTCGACCAGGTCGCTCACCACGTGGATGCGGCTGTGCCGGGCGCGGTCGGTCAGGGCGCCACGCAGGGCGGCCTTGATCATCTTCTTGGGCGTGCGCTGCGAGTAGTCGCGCGGCACGGGGCCGTGCACGACGCCACCGCCGGCGAACTGCGGCGCGCGGGTCGAGCCCTGGCGGGCGCGGCCGGTGCCCTTCTGGCGGTACGGCTTCTTGCCACCACCGCGGACCTCGCCACGCGTCTTGACCTTGTGCGTGCCCTGGCGGGCAGCGGCCAGCTGCGCGACGACGACCTGGTGGATCAGCGGGATGCTGACCTTGGCGTCGAAGATCTCGGCCGGGAGCTCTACGGTCCCGGTGGTGTCGCCCGCGGGCGACAGGATGTCGATGCTGGTGCTCATATCCTTCAGGCCCCCTTGGCCGCGCTGCGGACCAGGACGAGGCCGCCGTTCGGACCGGGAACCGCGCCCTTGATGAGCAGCAGGCCCTTCTCCGCGTCAACGGCGTGGACGGTCAGGTTCTGGGTGGTGACCCGCTCGTTGCCCATGCGGCCCGCCATGCGCAGACCCTTGAACACGCGGCCCGGGGTGGCGCAGCCGCCGATGGAGCCGGGCGAGCGGTGCTTGCGCTGGACACCGTGGCCGGCGCCGAGGCCCTTGAAGTTGTGGCGCTTCATGACACCGGCGAAGCCCTTGCCCTTGCTCTTGCCGGTCACGTCGACCTTGACACCGGCCTCGAACACCTCGGCGGTGATCTCCTGGCCCAGGGTGTACTCGGCGGCGTCGGCGGTGCGCAGCTCCACGAGGTGGCGGCGCGGGGTGACGTCGGCCTTGGCGAAGTGGCCCTTGAGGGGCTTGTTCACCTTGCGCGGGTCGATCTCGCCGAAGGCGAGCTGGACCGACTCGTAGCCGTCGGCGTCGTTGGTACGCACCTGGGTCACGACGTTCGGGCCGGCCTTGACCACGGTCACCGGGACGACACGGTTGTTCTCGTCCCAGACCTGGGTCATGCCGAGCTTCTCGCCCAGGATGCCCTTGATCTGCTTGGTCATCTTCTCCGCGCCTCTCAGAGCTTGATCTCGATGTCGACGCCGGCCGGCAGGTCCAGGCGCATCAACGAGTCAACGGTCTTGGGCGTCGGGTCGAGGATGTCGATCAGGCGCTTGTGCGTGCGCATCTCGAAGTGCTCGCGCGAGTCCTTGTACTTGTGCGGCGACTTGATGACGCAGTACACGTTCTTCTCAGTGGGCAGCGGCACCGGGCCCGCGACCTGCGCACCAGTACGGGTCACCGTCTCGACGATCTTCTTCGCCGAGGAGTCGATGACCTCGTGGTCGTAGGCCTTGAGCCGGATGCGGATCTTCTGTCCCGCCATGGCTACTCCGTAGTCCTTGTCTCTGTTTACGCTCTGGCATCCGCTTGTCCGACCCACGCGGTCGGGCGTGTCGCTTCTCTCGCACATGGCTTTCCGCATGCGGAACAGGCCCTGCGCCAGGGATGTGCGTGGGAGATACCACCCACCGGATGCCTGGCCGGAGCCGCACTGACGCTTCCCGGAAGATTCCCGTACGTCCGCCCCAGCGCTGCCCGGAGGGCAGATATGGACGACGAGTACTGTGGGACTCGCTTCCGGTCCCCCCGACGGGAGGCGCGCAGCATCGGCGCTCGACCGAGCAACTTGGGTAGTCTGCCATACCGGACGCACCGGACGCCAATCGAGCCGGGTAGCTTACCCCGTGGTCCGGGACACCCAAACCCTGGCGGGGCGAGTCCGGACATGTCGCGATGGCCGAGGACGGCGCGGCAGGCGCTGTGGGGCGCGGAAGGTGGCCCGTTGGCGCTCTGCCCCGGCACCCGCCCGCCCCTGTAACTTTCCAAGGTGAGCCTATGGAGTTCCCTGGAGCCCGCGTCCACGACCGTCGACGCGGGCAGCACTGTGGCCGTACGCCTCCGCATCCGCAACACCGGCGACGTCGTCGACGAGTACCGCTTCACCGTCGTCGGTGACCTCGCGCCCTACATCACCGCCGAACCAGCCACCCTCCGGCTCTACCCGGGCACCACGGGCACGGTCGAGCTCACCGTCGCGCCGCCCCGTACCCCCGACGCCACCGCCGGGCCGCACCCCTACGCCGTCCAGATCACCCCGTCCGAGCAGCCCGAGGCGACCACCGTCCCGGAGGGCAACATCACGGTGACGCCGTTCATCGAGGTGCGCGCCGAGCTCGTCCCGCACACCGTCAAGGGGCGCTTCCGGGGACGGCCCAGGCTGGCGGTCGACAACCTCGGCAACACCGCCCTCACCGCCGTCGTGACCGGCGAGGACAACGGCGACCAACTCGGCTACGAGATCGTCCCGTCCAACGTCCGTATCGAGCCGGGCCGAGCGGCTTTCCTCGCCGCCACGTTGAAGCCCCGCCAGATCATCTGGATCGGCCCCAAGCAGAACCGGCCGTACCGGCTGTCGGTGTCCCGCTCGGGGGTCAGCCCGCTGAACGTGGACGGCTCCTACGTCCAGCGCGGCGTCCTGCCCCGCTGGCTCCTGACCGTCCTCACCATCTGCCTGGGGCTCATCATCGCCGGCGTCGCGCTCTGGTTCACCCATGCGCCCGCCCTCAGCAGCCGGGCCACGCCACTCGTCCAGCAGAGCACCGCGAGCGTGCTCCCCAGCCCGAGTTCCGCACCTGTGCAGCCACAGCCGGCCACCACCACCCCGAGTGCGGCGGTGCCCACCACACCGCAGGACACCGCGACCCGTGGAGGCGGCGCCACCCACGGCGGAAGCAGCGGCGGAGGCGGGGGCGGCACCACGCACACGACGCCGCCCGCCACCGGGAGTTCGGCCGTCGAGCTGGTCGGCCGGGGCTCCCACCGGTGCATCACGGTGACCGACGGCGTCGCGCCGGGGGGCAAGGACGGCAAGCCGCTGGAGCTGTGGGACTGCAGCGGCGCCGCCTGGCAGCAGTGGACCTTCGTCCTGGACGGGTCGTCCGACTACCGCGGCACCATCCACTCGCTGGGACTGTGCATGGACGTTGCCAACGCGGACACGGCCGCGGGCACCACGGTCCAACTGGCCAACTGCAACGGCGGCCCGGCCCAGGTGTGGACCCTCAACACCACCGCGGGCGGCGATCTGGTGAGCATCCTCGCCAACAAGTGCGTGGCCGCGGTCAACCAGGGAACCGGCAACGGGACCAAGCTGCAGCTGGCGGACTGCGCCGGCACCTCCAACCAGAAGTGGGTCCGGGCCAAACCGTGAGGGTGGGAAAGGTCCGGCGACGTGCGGCGTGCGTCGGGTCCTGCACTCCGCACCGGGGCGGGCGGTCGCCAACCCGACACGCCCCGCCGCCTGCGCGGCCGGCCGTACTAGGGTCACGGGGACCCACCTAGTGCAGGGAGGCACGTGATGGCGGTGAAGGCCCACGGTTCGGGTGCGCTGCTGCGGCTGCGGAAGGTCGGCCGCAGCTACGGGCAGCGGCGGGCCCTGTGGCCGCTGGACCTGGACGTGGCCGCCGGGACGTGCACCGCGCTGTTCGGGCACAACGGCTCCGGCAAGTCGACGCTGCTGCGGATCGCGTCCGGCCGCGACACCCCCAGCACCGGCCAGGCCCTGTTCGCCGGGCGGCCGATCAGCGAGGACGACCCGGAGGTGCGCGCCCGGGTCGCCGTGGTCGGCGACACCGTGGCCTGCTACCCGGACCTGACCGTGCGCGAGCACCTGGAGCTGGTGACCGTCGCGCACGCCGTCGACGACGCCGCCGGCTGGATCGACCAGGTGCTGGCCGACCGCCGGCTCGCCGACCACGCCGACGCGCTGCCGGGCGCGCTGTCCTCCGGGCAGATGCAGTCCCTGCTGCTGGCCGCCGCCCTGGTCCGGCCGCGGGACCTGCTGGTCCTCGACGAGCCCGAGCAGCGGCTGGACCCGAGCGCCCGCCGCCGCCTGGCGGAGCTGCTGGTCGCCGAGAAGGAGAGCGGCGTGGCGGTCCTGCTCGCCACCCACCAGCCCGAGTTGGCCGCGGCCGTCGCCGACCACCTGGTCGCCCTGGAGGACGGCCAGGTGGCCGCGCAGGGCCCGCCCGCCGAGGTCCTCCCCCACCTGGGCACGTCCGCATGACCGCCCCGCCCGCGGCCGCGCAGCCCCACGGCCCTGAAGGCGCGACGGGCCCCACCGGCACCGCCGACACCGCCGACGCCCCCGATCCGGCCGAGGAGACCGCCTCCGGCGGCTGGAGCGAGGCCGACGACGACCGGACAGCGGAGACGCTGGCGTGGCTGCGCGCCAAGCGCAAGGCGCACCGGCGGCAGCAGGGCCGGGACCTGGCCGTCCTGCTGTACTCGGTGCTGCTGGCCGTGGCCGGCTACGGCAGCGGGCTGGCCTACCACTTCCTGCACGGCCTCAGCGAAGGCGCGGACTACGGCGGCTTCGGCGCCGGGCTGACCCGCGGCCTGCCCGCGCTGTTCACCGGGCTCGGCCTGCTGCTGTTCCTGGTCGCCGCGCGGGACGCGCTGTGGCGCGGGCCCGTGGTGCTGCCCGGTCCGGCGGTGGGCTGGCTGCTGGCGCAGCCGGTCCGGCGGGCGGCGGTGCTGCGGCCCTGGTTCCGGCTGTCCGCGGGCCTGGCGCTGCTGCCCGGCGTGTTCGGCGGGCTGGCCGGCGCGGTCGCGCTGCGCGTGACCGGGCAGGCACCGCTCGGCAGCGCGCTGCTTGCGGTGCTGCCCGCCGCGCTGTGCCTGCCGCTGCTCGCGACGGCCGTCGGCATGGCGGTGGAGCGCCGCCCGGAGCGCGCCCGGGACGTACGGCGCTGGACCGCGCCGGCCGCCGCGCTGCTCGCCGCGCTGGCCGCGCAGACCGCGCTGGCCGGGGCCGGGCACCGGTGCCGGCCGCTGGAGTGGGTGGAGCTGTGGTCGGGCCCCTGGGGCTGGGCCGCGCAGCCGGTGGTCAGCGCCTGCGGCGGCGCCGCGCCCGGCTGGCCGGCCGCGGCCGCCCTGCTGCTCGCCGCCACCGCCGCGGCCGTGGCGGGCGCGCACCGCGAGGCCGCGGCCGTACCGACCGCGCAGTTGCGCGCGAGGTCCGCGACCGCCACCACCGTCGCCTCGGTGGCCTGGTCGCTCGAACTGCGCGCCGCGAAGCTCGCGTTGCTCTCCGCCGCCGGCGGCGACGCCACCCGTACGGTCCGGCTGCCGCCGCCGCGCGGCCGGGCGGCGCGCTACCTGGCGGTCGCCTGGCGCGACGCCCTGACGCTGCTGCGCGCCCCCGGGAGGGTGGGGCGCGCGGTGCTGTGGACGGCGGCCGCGGCGGCCGCCGCCGGGCTCGGCGCCGACCTGGGCGGTGAGCGGCGCCCGGTGGGCCTGGTGATCGGCCTGGTCTGCGGCTACCTCGCGGTGGGCGCGCTCGCGGAGTCCGCCCGGGTCGAGACCGACGACCTGCGGCGCGCGGCCTGGTCGCCGTACCGGCTGCGCAGCCTGATGCTCCAGCACGGCACCGTGCCGGCGCTGGGCGGCGCCGTCCTCGGGCTGCTGGCCGCGGTCCCCTTCGCTCTGCGGGGCGCGCCGGTCGCCCTGCTCTACCTGCCGCTGTGCGCCTTCCCGTTCACCGCGGCCGCGCTCTACGGCGCCTGCCGCGGGCCGGCCCGCACCCAGTTGATGTTCCTGGGGGGCGGCTCCCCCGTCGGCTCCCCCGGGCCCCTGATCTACCTCGCCTGGTACGCGGCGGGGCCGCTGGTCGCGGTGACCGTGCTGGCCGTCACCCTGTCCACCGCGGCCCCGGCCGGCGTCGTCGCCGCCACGGCCCTTCTGACCGCCGCTCTCGGCTACGCGGCTGCCCGCTCCGCCGACCGGCTCCTGCGCTGAAACAGCGCGGTGAGGACGCCACCGGCTGACCCGCCCCATGCAAAAGGTGCCCCACTCCAAGCGGAGTGGGGCACCTACCTACGGCTCAACGAGCCCGCAGGGCTTACTTGTTGATCTTGGTGACCTGGCCGGCGCCCACCGTACGACCACCCTCACGGATGGCGAACTTCAGGCCCTCCTCCATGGCGACCGGCTGGATCAGCGAGACCGTCATGGAGGTGTTGTCGCCCGGCATGACCATCTCGGTGCCCTCGGGGAGGGTCACCACGCCGGTCACGTCCGTGGTACGGAAGTAGAACTGCGGGCGGTAGTTGTTGAAGAACGGCGTGTGGCGGCCGCCCTCGTCCTTGGACAGGATGTACGCCTGCGCCTCGAACTCGGTGTGCGGGGTGACCGAACCCGGCTTGATGATGACCTGGCCGCGCTCGACGTCCTCGCGCTTGATGCCGCGGAGCAGCAGACCGACGTTCTCACCGGCCTGGCCCTCGTCGAGCAGCTTGCGGAACATCTCGATGCCGGTGACCGTGGTGGAGGTCTTCTCCTGCTTGATGCCGATGATGTCAACGGTCTCGTTGACCTTCAGGACACCACGCTCGATACGGCCGGTGACGACGGTGCCACGACCGGTGATCGTGAAGACATCCTCGATCGGCATCAGGAACGGCTTGTCGACGTCGCGCTCGGGGGTGGGGATCGACTCGTCCACGGCCTTCATCAGGCCGAGCAGCTTCTCGCCCCACTCCTTGTCGCCCTCGAGGGCCTTGAGCGCGGACACCCGCACGACCGGCAGGTCGTCGCCCGGGAACTCGTACTCGGAGAGCAGCTCGCGCACCTCGAGCTCGACGAGCTCCAGGATCTCCTCGTCGTCCACCATGTCGGCCTTGTTCAGGGCCACCACGATGTACGGCACGCCGACCTGGCGGGCCAGGAGCACGTGCTCCTTGGTCTGCGGCATCGGGCCGTCGGTCGCGGCGACCACCAGGATCGCGCCGTCCATCTGCGCGGCACCGGTGATCATGTTCTTGATGTAGTCCGCGTGACCGGGGCAGTCGACGTGCGCGTAGTGACGCGACTCGGTCTGGTACTCGACGTGCGCGATGGAGATGGTGATACCGCGCTGGCGCTCCTCAGGAGCCTTGTCGATCTGGTCGAAGGCCGAGGCCTCGTTCAGTTCCGGGTACGCGTCGTGCAGCACCTTGGTGATCGCCGCGGTAAGGGTGGTCTTACCGTGGTCGATGTGACCGATGGTGCCGATGTTGACGTGCGGCTTAGTCCGCTCGAACTTCGCCTTCGCCACTGGGGTCCTCCTGGGAGTGGATCTGTACGCCTTGCTTCATCGGCGCCAGGTGATCTTTGCTGGAATGCCGACCCGGGGGCGTTTCCGGCCCGTTGTGCCGGAAACGCCCCGAAAGCCTGCTGTCAAGCCTAGACGAGGTACCGGGGGGTACTACTCGCCCTTGGCCTTCGCGATGATCTCCTCTGCGACGTTCCGCGGAACCTCGGCGTAGGAGTCGAACTGCATGGAGTAGCTGGCCCGGCCCGAGGTCTTGGACCGCAGGTCACCGACGTAGCCGAACATCTCCGACAGCGGGACCAGGCCCTTGACGACCCGGGCGCTGTGACGCTCCTCCATGGCCTGGATCTGGCCACGGCGGGAGTTGAGGTCGCCGATGACATCGCCCATGTAGTCCTCGGGCGTGGTGACCTCGACGGCCATCATCGGTTCGAGGAGCACGGGGCTCGCCTTGCGGGCACCCTCCTTGAACGCCTGCGAACCGGCGATCTTGAACGCCAGCTCGGAGGAGTCGACCTCGTGGTAGCCGCCGTCGATCAGGGTGACGCGGACGCCCACCATCTCGTAGCCGGCCAGGATGCCGAACTTCATGGCCTCCTGCGCACCCGCGTCCACCGAGGGGATGTACTCACGGGGGATGCGGCCACCGGTGACCTTGTTGACGAACTCGTAGGTCGCGTCGCCGCCTTCCAGCGGCTCCAGCATGATCTGCACCTTGGCGAACTGACCGGTGCCACCGGTCTGCTTCTTGTGGGTGTAGTCGATGCGCTCGACCGTCTTGCGGATGGTCTCGCGGTACGCGACCTGCGGCTTGCCGACGTTGGCCTCGACCCGGAACTCGCGCCGCATCCGGTCGACCAGCACCTCGAGGTGCAGTTCGCCCATGCCGCCGATGATGGTCTGGCCGGTCTCCTCGTCCGAGTGGACCTGGAAGGAGGGGTCCTCCTCCGAGAGGCGCTGGATGGCGACACCCAGCTTCTCCTGGTCGCCCTTGGACTTGGGCTCGATCGCGACCTCGATCACCGGCGCCGGGAAGTCCATCGACTCCAGGATCACCGGGTTCTTGTCGTCGCACAGCGTCTCACCGGTGGTGGTCTGCTTGAGCCCCATCACGGCGATGATGTCGCCGGCGCCCACCGACTCGATCTCCTCACGCTTGTTCGCGTGCATGCGGTAGATCTTGCCGATGCGCTCCTTCTTGCCCTTCACGGAGTTCAGCACGGCCGAACCCGACTCCAGGCGACCGGAGTAGATCCGGACGAAGGTGAGCTTGCCCAGGTGCGGGTCGCTCATGATCTTGAACGCGAGACCGGAGAACGGCTCGTCGTCCGACGGCTTGCGCTTGATGACCTCGTCCGCGTTGCCGACGGCGTGGCCCTCGATGGCCTCGACGTCCAGCGGCGACGGGAGGTAGCGCACGACCGCGTCGAGCAGGGGCTGCACGCCCTTGTTCTTGAACGCGGTGCCGCAGAACACGGGGGTGACGGTGACCGAGCCGGCGCCGCCCTTGGAGGCGAGCGTGATCCGGCGGATGGCCGCGATCAGCTGCTCCTGGGTGGGCTCCTGGCCCTCCAGGAAGAGCTCCATCATCTCGTCGTCGTGCTCGGCGACGGCCTCGAGCAGCTTGCCGCGCCACTCCTCGGCCGCCTCGACGTGGGTGTCCGGGATGTCGACGGTGTCGTACATCTCGCCCTTGGTCGCTTCGAGCGACCAGACCAGGGCCTTCATCTGGACGAGGTCGACCACGCCCTTGAAGTCGGCCTCGGCACCGATCGGCAGCTGCATGACCAGCGGCACCGCACCGAGGCGGTCCACGATCATGTCGACGCAGCGGTGGAACTCCGCGCCGGTGCGGTCCAGCTTGTTGACGAAGCAGATACGGGGCACGCCGTAGCGGTCGGCCTGGCGCCAGACCGTCTCGGACTGCGGCTCCACACCGGCGACACCGTCGAACACGGTCACGGCGCCGTCGAGGACGCGGAGCGAACGCTCCACCTCGACGGTGAAGTCGACGTGACCGGGGGTGTCGATGATGTTGATGGTGTGGTCGACGTTGTCGAGCGGCCAGTGACAGGTCGTCGCGGCCGACGTGATGGTGATGCCGCGCTCCTGCTCCTGCTCCATCCAGTCCATGGTGGCAGCGCCGTCGTGGACTTCACCGATCTTGTAGGAGACACCGGTGTAGAACAGAATCCGCTCGGTGGTCGTCGTCTTGCCCGCGTCGATGTGGGCCATGATCCCGATGTTGCGGACCTTGGCCAGGTCAAGCGAAGTGGTGGCCATGTGGCTCAGTCTTCTCTCGGTCTCGATGGGGGTGGTGACTACCAGCGGTAGTGCGCGAAGGCCTTGTTGGACTCGGCCATCTTGTGCGTGTCCTCGCGGCGCTTCACGGAGGCGCCCAGGCCGTTGCTGGCGTCGAGGATCTCGTTCATCAGCCGCTCGGTCATGGTCTTCTCGCGACGGGCGCGGGAGTACCCGACCAGCCAGCGCAGCGCCAGGGTGTTCTGGCGGCCCGGACGGACCTCGACCGGCACTTGGTAGGTCGCACCGCCGACGCGGCGGGACTTGACCTCGAGGGTCGGCTTGATGTTCTCCAGCGCGCGCTTGAGGGTGATCACCGGGTCGGCGCCGGCCTTCTCGCGCAGGCCCTCCAGGGCGCCGTAGACGATGCGCTCGGCGGTGGAGCGCTTGCCGTGCAGGAGGATCTTGTTGACCAGCGAGGTCACCAGCGGGGAGCCGTAAACCGGGTCGATGATGACCGGGCGCTTCGGGGCGGGGCCCTTACGAGGCATGCTTACTTCTCCTTCTTGGCGCCGTAGCGGCTGCGGGCCTGCTTACGGTTCTTCACGCCCTGCGTGTCGAGCGAACCGCGGATGATCTTGTAGCGAACACCCGGCAGGTCCTTCACACGGCCGCCGCGCACGAGCACGATGGAGTGCTCCTGAAGGTTGTGGCCCTCGCCCGGGATGTAGGCAGTGACCTCGATACCGCTGGTCAGACGGACACGCGCGACCTTACGGAGGGCCGAGTTCGGCTTCTTCGGGGTGGTCGTGTAGACACGCGTGCAGACGCCGCGGCGCTGGGGCGAACCCTTCAGCGCGGGCGTCTTGTTCTTCTCGACCTTGTCCTGCCGGCCCTTTCGGACCAGCTGCTGGATCGTAGGCACCGTTTCTCCGGTTTCTGTGTGCCGATCTCGATAAATCTAACCTGGGACCCGACCCACGCGGTCGGGTGTGTCGCGGACCCCACACGCATCCGCGTCCAGAAGATCGGAAAGCGCGTATGGTCGGGCGCCGCGGCCTCGATGTCCTCGTCCGGTCACACGGCACGCACAAGGACCCGGGCACACCCCAGGCACAGATGAGAGCGTACCTACCGCATCGGCTACGGTCAAAACAAATGCGCCGGGCCCCTTGACCCGTGGACGGGTGGCTGGCACCGCATGGTCGGCGCGGCCGTTCCGGCCCCCTCGGCGGGCCGCTGCACTAAGGTGATGCGGCCTCGTACCGCAGCGAATCGAGGGGGAGCTTCGCTCATGACGGTCACTGGTGCCACCGATCGAAGCGGCCCGCCCGGCCGGCCCGAACCGCCGAACACGCTGGACGACCGGATTCCCTTCCTCGCGCGTCTGGAACACGACGACCGGGTCGCCTTGCTCGCCCTCGGCCGTCCGCTGGTCTACCCGCCACGAGCGACCCTCGTCTACCAGGACGAGCCTCCCGCGCATGTCCTGCTGATCCTCAGCGGCTGGACCAAGGTCACGCACTCCGCGGTCAACGGATACGAGGCACTGCTCGCGCTCCGCGGCCCGGGCGACATCGTCGGGGAGGCGTCCGCGGTCAGCGGGCGGCCGCGCTCGGCGACGGTGACCGCGTTGGAGGCGGTCAAGGCCGTGGCCATCGAACGCGAACGGTTTCTGGCCCAGTTGGCCTCCTCTCCTGCCACCGCGCTGAAACTCCTGGGGCTCACGGCTGACCGCACCCGGGCCAGCGACCGCCGACGGGTGGAGTTCGGCGCGCTCGGCGTACGGGAACGGCTAGCCATCCTCCTGCTGGAACTGGCCCGTACCCACGGCACGCAGGTGCCCGAGGGACTGCGGCTCACCACCGGGCTGAGCCAGCACGACCTGGCCGGGTCGGTGGGGGCCTCGCGGGAAGCAGTCGCGCGGCTGCTGAAGGAACTTCGCGAACGGGACATCGTCCGTACCAGCCGTCGCAGCCTGGTCATCGTGCGGCCGGAGCAGCTGCGCCGGATCGGGCGCGGCGAGTAGCGGTCGGGACTGCCGCGCAGCGGCACCCCGTTGTGTGCATTCGGTCACAGACCGTCTGTGCCAGCGGCCCTCCCGATTGTCAGTGCGGTGCGGGAGAGTCAGGCGGCACGGATGAGTCCTTGAGAGGCGGCCATGACGGAACCAGTGAACCGCACCATCCTGCTCTTCGACATCGAGCGCTTCAGCCGGCGCGACGACGTGGAGCAGGCGTTCCTACGGCGGGGTCTCGACACCGTCGTGGAGGACAGCCTCGCCGCGGCCGGTGTGGAGCGCACCCAGCAGTACCGCGAGGACCGCGGCGACGGGCTGATCATCCTCATCAGCGGCGACGTCTCGAAAGCCCGGTTGCTCCGCGCGCTGCTGACGACCACGCCGGACGCGCTTCACGCGTACAACCGCTTCGCCGCCAGCAGCACCCAGATGCGGCTGCGCGTCGTCCTGGCGGCCGGTGAGGTCGCGCACGACCCGCAGGGCAGCACGGTCGGCGGCCTTGTCGGACACGACCTCAACCAGGCGTGCCGGCTGCTCGACGCCGACGTACTGCGCGCGGCGCTCCAGCAGCGGGAGTCAGCCGACTGCGTGTTGTGCGTGTCGACGTCCGTCTACGAGGGCGTGGTCCGGCACGGCCACCGCGGTCTGGACAAGGAGGAGTTCCACCGGGTCGCCGTGGCGGTGAAGGAGGACCGGCTGACCGCCTGGCTGCACGGACCGGTGCCCGACATGCCCGGGAGCCGTCACAGCGCACCGGTCGACGCCGGCGGCGCGGCGGAGGGTCCCACGCCTTCGACCGAGCCGGTGCCGGCGCCTGCGCAGGGCACGGCACGCCCGCAGGACGCTGCCGGCCGAAGCGTCCAGTTCACCTTCAACGGCGGCTCCCAGACCTTTGGCGGCAGTCAGGTCGCGGGCGACCAGATCGGGGTGAGCGGTGGCCAGGTCACCGGCGACGTGATCATGGGCGGCATCCGGCGGGACCCGGAAGGTGATCACCGATGAGCGACCCGGACGGTCGGCAGGACCAGACCGAGGAGCAGCAGGCGGAGGACGCTTCGGCCGACGGGCAGGAAGCCGGCGAGGAACAACAGGAGATCGAGGACGACCTCCCCCAGGACCCCTGGGTCGCCCGCCGCGAGCTGTACTTCCACGCCCCGAGCGCGTTCGGCGGAGGACTGACCGCGGGCGACCAGATCGGAATGTCCGGCGGCCGGGTGCACGGCGACCTGATCATGGGCAGCAAGGTGGAGAACCACTTCCGGTACGGGTCCGCCACCCACACCTCGGGGCTGCTCCCGCCCGCCGAACTGGCCGAGCTGGCCGAGGTCTTCGTCGCGGACGCCGACCGTGTCGACACCGCCCTGGCCCGGTTGCGCGAAGACCGTGTGCTGGTGCTGTCCGGCGCTCCCTACACCGGCCGCCGCAGCGCCGCGCTCATGTTGCTGCACACGTTGGGCGCGGCTCCGGTGCGCGAACTCGACCCGAAAACCCGCCCCACGGCGCTGAAGGACGAACTCGGCGCAGGCGCCCGCGGCTACCTGATCTGCGACCTGATCACCGACCGGGACCATCCGCTGCGGGACATCGACCTCCTGGGCCTGCGGGAGAAGCTGACGGAGGAGAACGCCTACCTCGTCGTCACCGTGGGTCTGGCCGCGTCGCTGTCCGGCGTACGGCCCACGGAGTGGAAGCCGCCGGCGCCCGATGCCGTCCTGCGGTCCCATCTGGCCCGACGGGTCGGTGACGCTCAGCGCGAGCGGTTGCTGCTCGGGATGGCGCCGGTCCGGGAGTTCGTCGCCCACGCCCACCACCAGCTTCGCGAGGCCGCGAGGTTCGCGGAGGCGCTGGCGGCCTACGCCCGGGGCGAGTTGACCGAGCAGAAGCTCGGCTCGTTCCAGGCTGCGGCCGTGACCGACCAGGTACAGGAGTGGTTCGGCGACGAGGAGACGCCGCTGCGGGACAAGGCGTTCCTGATCGCCCTCGCCGCCTTCAACGAGGCCCCGTACGCCCTGGCCGCCGAGCTGAGCGACGAGCTGTACGCCGCCCTCCAGCAGACCGAGCACCCCGCGGTCCGACCGGTGATCCCGGTCTTCGGCACCTCCATCGACAAGCGGCTGCAACTGGCCCGCGCGCAGGGGTACGAGGAGGTCGAGTACACCGAGTGGGGCGAGGTCCGCCAGTACAAGGCCCGCTTCTGTGAGCCGCTGGCCGCTCTGGTCATGCTGCGCGAGGTGTGGACCGGCTATCCCTCGGCCCGGCCCGCGCTGATCCGCTGGCTGCGTCGACTCGCCGACGACGGCCGGCCGCTGGTCCGCACCCGTGCGGCGGCGACCGCGGCGGTGCTGACATACGCCGACCTGCCCTCGGCCATGGCGCTCGTCGTACAGGGCTGGGCCGGTGCCAAGCGGTACCGCCGCTGCCTGGTCGCCGCCAACACGCTTGCACTTGCACATGGATTGGGCGCTCCGAACATCCCCAGCATCCTGCGCGCCTGGTGCGATCCGTCGCAGCCGGACAAGTGGCTGCGCTGGACGGCGATCCGGGCATACGGGCTCGTCGGCGCGGAGATGCCGGAAGCAGCGGTGGAAGCACTGAGCGACGCCGCCCGGGCCGAGGGCGATGACGAGGCCGCCGGCCCGATCGCCGAGTCCATGGCGCTGCTGCTCACGGGGCCCGCCGCCGAGGCCCGCAGCCAGGTACTGTCCGATCTGGCCGGCCTGGTCCACGACAAGCCGCCGGTCCGACGTGTGGTGCTCCGTGCGTTCGTCCTGGCCTGCGAGCACACGGACGACAACCTGTTGCTGCTGCGCTGGCACGCCGCAGCGGCAGCGTCGAGCGGTACCGCGGACGACCGGCACCTGGCGGCGCTGTGGCGAGCGGTTCTCGGCGACCTGGAACACACCGGGGGCGCCTTGCAGGCGCTTCGCCGGTGGGTGCGGCAGGCGGACACCGACCCCACCGTCGAGTCCGCCCTCCTGTGCCTGCTGCCGTCGATCGCGGTGACCGCCGACGACCGCAAACGTCTCAGCCATCTGCTGCGCACCCTGCCGTCCTCGCCCGGCGAACAGCCGCCGCAGGCGGCCGGCCGGCTGCTCGCCGCACTGTAGGCCGGCTCATCCGCACGAGATGTCCGCACCACGATCCACGCGTGCGGAAAGAGCGCAGCACCTCCCCATCCACCCCGCGACCAATTGGAGTGACGACCATGGCGGACTTCTCCCGCCCGCCGGACTGGGACCAGGGCGCCGACCGGCACAGCGACGTGCCCGACCCCGTGCTGCGGGTGCGCCAGCTCGCGCGCTTCGAGTACCGCAAGCTGTACACCCGGATCGACGACGCCCTGGTGTTCACCACCAGCAAGGGCGGCTACGACGTCTTCATGCCGCCGCGTCGGCCGAGCCGCTCGGACCTGGCGACGAAGCGGTACTCCGCCGTGTACGAGGTCGACATCGGTGTTCACCGCTGCGCGACGTCGCTGCGCCTGCCGAGCGACAACGACGCCTTTCACTTCACGGCGGAAGCCGAGCTGAGCTGGCAGGTCGTCCGTCCTGACCTGTTCGTCTCCAGTGGCGAACGCGATGTGCCGGCACTGCTGACCCGCCGGGTCGAGGAACTCGCCCGCCCGCACACCCGGCTGTTCGCGGTGGACCGCGCCTCGGCCGCGGAGGAAGCTGTGCGGCGCGCGGTCGAGACAGCGGGACCGCTCGGCGGCGAGACCGGACTGCGGGTGCACTCGGTCCTGCGCCTGCACGTGGACGACGAAGCCCTGGAGCACCAGCGTGGCCTTCGGCAGAAGCGCTACGCCGACGAGCAGCTCAGCGTCTCGCACGCGCTCGCCATGCGTGAGGACCGGCTCCAGGCGGACCGCATGACGGCTCAGGCCGAGCAGGAACACGACCTGGCGATGCTCAAGGCACGCGGCGAGATCGAACGCCAGAGCCTGGAAGCCGAGAAGATCAAGTACTACCAGTACTACCTCGAACAGGAGGGTGTGGCGTCCTGGGCGTTCCACCTCGCCCAGCACCCGGAGGACTCCCGCCTGGTGATGGAGAACCTGCGCAAGGACCAGATCGCCCTCATCCAGAGCCAGGCTCAGGTCGCCATGGAGGTTCTGAAAGGCCCGAGTCTGGAGGAGTACCAACGTGAGGGCGTGACCAAGCAGTCGCTCAAGTTCTTCGAGGACATGTTCACCCGCAACCTGCCGGGCGCCACCTGGGTTTCTCCCGCACCGGGCACCCTGCCGTGGGCCGGGTCCCAGGACGAACCGCCCGACGGTCCGACCCCGCCGAAGACGGACGAGCCGTGACCGCGTCCGTCGCCGGCCACCGATTACTCGCGGAGCTGCGCGCGGAGATCGCGCACGCTGACAACAAGGCGTCTGTGCTGCTCGGTGCGTTGAGCATGACGGCGGGTCTGGTCGGCGCGCTGCTCGCCGCACACGGCTGGACGCCGGAACGTCTCCCGACCGCGGCCCAATGCGTGTGGTGGGCCGGTGTCGCCTCACTCGGCGGCTGTCTGCTGTCCCTTCTCCTTGCGATCGCCCCCCGGTACGGCAGGGCCTTCTGGACCCTCGGCCGCCCACTGACCTACTTCGACGACATCCGGCGTGCCGTCGCCCAGGACGTGCTGGCCCGCGCGCTGGCGGACACCGACGCCGCCCCGAACGCGGGTCTGATCGACGCGCTCTCCGCCACGAGCCGCATCGTCGGCACCAAGCACGCCTGGATACGCGTAGGGCTGATCGCCTACGCCGCGGGCGCGGTACTGCTACCCAGCGCCCTGCTCCTGAGCTGACGACGCCCACGACGCCCCACCGGAAGGCATAACCGCATGACCACCCCGTCCGACGCTGCCGGCGAGGGCCCGGCCGACAGCCGCGGCCCGGCCAAGGTCCCGCCGCAGTACCCCACCGCCGCGGAGCCGGCACCACCGCGATACCCCACCTCCTCCCGATCGGTACCGCCGGACTACCCCGGCGGCGGACCGCCGCGCCCCGCGCCGGGCCCCACCAAGACCGCACCTCCTCCCCCTCCTGCGCAGGACTCGGCACCGTTTCCACGGCAACGGATGACGGGCGATGCGCCGGGCCGGGTGCACATCGCCAAACGGCAGCGCGGGCTGGACGCCACCGCGATCGGCCAGTTGGTGTTCTACCTGCCGAGCTTCGTGGTCAGCCTGGTTCTCGTCGCCGGTCTCGCGCAGGCGGTGCTCCCCCACGAGGGCTGGGTCGTCGTGGTGGCCTGGCTCGCCTCGGGGGCTTTCGCCTTCCACCCGCCATCCGAGGACTTCATCGCCCGCTACCTGCTGCGACTGCGCTACCCGACCCCGTGGGAGTCGGCCCGCCTGGAGCCGCAGTGGCGGAAGGTGACCGCGCGGGCCGGTGTGGAAGGGCGCGCCTACCGGCTCTGGGTCGAGGACAGCGACGACCTCAACGCCCTTTCGGCAGCGGGCCACATCGTCGGAATCACGCGCTTCGCGCTCACCCTGCCCGAGGACCAGCTCGCCGCTGTGCTGGCGCACGAACTCGGCCATCACACCGACGGTCACGCCTGGTCGTCCCTGCTCGGCTCCTGGTACGCGGCCCCCGGACGGCTGGCGTGGGCCGTGGTCCGCGCCGTGACCCGCTTCTGCCGACGGTTCAGCAGTTGTCTCACCTTCCTCCTGCTGATCGCGGTGGTCGGTGCGGTGGCAGCGCTCGCGCTCGCGTACTGGTTCGTCGTCGTACCGCTCCTGGCTGCGCCGTACCTGCTGGCCGCCGTCAGTCGCCGAGCCGAGCTGCGGGCGGACCGGCACGCGGCCGCCCTGGGCTTCGCGCCGATGCTCGCCCAGGTCCTGCACGTCATGCAGTCGCAGCAGTGGGCCGACCCCCGCACCGCGGGTCTCGCGCTGACAGCGCACGGCACTACGGCCGCGACGGCGCACGGCGGCCTGCCCGGCAAGCTGCTTTCCTCTCACCCGGACTACCACACCCGGCTCCACCACCTGCGGCCTTACCTGGAGCCGGCCCGATGAACGGCGCCGGGCAGCCGCAGGAGGGGGGCGGCGGCCCGGCGCTCCCGGTGCGGTCCGATGTGTCGAGGGGCCTCAGGGGCCCGGGGCGGTGGCGATGAAGGCGGCGACCAGGGCGATGAAGGCGGTGATGACGGCGAGGCAGGCGTAGCCGAGGACCAGGCCGGCGGTGGCCTGGCCGTCGCCGGACTCGCCGGTGCGGCGGATCTGGGTCTTGGCGACGTGCCCGCAGATGACCGCCGGGATCGCGGTGGCGCCCAGGGTGAAGGCGGCCAGGACGCCGCAGACGAGGGAGGCGGTGGCCGCGGTGTTGGTGCGCCGGACCGCGGCGACGAAGACCGGGGCTGGGGGCGGGGGCGCCGGGGGGAAGGGCGGCAGCGGGTAGGGCGGCGCGGCGGGGTGGGGGATGTCCGCGGTGATCCGGTCGAGGTCGTCGTAGGTGCGGGCCTGGTAGGCCCGGCCGACCCGCTCGTCGTACTCCTCGGGCCGCAACCGGCCCTGGGTGTACGCCTCCTTGAGGATGTCCACCGCGCGCTCACGGTCCCCGTCGCTCGCCAGCATGCGTTGATGCATGCCCCGGCAGGCGCCGATCAGCCGCGACTGCCGTGCGGTGTCGAGAAGTTGTGACACAGCGGCGCGGCTACGCCTGTTCGCCGTCGGTGCCGGGTGGCGTCGCGGTGAGGTGGGTGAGGACCTCGGTGACCAGGGCAGCCAGTTCGGCGCGGGGGACGGACCGGATGTCCTCGAACCAGCCGAGCGAGCGGCTGAGGGTGATGCCGTAGAGCGCGGAGACCGCGATCTCCGCGCGCAGCCGGGGCCGGTCGACGTGCTGGCCGGCGATGTCCTCGGCCAAGGGCTCCACGACGCGGCGGGCGAGGCGGTCGCGGGCGGCCACCCGGATCTCCGGCGAGGTGTCGGACCGGATCAGGGCCTGCATGATGGGCCCGGGTCCGCGCTCGTCAGACCGCCGGACCAGGGTCTCCGCGATCTGCGCCAGCCCGCTGAACTCGGCCGGCCCGCTGACCGCGGCGTCCTCGGCGACCACCGCGGCGACATACAGCTCCGCCTTGTTGCCGAAGTAGCGGGCGATCAACGCGGCGTCCACGCCCGCGCGTTCGCCGATCTCCCGGATCGTGGTCCGCTCGAAGCCCTTCTGCCCGAACAGCTCCTGGGCGGCCCGCAGCAGTGCCTGCCTGCTGGCGGCCGCATCGCGGGGGCGCCCGGGCCCCGTCTGCGCGACGCCCACCGTGGTCCTCCTCAGCGGGTGTCCGAAGCCCGGTCGTCGACGGTCATGAAGCCGGAGCCGGCGAGTTCGGCCTCCTCCTCCATCATAGGGACGACCGCCGCGGCCTCCTCGGCCTTCGCCCGCACCCGGCTGCCGCCGCCCAGCCCGGGCAGCACGAAGCTGATCACGGCCGTGGCCACGGCCAGCGCCGACGCGAAGAGCAGTGCCGTCTCGAAGCCGGACACCTTCGGCAGGGCGCTGCCCGCCGGAGTGTGCGCCATCAGCACCGCGGCCGACAGCGCGCTGCCCAGCGTCAGGCCGATGCTGCGCAGCACCTGGTAGAAGCCGGTCGCGCTGCCGGTCTCACTGGCCGGCACCGCGCGCACGATGAAGCCGGGCATCGCCGCGTAGGTGAAGCCCATCCCGAAGCCGGCGATCCCGGTGACCACGAACGCCTCCCACAGGTGGGAGTGCTCCAGCGCGAAGAAGCCGGTGCCGAAGGCGAAGATCAGCGAGCCCAGCGGGATCATGCTGCGGGTGCCGAACCGCCGCTCGTAGATCCCGAGAAAGCGGCTGGCCACGAAGTTCGCCGCCGCGTAGGGCATCAGCACCAGGCCGGAGACGACGAGCGAGGCGCCGAAGCCGTAGCCCCGGTCCGTCGGGACCTGGACGAACTCGACCACCACCGGCAGCAGCAGGTACATCGCCACGCTGATCAGGAAGCCGCCGGTGTCGGCGGTGAGCACCGAGCGGTTCTTCACCTGGCGCAGGTCGATCAGCGGGTCGGTGGTGCGCAGCTCGTACGGAATCCAGGCCGCGAGCAGCACCAGGCTGGCGGCGAAGATGCCCAGGGTGCGGGCCGAGGTCCACCCCCAGCCGCCGGCTTCGCTGAGCGCCACCGAGAGCCCGACGACGACCAGGCTGATCAGGGTCGCGCCCACCGTGTCGAACCGCCGCGAGGGGACGTCCGCCCGGCCGGGCAGCACGAACGCGGCGAGCAGGAAGGCGGCGCCGACGGTGATCGCGCCGAACCAGTACGCGCCCCGGTAGTCGAAGGTCTCGGCGATCAGCGCGGTGACCGGGTAGCCGAGGCCGGCGCCGATCGCGGCGGTCACCGAGAGCGTGGCGATCGCCTGCCGTGACTTCTCGGGGGTGAGGTTGCGCCGGGCGACGGCCATCGCCACCGGCAGCAGTCCGAGGCCGACCCCTTGCAGGCCGCGCCCGACGATCAGCATCGCGAAGCCGTTGGACAGGGCGGCGACCACGCAGCCGGCGACCACCGAGCCGAGCGCGGCGAGGATCACGTCGCGCTGCCGGGGCCCGTCGGAGAGCCGGCCCATCAGCGGGGTGGCGAGGGCGCCGGTCATCAGCGTGATGGTCAGCAGCCACTCCGCGGTGCTCAGCGAGACCCCGTCGGCGTCGGCGATGGTGGGGATCAGCGGGGCGCCCAGGCTGGAGACGACCGACATCAGCGAGCCGACGATGATCAGGGTCGGCCCGAGCAGCCGCAGCCGCAGCCCGCTCGGTAGGGCCCCGGGGCCGGTGGCCCCGCCTGTTATGTGTGCGCTGCTGGACACGGTGCCGCCGCTCTCCCCGGGTTCGGATGTCACCGGGCGATGTCACCCGGTGATGTCATCAGATGATGACAACTGGAGATAACGGTATCACGCAACTATCTCGGCCCCGAACGGGGCCGGGCGGGCGGCCCCGGGCGCGCACGCGAAAGGGCGGCCGCCCCGGAACCCCGGGGCGGCCGCCCTCCATGACCGCTCAGGCCGTCAGGCCCACGCCTCAGCCGTTGTACGGGCCGTAGTCGTAGTCCTCCAGCGGCACCGCCTGGCCGGAGCCGGTGCCGAACGGGCTGTAGTCGATGTCGTCGTAGCCGACGGCCGAGTACATCGCGGCCTTGGCCTCCTCGGTCGGCTCCACCCGGATGTTGCGGTAGCGGGACAGGCCCGTACCGGCCGGGATGAGCTTGCCGATGATGACGTTCTCCTTCAGACCCAGCAGCGAGTCCGACTTCGCGTGGATCGCCGCGTCCGTCAGCACCCGGGTCGTCTCCTGGAAGGAGGCGGCCGACAGCCAGGACTCGGTGGCCAGCGAGGCCTTGGTGATACCCATCAGCTGCGGGCGGCCCGAGGCCGGGTGACCGCCCTCGGAGACCACGCGGCGGTTCTCGGTCTCGAACCGGCCGCGCTCGACCAGCTCGCCCGGCAGCAGCTCCGCGTCGCCGGACTCGATGATCGTCACCCGGCGCAGCATCTGCCGGATGATGATCTCGATGTGCTTGTCGTGGATCGACACGCCCTGCGAGTTGTAGACCTTCTGCACTTCCTGCACCAGGTGGATCTGGACCTGGCGCTGGCCGAGGATGCGCAGCACGTCGTGCGGGTTGGTCGCGCCGTAGGTGAGCTTCTGGCCCACCTCGACGTGGTCGCCCTCGCCGACCTGGAGCTTGACGCGCTTGGAGATCGGGTAGGCGATCTCGTCGGCACCGTCGTCCGGGGTGACGATGATCTTCTTGGTCTTCTCGGTCTCCTCGATCCGGACCCGGCCGGCCGCCTCGGAGATCGGCGCGACACCCTTGGGCACGCGCGCCTCGAAGAGCTCGACCACACGCGGCAGACCCTGCGTGATGTCGTCACCGGCCACACCACCGGTGTGGAAGGTACGCATCGTCAGCTGGGTGCCGGGCTCACCGATCGACTGGGCGGCGATGATGCCGACCGCCTCGCCGATGTCCACCAGCTTGCCGGTGGCCAGCGAACGCCCGTAGCAGTAGGCGCAGGTGCCCACCGCCGACTCGCAGGTGAGGATCGAGCGGGTCTTGACCTCCTCGACGCCGTGCCGCAGCAGCTGGTCGATGAGGACGTCGCCCAGGTCGACGTTGGCGGGGGCGATGACCTTGCCGTCCACCACGACGTCCTCGGCGAGCATCCGCGCGTACACGCTGGTCTCGACGTCCTCGGCCTTGCGCAGCGAACCGTCCTCGGCGCGCTCGGCGATCCGCAGCTTCAGACCGCGGTCGGTGCCGCAGTCCTCCTCGCGGATGATCACGTCCTGCGAGACGTCCACCAGACGACGGGTCAGGTAACCCGAGTCGGCGGTGCGCAGCGCGGTGTCGGCCAGACCCTTACGGGCACCGTGGGTGGAGATGAAGTACTCCAGCACGGACAGGCCCTCGCGGAAGGACGCCTTGATCGGACGCGGGATCGTCTCGTTCTTGGCGTTCGACACCAGGCCGCGCATACCCGCGATCTGACGCATCTGCATCATGTTTCCGCGGGCACCCGAGTCGACCATCATGAAGATCGGGTTGGTCTTCGGGAAGTTGGCGTTCATCGCCTGGGCGACCTCGTTGGTCGCCTTGGTCCAGATGTTGATCAGCTCGTCCGAGCGCTCCTGCTTGGTGATCAGGCCGCGCTCGTACTGCTTCTGGACCTTCTCGTCGAGCGCCTCGTAGGAGGCGATCAGGCCCTTCTTCGCCTCGGGCACCACGATGTCGGTGACGGCCACGGTGACGCCCGAACGAGTCGCCCAGTGGAAGCCGGCCGCCTTCAGGTTGTCGAGCGTCGCCGCCACGATCACCTTCGGGTACCGCTCGGCGAGGTCGTTGACGATCTCGGAGAGCTGCTTCTTGCCGACCGCGTAGTCCACGAACGGGTAGTCCTCGGGCAGCAGCTCGTTGAAGAGCGCCCGGCCCAGGGTGGTGCGCAGCCGGAAGCTGTCACCGACCTGGTACGGCTCCTCGCCCTCCACCGGCTCCGGCGGGGTCCAGCCGCGCGGCGGGACGGTGCCCACCGGGAAGCGGATGTCCACCTTGGCCTGCATGGACAGCTCGCGCGCGTCGAAGGCCATGATCGCCTCGGCGGTCGCGCCGAACGCCCGGCCCTCGCCGATGACCTCGCGCTCCTCGGAGTCCGTGGTCAGGAAGAACAGGCCGAGCACCATGTCCTGGGTCGGCATGGTGACCGGGCGGCCGTCGGCGGGCTTGAGGATGTTGTTCGAGGACAGCATCAGGATGCGGGCCTCGGCCTGCGCCTCCGCGGACAGCGGCAGGTGCACGGCCATCTGGTCGCCGTCGAAGTCCGCGTTGAACGCGGTGCAGACCAGCGGGTGGATCTGGATGGCCTTGCCCTCGACGAGCTGCGGCTCGAACGCCTGGATGCCCAGCCGGTGCAGGGTCGGCGCGCGGTTGAGCAGCACCGGGTGCTCGGCGATGACCTCTTCCAGCACGTCGTACACGACCGTGCGGCCGCGCTCGACCATGCGCTTGGCCGACTTGATGTTCTGCGCGTGGTTGAGGTCCACCAGGCGCTTCATCACGAACGGCTTGAAGAGCTCCAGCGCCATGGCCTTGGGCAGGCCGCACTGGTGCAGCTTGAGCTGCGGGCCGACGACGATCACCGAGCGGGCGGAGTAGTCCACGCGCTTGCCGAGCAGGTTCTGGCGGAACCGGCCCTGCTTGCCCTTGAGCATGTCGGAGAGCGACTTCAGCGGACGGTTGCCGGGGCCCGTCACCGGGCGGCCGCGGCGGCCGTTGTCGAAGAGCGCGTCGACGGCCTCCTGGAGCATCCGCTTCTCGTTGTTCACGATGATCTCGGGCGCACCGAGGTCGAGCAGGCGCTTCAGGCGGTTGTTGCGGTTGATCACGCGGCGGTACAGGTCGTTCAGGTCGGAGGTGGCGAAGCGGCCACCGTCGAGCTGGACCATCGGACGCAGGTCCGGCGGGATCACCGGGACGCAGTCCAGCACCATGCCGCCGGGCTTGTTGGTGGTCTGGAGGAACGCGGAGACCACCTTGAGCCGCTTCAGGGCGCGGGTCTTCTTCTGGCCCTTGCCGGTGCGGATGATCTCGCGGAGGCGCTCGGCCTCCTCCTCCAGGTCGAAGGACTCCAGGCGCTTCTGCAGCGCCGCGGCACCCATCGAGCCCTGGAAGTACGTGCCGAAGCGGTCGCGCAGCTCGCGGTAGAGCAGCTCGTCGCCCTCCAGGTCCTGGACCTTGAGGTTCTTGAAGCGGGCCCACACCTCGTCGAGCCGGTCCAGCTCGCGCTGGGCGCGGTCGCGCAGCTGCTTCATCTCGCGCTCGGCGCCCTCGCGCACCTTGCGGCGGACGTCGGCCTTGGCGCCCTCGTTCTCCAGCTCGCCGAGGTCGGCCTCCAGCTTCTTCTGCCGGGCCTCGACATCGGCGTCGCGGCGCTGCTCGACCTGCTGGCGCTCCACGGAGACCTGGGCCTCCAGGGAGGGCAGGTCGCGGGTGCGGCGCTCGTCGTCCACCCAGGTGATCATGTACGCCGCGAAGTAGATGACCTTCTCCAGGTCCTTCGGGGCGAGGTCGAGCAGGTACCCCAGGCGCGAGGGCACGCCCTTGAAGTACCAGATGTGGGTGACCGGGGCGGCCAGCTCGATGTGGCCCATCCGCTCACGCCGCACCTTGGCGCGGGTGACCTCGACGCCGCAGCGCTCGCAGATGATGCCCTTGAAGCGGACACGCTTGTACTTGCCGCAGTAGCACTCCCAGTCCCGGGTGGGGCCGAAGATCTTCTCGCAGAAGAGCCCGTCCTTTTCCGGCTTGAGGGTGCGGTAGTTGATGGTCTCGGGCTTCTTGACCTCGCCGTGCGACCAGGTCCGGATGTCGTCCGCGGTGGCCAGGCCGATCCGCAGCTCGTCGAAGAAGTTGACGTCGAGCACTGTGTCGTCAATCCCTCTCAGGGTTGATTCTCAAATGGTCTGAACGGGTCGCGGGAGAGCCCGTCCGGTGGGAGACCGGACGGGCCGGCCCGTCAGACCTCTTCGACGCTGCTCGGCTCGCGCCGGGACAGGTCGATGCCGAGCTCCTCCGCCGCACGGAACACGTCCTCGTCGGTGTCCCGCATCTCGATGGACATGCCGTCCTTGGACAGCACCTCCACGTTGAGGCAGAGCGACTGCATCTCCTTGATGAGCACCTTGAAGGACTCGGGGATGCCGGGCTCGGGGATGTTCTCGCCCTTGACGATGGCCTCGTAGACCTTCACGCGGCCGAGCACGTCGTCGGACTTGATGGTCAGCAGCTCCTGGAGCGCGTAGGCGGCGCCGTACGCCTCCAGCGCCCACACCTCCATCTCGCCGAACCGCTGCCCGCCGAACTGCGCCTTACCACCCAGCGGCTGCTGGGTGATCATCGAGTACGGGCCGGTGGAGCGGGCGTGCAGCTTGTCGTCCACCAGGTGGTGCAGCTTGAGGATGTACATGTAGCCGATGGAGATCGGCTCCGGGAACGGCTCGCCGGAGCGGCCGTCGAACAGCCGCGCCTTGCCGGAGGGCCGCACCATCCGGTCGCCGTCGCGGTTGGGGATCGTGGCCTCGAAGAGACCGACGATCTCGTCCTCGCGGGCGCCGTCGAAGACCGGCGTGGCCACGTTGGTGCCCGGCTCGACCCGGCCGGCGCCGATGCCGTCCAGCCGCTGGGCCCACTCCTCGGCGATGCCGGAGACGTCCCAGCCCTGCTTGGCGAGCCAGCCGAGGTGGATCTCCAGTACCTGGCCGGGGTTCATCCGGGACGGGACGCCGAGCGGGTTGAGGATGATGTCGACCGGGGTGCCGTCCTCGGTGAACGGCATGTCCTCGACCGGCAGGATCTTGGAGATGACGCCCTTGTTGCCGTGCCGGCCGGCGAGCTTGTCGCCGTCGGTGATCTTGCGCTTCTGGGCGACGTAGACCCGCACCAGCTGGTTGACGCCGGGCGGCAGCTCGTCGCCCTCCTCGCGGTCGAAGACGCGCACGCCGATGACCTTGCCGACCTCGCCGTGCGGCACCTTCAGGGAGGTGTCGCGGACCTCGCGGGCCTTCTCGCCGAAGATCGCGCGCAGCAGCCGCTCCTCCGGAGTCAGCTCGGTCTCGCCCTTGGGGGTGACCTTGCCGACCAGGATGTCGCCGGCGACCACGTCGGCGCCGATCCGGATGATGCCGCGCTCGTCGAGGTCGGCGAGGACCTCCTCGGAGACGTTCGGGATGTCCCGGGTGATCTCCTCCGGGCCCAGCTTGGTGTCGCGGGCGTCGACCTCGTGCTCCTCGATGTGGATCGAGGACAGGACGTCGTCCTGCACGAGGCGCTGCGACAGGATGATCGCGTCCTCGTAGTTGTGGCCTTCCCACGGCATGAACGCGACCAGCAGGTTCTTGCCGAGGGCCATCTCGCCCTCGTCCGTGGACGGTCCGTCGGCGAGCACCTGGCCGGCCACCACGCGGGCGCCCTCGTCCACGACGACCTTCTGGTTGAAGGAGGTGCCCTGGTTGGAGCGGGAGAACTTGGCGACCCGGTAGGTGGTGTAGGTGCCGTCGTCGTTGGTGACCGTGACGTAGTCGGCGGAGACCTCCTGGACCACGCCGTCCTTCTCGGCCTTGATCACGTCGCCGGCGTCGACCGCGCAGCGGTACTCCATGCCGGTGCCGACCAGCGGCGCCTCGGCCTTGATCAGCGGCACGGCCTGGCGCATCATGTTCGCGCCCATCAGGGCGCGGTTGGCGTCGTCGTGCTCCAGGAACGGGATCATCGCGGTCGCGACCGACACCATCTGGCGCGGCGAGACGTCCATGTAGTCGACGTCGTCGCCGGGGATGTAGTCGATCTCGCCGCCACGGCGGCGGACCAGCACGCGGGACTCGGCGAACCGCAGCTCGTCGGTGAGCGGCGCGTTGGCCTGCGCGATGACGAAGCGGTCCTCCTCGTCGGCGGTCAGGTAGTCGACGTGGTCGGTGACCTGGCCGTCGGTGACCTTGCGGTACGGCGTCTCGATGAAGCCGAACGCGTTGACCCGGCCGTAGGAGGCGAGCGAGCCGATCAGGCCGATGTTCGGGCCTTCGGGGGTCTCGATCGGGCACATCCGGCCGTAGTGCGACGGGTGCACGTCGCGGACCTCGAAGCCGGCCCGCTCACGGGACAGGCCGCCGGGGCCGAGCGCGTTGAGCCGGCGCTTGTGCGTCAGGCCCGACAGCGGGTTCGTCTGGTCCATGAACTGGGAGAGCTGGCTGGTGCCGAAGAACTCCTTGATGGAGGCGACGACCGGCCGGATGTTGATCAGGGTCTGCGGCGTGATCGCCTCGACGTCCTGGGTGGTCATCCGCTCCCGGACCACGCGCTCCATACGGGCCAGGCCGGTACGGACCTGGTTCTGGATCAGCTCGCCGACGTTGCGGATGCGGCGGTTGCCGAAGTGGTCGATGTCGTCGGTCTCGACGATGATCGACCGGCCGGAGTCGCCCACGGTCTCGGTCTCGCCCGCGTGCAGCTTCACCAGGTACTTGATGGTGGCGAGGATGTCCTCGGTGGTGAGCACGCCGGCGTCCAGCGGCGCGTCGCTGCCGAGCTTCTTGTTCACCTTGTAGCGGCCGACCTTGGCCAGGTCGTAGCGCTTCGGGTTGAAGTAGAGGTTCTCCAGCAGGGTCTGGGCGGCCTCCTTCGTCGGCGGCTCGCCCGGGCGCAGCTTGCGGTAGATGTCCAGCAGCGCGTCGTCCTGGCCCTGGGTGTGGTCCTTCTCCAGGGTGGCGCGCATCGACTCGTACTCGCCGAACTCCTCGAGGATCTGCTCGGTGGTCCAGCCGAGCGCCTTGAGCAGCACGGTCACCGACTGCTTGCGCTTGCGGTCGATGCGCACGCCGACCATGTCGCGCTTGTCGATCTCCATCTCCAGCCAGGCACCCCGGGACGGGATGATCTTGGCGGAGAAGATGTCCTTGTCGGACGTCTTGTCGATGGAGCTGTCGAAGTACACACCCGGCGAGCGGACCAGCTGCGAGACGACGACACGCTCGGTGCCGTTGATGCAGAAGGTGCCCTTGCTCGTCATCAGGGGGAAGTCGCCCATGAAGACGGTCTGGGACTTGATCTCGCCGGTCTCGTTGTTGGTGAACTCGGCGGTGACGAAGAGCGGGGCGCCGTAGGTGAAGTCGCGCTCCTTGCACTCGTCGAGCGAGTTCTTCGGCGGCTCGAAGCGGTGGTCACGGAACGTGAGGGACATCGACCCGGAGAAGTCCTCGATCGGGGAGATCTCCTCGAAGATCTCCTCCAGACCGGACTTCCTGGGGACGTCCTGCCCACTGTCCAGGGCCGCCTCGACCCGGGCCTTCCATGCCGCGTTGCCGAGCAGCCAGTCAAAGCTCTCGGTCTGGAGCGCGAGGAGGTTCGGAACTTCGAGCGGTTCACGGATCTTCGCGAAAGAGATGCGCAGCGGGGCGGTGCTTGCGCCGTTGTTCGAATGGGTGGTCGAGGCGTTGCGCGAGGCGGCCAAGAGGGGGTCCTTCCGAGGGCTCGGACTCACTACGCGCGTACCGGACCGAACCCGAGCTGACGAGAAAAGCCCTGATGACAGGCTTCCTCACGAGTGCTCGGACACGGGCATACCCCTGGTGACGGGCCAGGCAGCAGCTAACAGGCAGCGCAAAGGGTCAGTGTAGCCACTTGGCCCACTGATGTCCAGGCTGAGATTCGGAGTACCGAATCGTCGCCCCCTCCGCCCGTCTCACGGCCGCGTCCGCCCGGCCCTCGGAGCCCGGGTCCCGCGTCCGTCATCCATCATGTCCTGCCTGCCACGCGGACCACCGCAAGCGGGTCCACCCGACCACCAACGCATCCATTCCCGCTTCGCCGGCGATCCATGCATCCGGCCCCTGACGAAGTGTGGGGCCGGCGGGCACCGGACCGGGTGACCGCGGGTGGCGGCGCGTCCTGAGAATTGCGCGCCGCGTGCCATCCGTCAAGGCCCAAGCCTCGCGGAGATCGAAAACGACCGAGGGCGGCCACCCGTTCGGGTGGCCGCCCTACGGCGGGTGGAGCAGCTGCGGAGCGAGGTGTTACTTGACCTCGACCGAAGCGCCGGCGCCCTCGAGGGACTCCTTCGCCTTGTCCGCGGCTTCCTTGGTGGCCTTCTCCAGGACGGGCTTCGGGGCGCCGTCCACGAGGTCCTTGGCCTCCTTCAGGCCCAGCGAGGTCAGCTCACGCACGACCTTGATGACCTGGATCTTCTTGTCACCGGCGCCGGTGAGGATGACGTCGAACTCGTCCTTCTCCTCGACGGCCTCGGCCGGGGCGCCCGGGGCACCGCCGGCGGCGGCGACCGCGACCGGAGCGGCGGCGGTGACGTCGAACTTCTCCTCGAACGCCTTCACGAACTCGGAGAGCTCGATGAGGGTCAGGCTCTCGAACTGGGCGAGCAGTTCGTCCTGGGTCAGCTTCGCCATGATTGGCGTCCTTCCATTCATTCGGCTGGTGCCGTGGTGTACATGTCGGCGGGCGTACGTCGGGCCCGCGGCGACCGCTCCCGCTCCGCGGGCGACCGGTACGGGTACCGGGCGCCCCGCCGGGTCAGGCGGCGGTCAATGTGCGAGCCGAGTTACTCGGCACCGCCCTGCTCTGCCTCGGCCTCGGCCTTCTTGGCCCGAAGCGCCTCCGCGGTGCGGACGAACTTCGACGGGAGCGCCTGGAAGAGCGCGGCAGCCTGGGACTGCTTGGCCTTCATGGCACCCGCCAGCTTGGCGAGCAGAACCTCGCGGGACTCGAGGTCCGCAAGCTTCTTGATCTCGTCGGCGGACAGCGCCTTGCCGTCAAGGACACCGCCCTTGATGACGAGAGCGGGGTTGTCCTTGGCGAAGTCGCGCAGACCCTTCGCCGCCTCGACCGGGTCACCGGTCACGAAGGCGACGGCCGACGGACCCGCGAACAGGTCGTCGAGCGTGTTGATCCCGGCCTCGTTGGCCGCGATCTTGGTCAGCGTGTTCTTCACCACGGCGTACGTGGCGTTCTCACCGAGCGAACGGCGCAGCGTCTTGAGCTGCGCCACGGTGAGACCGCGGTACTCGGTCAGCACTGCGGCGTTCGAGCTGCGGAACTTGTCCGTCAACTCGGCAACCGCGGCAGACTTGTCGGGCCTCGCCATGAGTCTCGGCCTCCTTCCGGGTGATTGCGGACCGCCCGGTTGACGAAGGGGACGTGACTGGCGCGAGCAACACAAACGCCCCGGGCGCAGGCGCACGGGGCGGAACTCGACGAGAGGGCGTCAGCACTCCCGGAGATCTTCATCCGATCACCTACGCGGGCCGTCCGCACCGAGCGGAATCCTTCGGCCGCCCCACCCGTTCCCGGGCACGGCGACAACCTGCGGTCTTTGGCTTCGCGTTGAGAGTACGGGACCCGAGGCCCGGAGGGCAAATCCTTCCCGAAAGGAAGGTTTTCCCGGGCCCCGGCACGGGAAAAGCGGGCGCCCCGCGACCGTCCGGGGGTGCCGGGGGGAGCGGGGCGCCGTGGTGCTGTCGTGCCGTCGTACTGCCGGCCGCACCGCCGTCAGAGGGCGGCGGGGTCCTCCTCGGTGAGGAGGTTGCGGGTGCGGTTGGAGTCGAGCGGGATGCCCGGGCCCATCGTGGTGGAGACGGCGGCCTTCTTGATGTAACGGCCCTTGGCCGCGGACGGCTTGAGCCGCAGGACCTCGTCCAGCGCCGCCGCGTAGTTCTCCACCAGCTTGGTCTCGTCGAAGGAGACCTTGCCGATGATGAAGTGCAGGTTCGAGTGCTTGTCGACGCGGAACTCGATCTTGCCGCCCTTGATGTCCGTGACCGCCTTCGCCACGTCCGGGGTGACCGTGCCGGTCTTCGGGTTCGGCATCAGACCGCGCGGGCCGAGCACGCGGCCCAGCCGGCCGACCTTGCCCATCAGGTCCGGGGTGGCGACGACGGCGTCGAAGTCGAGCCGGCCCTTCGACACCTCGTCGATCAGTTCGTCGGAGCCGACGATGTCGGCTCCCGCGGCTTCCGCGGCCGCAGCACGGTCACCGGTCGCGAAGACCAGGACCCGGGCGGTCTTGCCGGTGCCGTGCGGAAGGTTCACGGTGCCGCGGACCATCTGGTCGGCCTTGCGCGGGTCGACACCCAGGCGGAAGGCGACCTCGACGGTCGAGTCGAACTTGGTGGTCGCGGTCTCCTTCGCGAGACGGACGGCCTCCAGGGGCGCGTACACGCGCTCCCGGTCGATCTTGGCGTCCGCAGCGCGGAGAGACTTGCTGCGCTTGCTCACTTGCTGCTCCTACGTTGTCTTGGAGTCGTGGTCCGAGCCGAGCAGGCCCTTCCACTCACTGCCGGGTGTGGCCAGGTCGGCGGTTCAGCCCTGGACCGTGATGCCCATGGAACGGGCGGTACCCGCGATGATCTTCTCCGCGGCGTCCAGGTCGTTCGCGTTCAGGTCGGGGAGCTTCGTGGTGGCGATCTCCCGCACCTGCTCACGGCTGAGCGAGGCGACCTTCTTGACGTGGGGCTCGCCGGAGCCCTTGTCCACGCCCGCGGCCTTCAGGATGAGCTTCGCGGCCGGCGGGGTCTTGGTGATGAACGTGAAGGTACGGTCCTCGTAGACCGTGATCTCCACCGGGATCACCATGCCGCGCTGCGACTCGGTGGCCGCGTTGTAGGCCTTGCAGAACTCCATGATGTTCACGCCGTGCTGGCCCAGCGCGGGGCCGACCGGCGGCGCCGGGTTGGCCGCACCGGCGTTGATCTGGAGCTTGATCAGCCCCGTGACCTTCTTCTTCTTGGGAGGCATTGCTCTCTCCGGGTCTTGTTGAGAGTGTTCATGCCTGCGAGCAGGCATACCGCACCACGATAACGGGTACGGGGCCGCGCCCTGAAATCGCGAGGTCACCACGGGTCGCGCAGCGCCGACCGGTGCAGGCGGCCGGCGAGAGCGGCGACCAGGTCGCGGAGCTCGGCGGGGCGCTCGACGGCGAACGGCAGGTCGAGCGCGGCCAGGACGCCGGGCAGCCAGTCCAGGCGCTCCACATGCAGTTCCACGTGGAGCCAGCCGGCGGGGTCGTCCGGGTCGGTGGGCTCGCCGTCCCGGGCGGCCGGGGGCTTCGTCACGACCGCGACGGACGCCGGCAGGCGGGTGCGGACCTCCTCCACGCTACCGGCGATCCGCAGCACCACCTCGTACCGGTAGCGCGCGGTGGCGAACCCGGTCAGCACGCGCTCGGCCGGGTCGACGCCGGCGGGCGGGGAGAACGAGCCCGGCAGGGTGCGCGCCTCCGCGACGCGGTCGAGCCGGAACGTACGGTCCTCGCCGCCGGGCACCAGCGCGCCCGTGACGTACCAGCGGCCGGAGTGGACCACCAGGCCGTACGGGTGCAGCGTCCGTACGGTGGCGCGGCCGCCGGCGGCGGTGTGGCGGAAGGCGACCGGGCGGTGGTGGCGCACCGCGTCGGCGAGCGTGAGCAGCACGGCGCTGTCCGGCGCGGCGGGTTCCGCGCCGCCCGGGGCGGTGAGGGCGAGGGTGTCCAGCACGGTGTCGAGCCGGGCGCGCAGCCGCGCGGGCAGCACCCGGCGGATCTTGGCCGCCGCGGTCTCGCCGGCGGTGGCCGCTTCCGTGGCCAGGCCGAGGCGCCGGCCCGCGACCAGGCCGAGGAGCACGGCGAGGGCCTCGTCGTCGCTGAGCATCAGCGGGGGCAGGCGGTAGCCGGGGGCGAGCCGGTAGCCGCCGTAGCGGCCGCGGACCGACTCGACCGGCACGTCGAGGTCGAGGAGGTGGTCGGCGTACCGCCGCACCGTGCGCTCGTCCACGCCGAGCCGGTCGGCGAGTTCGGCGACGGTGCGGGTGCCGCCGGACTGGAGGAGTTCCAGCAGGGTGAGCACGCGGGCGGTGGGGCGGGACATACCTGCGATTCTGCCTCGGATACCGGGCGGGTTCTGCCCGGTATCCGTCCTAACGTGCGGTGGAGAGAACAGCACCCGACGACGTACGGAGCACCCCATGGAGTTCGCCTCGACCCGCATCATCACCGACGACGTGGCCCGCCTCGTCGGCTTCTACGAGCGCGTGACCGGCGTACGGGCCGACTGGGCCACCGAGGACTTCGCGGAGATCCGCACCCCGGGGGCGACCCTGGCGATCGGCAGCACCCGCACGGTCCCCCTCTTCGCACCCGGCTCCGCCCGGCCCGCCGCCAACCACAGCGCGATCATCGAGTTCCTCGTGCCCGACGTGGACGCCGCCTACCGCGACCTCGCCGGTTCGGACTTCGTCAACGAGCCCACCACGATGCCCTGGGGCAACCGCTCCCTGCTGCTCCGCGACCCCGACGGCACCCTCGTCAACCTCTTCACCCCGGTCACGGCAGCCGCCCGCGAGAGGTTCGCCGCCCCGTCCCGGAAGTAGCCGCTCACCCGTCGAAACGGCCCCCGCGCACAGCCGCCACGAATTGGGCGAACGAGTCCGCCGGGAACACCAGCGCCGGACCGGCCTTGTCCTTCGAGTCCCGCACGGCCACCTGCCCGGTGGGGGTCAGATCGGCGACCTCGACGCAATTGGTGCCGTTCTCCTGGCTGTACGACGACTTGAACCAGGCGTCTTCGGCCACAAGGTGTGGAGCCGTGCGGTGCGTCATGTGGATCAGATCTCTCCGGCTAGTCGGTGCAAGAAGGTCGGCGTCTCGCCGGGGGCGAGTGCGCCCGCGCTGAGGGCGTCGAACTTGCGGTTGAACGCCCAGATGGTGGTGTCCTTGTCGCTGACATTGGAGCTGTCGGGCATGTCGGACTGGACGACCGTGAGCTTCGGCGCCTCCAGCTCCAGCAAGGTGAAGTTCGTGCTGGAGCGGTACGTAGCGATATCCAGCGGCAGGATCTGGACGGTCACATTATCGAGCTTCGTCAACCGGATGATCTCTTCGTACTGCTCCCGCATGACATCCGGGCCGCCGATCGTCCGCCGGAGCGCAGCCTCATCGAGGATGCACCACAGTTCCAGCGGACCTTCCCTGCCCGTGAGGCGTTCCTTCCGCTCCATACGCAGCTGGATGTTGCGCTCGACAAACTCCGTGGTGTGCTCCTCAACGGGCTTCGCGACCTGGAGCATCTCGCGGACGTAGCGCTCGGTCTGGAGAAGTGAGAACACGACGTTCGGCTGCCACGCACGGATCGCGCGGGCGCCCGTCTCCAGCCCGACGTACATCGCCATGCCGGACGGCATCACGCTGCGGTACTGCGACCACCAACCGCGGTTGAGGGAGTCCCGGTGGATCTCCGCGAGGAAGTCGATGTCCTCCTGGCTCCCGACTCCGTACCGCTCCAGGAGAACCCGTAGCTCGGTGGTGGACTTGAGGGCCGTCAGGCCGTTCTCCACCCGGTAGAGCTTGGTGATGGAGAGGTCCAGCTCACTGACCGCCTCGGCGAGGGTGAACCCCGCCTTCTCGCGCAACCTGCGGAGCTCCGAGCCGAGTTGCATGCGCCGAACAGTGGGTCCGGTCGGTGCCGCCATGAGTCTGCCTCCCCGTGTACCGAGTCTACGAGCTCGACGCGAGAGCCCCGAGCGTTTAACGGACAGTCCGCACTCCGCGAAGGAACCGTCGAGGACGAGGTGGCGGCGGACCGGGACGGGCACGGGGTGCTGTGGGCCCGGATGGGCGAGGCGGTGGGGGTCGGGCGGCCCGACTACCGGGCCATGAGCTCACACCGCCAACGCGTCGCCGCACTCTGCAAGTTGTGCCAGGTGTGCGGGAAGCCGGCCGACCGCAGCGCCAAGGGCTGGCTCTTCCTGATGCCGGGTGGAGGCGAAACGGAGGATCTGGAGGGGACGTTGACCACGAAGCCGCCGGTCTGCGGCCCCTGCGCCAAGGTTGCCGTACGGCACTGCCCGCACCTCGCGGCACCGCTCTTCGTGCACTCCCGCAAGCCCCGCGTCTGGGGCGTGTTCGGCGGGTTCGTCACGCCCTCCCCCACCGGCGGCCTGGTCAACTCCGCGGACACGTACATGCCGTACGGCGACCGGGAGGCGGCGCCCTGGTTCCTGGCCTCCCAACTCGTCCTGGAACTCACCCGTTGCGGCTGAACGACGGCTCCACGCCGTGGCCGGACGGCCGTTCACCCCCGCACAACCCCTCGGCACGCCAGTGCGCCCCGGGGTGTCTCACGTGTCGCTGTCCAACACACCTGATTCCTGGGTACCACTGACTGACACTCAGGTCTACGCGTGGAGAATTCTTGGCATGGACACTTCCCAAGGGAAGCTACCGCGCGGTACCAAGGTGACGCAGCGATCCCGCCCTTGGAGGTTTCGTGAGACTCACAAAGTCCCTTACCGCTCTTGCCGCCACGGGGTTCGCCCTGGTGACAGCGATGTTGCTGGCGGCTCCGGCACAAGCCGCCGGGCCGGCGTACGTCGCGCTGGGCGACTCGTACGCAGCCGGCAACGGGGCCGGCAACTACATCAGTTCCAGCGGTGACTGCCACCGCAGCAACAGCGCGTACCCGGCCCTGTGGGCCAGCGCGCACAGCCCCTCCTCGTTCACGTTCGCCGCGTGCTCCGGCGCGGTGACCACGGACGTGATCAACAACCAGCTCAGCGCGCTGAACTCGTCCACCGGCCTGGTGAGCCTCACCGTCGGCGGCGACGACGCGGGCTTCTCCGACGTGATCACCACCTGCGTCACCGGCTCCGACGACACCTGCGTCAGCCGGGTCAACACCGCCGAGTCGTACATCACGAACACCCTTCCGGCCCGGCTGGACGCGGTGTACAACGCGGTCCACTCCAAGGCGCCCTCCGCGAAGGTCGTCGTGCTGGACTACCCGCACCTGTACAAGCTCAACACGCTCTGCCTCGGCCTCAGTTCGACCAAGCACAACAAGCTCAACGAGGCCGCCGACCTGATCGACTCGGTCATCTCGGCCCGCGCCTCCGCGCACGGCTTCACCTTCGGCGACGTGCGCACCACGTTCAGCGGCCACGAGCTGTGCTCCGGCGACGACTACCTGCACTCCCTGGTCATCAGCCCGACCTGGGAGTCCTACCACCCCACCGCCACCGGCCACTCCAAGGGCTACCTGCCGGTCCTGACGACCGACGCGTCCTGACCCGCACCCCCAGCACACGCAAGAGCCCCCGGCCGACGGGAGAACCGCCGACCGGGGGCTTCTTGGGAAGCCGGGGAACCGCGTCCCCGTGGAACCTAGTTCTTCTGGATCTGGTCGAAGCTCAGCTCGACCGGGGTCTCGCGGCCGAAGATCTCCACCAGGCCCTTGACCTTCTTGGAGTCCGGGTTGATCTCGTTGATCGTCGCCTGGAGGGTGGCGAAGGGGCCGTCGGTGACGGTGACCGAGTCGCCGACCTCGAAGTCGAGCACCTGGACCTCGACCTTGCGCGGCTGGGCCGTGCCCTCGGCGATCGCGGCGGCCTCGGCCGCGGCCTCCACCTCGGGGGCGAGCATCTTGACGATCTCGTCCAGCGTCAGCGGGTAGGGGTCGTAGGCGTTGCCGACGAAGCCGGTGACACCCGGGGTGTTGCGGACGACGCCCCAGGACTCGTTGGTGAGGTCCATGCGGACCAGCACATAGCCCGGGAGCTTGTTCTGCCGGATGGTCTTCCGGTCGCCGTTCTTGATCTGGACTACTTCTTCCTGGGGCACTTCGGCCTGGTAGATGTACTCCTCGACGTTGAGCGAGACGGCGCGCTGCTCCAGGTTGGACTTCACGCGGTTCTCGTAGCCGGCGTAGGTGTGGATGACGTACCACTCGCCGGGCAGGGTGCGCAGCTCCTCGCGGAACGCGGCGACCGCGTCGACCGGCTCGGCGGCCGGGGCCTCGGCCTCATCGGCCTCGTCGGCGTCCTCCGCGGCCTCGTCGCCCGCGGTCTCGTCCGCCGCCTCGTCGTCAGCGGCTTCCTCGTCCGCGGCCTCGTCGGTGTCCGCTACGTCGTCGGCGCTGTCGGCGCTGTCGGCGCCGTCGGCGTCCTCGGTGTGCACGGCTTCCTGCTCCGCCGGCTCCCCCTCGGCCAGGTCCGCAGCCTCGGCCTCGTCGATGTCGCCGTCAGCAGCGTCGACGATGTCGAGCGCGGACTCCTCGTCCGCCGCGGACTCGTCGGTGACGTCGGCATCGTGCGCGTTGGGGTCAGACACGTGACTGCTCTTCCTGACTTCTCAAAGGGTGGGACATACGGCTCGCCGCCGAGGACACCGGCGCGGGCCGTGGGTTCGAGCGAAGGCTCATCCGAAGACGTACGAGACAAGCTTCTCGAAACCGTAGTCAACCACGCTGACGAACGCGATGACGACGACAACGAACACAATCACCACAGTGGTGTACGTCGACAGGTCATTGCGGCTCGGCCAGACGACCTTGCGCAGTTCGGCGACGATCTGACGGTAGAAGAGCGCGAGACGACCGAGCGGGCCCTTCTTGCCGCGCTTACCACCGCGGCGGGGCTTCTTGCCGGTCTCCTTGTCGTCCTCAGCAGGGACCTCAACGGAGTCCGTGATCTCAGTCACTCGTCCTCACCTGACTCCGGGTCGTGGCCATGCCGCGCCCGTCGCGCGGTACGGCGAGTGCTTCTGTCTGCTACCTGCGCCCACGCCCACCGTCGGACGTGTGGAGCAGGGTCGGAGGGACTCGAACCCACAACCCCTGGTTTTGGAGACCAGTGCTCTGCCAATTGAGCTACGACCCTACGTAGACACCCCCAACGTACCGCAACGGTACGACAGGAGGGCCACGACCGATGAGTGTACGTGGTCCGGGCCGCCCCGTCGAACGCCTTGCACGCGAAAGATCAAAACCGGCCCGGTGAACTCGGGTGCCGGGGCCGCCCGGGGAATGGGACGATGCACCCATGAGCGCAGCCACTCCCTCCGCACAGTCTGCTACCGACCGGCGGGTATCGGCCCGTATCGGGGCGATCTCCGAGTCCGCGACGCTGGCCGTGGACGCCAAGGCCAAGGCCCTCAAGGCGGCCGGGCGCCCGGTGATCGGCTTCGGTGCCGGCGAGCCCGACTTCCCCACCCCCGACTACATCGTCGACGCGGCCGTGGAAGCCTGCCGGAACCCGAAGTTCCACCGCTACACGCCGGCCGGCGGCCTGCCCGAGCTGAAGGCCGCCATCGCCGCCAAGACGCTCCGCGACTCCGGCTACGAGGTGGACGCCTCGCAGGTCCTGGTCACCAACGGCGGGAAGCAGGCGATCTACGAGGCGTTCGCCGCGGTCCTCGACCCGGGCGACGAGGTCATCGTGCCCGCGCCCTACTGGACCACCTACCCGGAGTCGATCCGGCTCGCCGGCGGCGTGCCGGTCGAGGTCGTCGCCGACGAGACCACCGGCTACCGGGTGTCGGTCGAGCAGCTGGAGGCGGCCCGCACCGAGCGCACCAAGGTGGTGCTCTTCGTCTCCCCGTCCAACCCGACCGGCGCGGTCTACGGCCCGGCCGAGACCGAGGCGATCGGCCGCTGGGCGGTCGAGCACGGCCTGTGGGTGCTCACCGACGAGATCTACGAGCACCTGGTCTACGGCGACGCGGCCTTCACCTCGCTGCCCGCGGTCGTGCCCGAGCTGCGCGACAAGTGCCTGGTGGTCAACGGCGTCGCGAAGACCTACGCGATGACCGGCTGGCGGGTCGGGTGGATCATCGGCCCCAAGGACATCGTCAAGGCGGCCACCAACCTCCAGTCGCACGCCACCTCCAACGTCAACAACGTGGCGCAGGCGGCCGCGCTCGCCGCGGTCAGCGGCGACCTGTCCGCGGTCGCGGAGATGCGCGCCGCCTTCGACCGCCGCCGGCAGACGATCGTCCGCATGCTCAACGAGATCGACGGCGTGGTCTGCCCGGTCCCCGAGGGCGCGTTCTACGTCTACCCGTCGGTGAAGGCGCTGCTGGGCAGGGAGATCCGCGGCAAGCGCCCGCAGAACTCGGTCGAGCTGGCCGCGCTCATCCTCGACGAGGCCGAGGTCGCGGTGGTGCCCGGTGAGGCGTTCGGCACACCCGGCTACCTGCGGCTGAGCTACGCGCTGGGCGACGAGGACCTGGTCGAGGGCGTCTCGCGGCTCCAGAAGCTGCTCGCGGAGGCCACCGCCTAGGACGCTCCGGCCGCCTTGTACGGCCGACCGCCCTTTCGGGCAAGCCCCCGTTCGGTGAAAGTGGTACCGGGCGGGGGCCGACCTGTAGCAGGATCTATAGATGGCACGCGAGGTAGGGACGACGGCGCGCGAGATCCGCGAGCTGCCCAAAGCACATCTGCATCTGCACTTCACCGGGTCCATGCGGCCCGCGACTCTGCTGGAACTGGCCGACAGGCACGGGGTGCGGCTGCCCGAGGCGCTGACCTCGGGTGAGCCCCCGAAACTGCGTGCCACCGACGAGCGCGGCTGGTTCCGCTTCCAGCGGCTCTACGACATCGCCCGCTCGTGCCTGCGCACCCCCGAGGACATCCAGCGGCTGGTCCGGGAGGCCGCCGAGGAGGACGCCGCCGACGGCTCCGGCTGGCTGGAGATCCAGGTCGACCCGACCTCGTACGCGCCCCGGCTGGGCGGGCTGATTCCCACGCTGGAGATCATCCTCGACGCGGTGCGCAGCGCCTCGCGCGACACCGGCGTGGGCATGGCCGTGATCGTGGCCGCGAACCGGATGAAGCACCCGCTGGACGCCCGTACCCTGGCCCGGCTCGCGGTCCGGTACGCCGACCAGGGGGTGATCGGCTTCGGGCTGTCCAACGACGAACGGCGCGGGCTGGCGCGGGACTTCGACCGGGCGTTCGCGATCGCCCGCGAGGGCGGGCTGCTCGCGGCCCCGCACGGCGGGGAGCTGGCCGGGCCGTCGAGCGTCCGCGACTGCCTGGACGACCTGCACGCCCAGCGGGTCGGGCACGGGGTGCGCGCTGCCGAGGACCCCTACCTGCTGCGGCGCCTGGCGGACTCCGAGGTCACCTGCGAGGTCTGCCCGGCGTCGAACGTCGCGCTCGGCGTCTACGACAAACCCGAGGACGTGCCGCTGCGGACGCTGTGGGACGCCGGGGTGCCGATGGCGCTCGGCGCCGACGACCCGCTGCTGTTCGGCGCGCGGCTGGCCGCCCAGTACGAGATCGCGCGGGACGCCCACGGGTTCTCCGACCTCGAACTGGCGGAGCTGGCCAGGCAGTCCGTCCGCGCCTCCCGCGCCCCCAAGGAGGTCCGCGACCGCCTCCTCGCCGACATCACCGCCTGGGCGGCGCCCTAGCTACAGGGCCGTGCCCACGAAGACCGGTTCGTTGACGAGGGTGACGCCGAAGGCGGCGTGGACGCCGTCGCGGACCTCGCGGGCGAGGGCGAGGAGGTCGGCGGTGGTGGCGGTGCCGCGGTTGGTCAGGGCGAGGGTGTGCTTCGTGGAGATGCGGGCGGGCCCGGAACCGTAGCCCTTGGTGAAGCCGGCCTTGTCGATCAGCCAGGCCGCGGAGGTCTTCACGTGGTCGGTGTCGGCCGGGTAGGCGGGCGGGATGACCTCCGGGCCGAGGTGCTCCTTCACCCGGACCAGGAACCGCGCGTGCTCGGCGGCGCTGAGCACCGGGTTGGTGAAGAACGACCCGGCGGACCAGGTGTCGTGGTCCGCGGCGTCCAGCACCATGCCCTTGCCGGCGCGCAGCGCGAGCACCGCCGTACGGGCCTCGGCGAGCGGCACCCGGTCGCCGGCCTCGACACCGAGTGCCCGGGCCGTCTCGGGGTACTTCAGGGGCGCCGACAGCCCGCCCGCGTCCTCCAGCTCGAACCGCACCCGCAGCACCACGTGCCGGTCGGGTTCGGCCTTGAACCGGCTGTGGCGGTAGGCGAAGCCGCACTCGGCGTTCGGCAGGGTGACGACCTCGTCGCGACCGCGGTCGTAGGCGACCACCTCGCTGACCGTGGCGGACACCTCCTGGCCGTACGCCCCGACGTTCTGGATCGGGGTGGCGCCGGCCGAGCCGGGGATGCCGGCCAGGCACTCGACCCCGGCCAGCCCCGCCTCGACGGTGCGGGCCACCGCGTCGGACCAGACCTCGCCGGCCGCCAGCTCCAGTGTCCTGCCGTGCAGCGCGACCCCGCCGGTGGCGATGCGGACGGCGGTGCCGTCGAAGCCCTCGTCGGCGATCACCAGGTTGCTGCCGCCGCCGACCAGCAGCACCGGCTCGCCGCGCGTGTCCGCCGCGCGCACCGCGGCGACCACGTCCGCGTCGGTGCGGGCGGTCACCAGCCGCCGGGCCGGGCCTCCCAGCCGGAAGGTGGTCAGCGGCGCAAGTTCGGCGTTCTCGGTCACATCCACGCGGAAAGCCTACGTTCCCCGCGCCCGCGAGGGGGCCGGGGAACGCGCCGGCCCGGCGGACCACCGTCCCGGGCGCTACCGCGCACTGGTCTCCAGCGCGCCGTCGGCCGCCCGCGGCTGCCCCGCCACCGCCTCCTGCCGCGCGGCCTGGGCGCGCCGCGTCGGGTTGCACAGCGCCGCGACCATCCCGACCACCAGGATCGACGCGCCCACCCACAGCGCCGGGGTGAGGCCGTCCACGAAGGCGGCCGGGGACTGGTATCCGCCGTGCGAGGAGAAGATGGTGCCGAGCAGCGCGATGCCCAGCGCCCCGCCGACCTCGCGCAACGCGTTGTTCGTGCCCGAGGCGATGCCCTGCTGCGACTCCGGCACCGAGCCCATCAGCAAGTTGGTGGCCGGGGCGAAGAACAGCGCCATGCCGACCCCGCTGATGATCAGCGCGGGCAGCTGCGCGGTGTAGGACAGGTCGGTGGAGATCAGCGCCGCGTACCAGCCGAGCCCGACGGCCTGGCAGCCCAGCCCGGCGGCGACCACGAGCCGGCCGCCGATACGGTCGGACAGGTAGCCGGCGACCGGCGACACGATCATCGGCATACCGGTCCAGGGCAGCATCCGCAGCCCCGCCTCGGTGGGGCTGTAGCCGACCACGGTCTGCAGGTACTGGCTGAGCAGGAAGACCGAGCCGAACATGCCGACGAACATCAGCATGCTGGTCGCGTTGGTCGCCGCGAAGCCCCGGTTGGCGAACATCCGCATCGGCACCATGGGGCGCGCGGCGGTGAAGCCGTGCCGGACGAACGCCGCCACCAGAACGCCGCCGCCGATCAGTCCGGACAGCACCCGGACGCTGCTCCAGCCGTGGTCGGTCGCACTGACCAGGGCGTAGACGACGCCGAACAGGCCGAGGCTGATCAGGGCGGTGCCGCGGAAGTCCAGCCGGGCGTCGGGCGCGGAGGACTCGCGCAGCTTCAGCCGGGCCAGCGGCAGCAGCGCCAGGCCGATCGGCACGTTGAGCCAGAAGATCCAGTGCCACGAGATGTGCTGGGTGAGGCTGCCGCCGATCAGTGGGCCGCAGGCGACCGCGAGGCCGTTGGCCGCGCCCCAGATCCCGTACGCCATGCCCCGCTTCTCCTTGGGCACCGCCGCGGTCAGCAGGGTCAGGGTGAGCGGCATCATGATCGCGCCGCCGACGCCCTGCAGGGCCCGCGCGGCGATCAGCTCGCCGATGCCGGAGGAGAGCGCGGCCGCGGCCGACGCGGCGGTGAAGACGCTGATGCCCACGAGGAAGAGCCGGCGGCGGCCGAAGCGGTCACCGAGCGCCGCGCCGAACATCAGCAGCACCGCGAAGGTGAGGGTGTAGGCGCTGACCGTCCACTCCAGGTCCGACAGGGCGCCGCCCAGGCTCTCGCGGATGGACGGCAGCGCGGTCGTGACCACCAGGTTGTCCAGGGCCGCCATGAAACCCGCCACGCTCGTGATGACCAGGGCCCAGCCCACGCCCGGTCCCTTCCGCTTCCCCTCGAACGCCGTCGCCGGCGCCGGTATCCGGTCCCGTGGTGGCCGCTGTTCGGTACTCATCGGTACTACCCCCTGCTGGTTCGTGGTGCTGGCCGGCACCTCGGTGAGTTATCAGTCACTAAGTTTCGACCCCAAAAAAAGAGGCCGCTCGGGGCGGACCACCGGGCCGGGTCGGCCCCGGGTCACTCGGGGCAGGCGGCCGCATGGAAGCCCTCCCAACTCCGGTGGGACGCCGGAAAGCCCATGGAGACCAGGGTGTTGATCAGCATCCCGTACGCGAAGAACTCCGTCGTCTCGTCGACGTCCGTGCCCAGTGCGGCGCGGGCCTCGTCCCACATCTCCTGCCACGCGACCCGGAGCGGGGCGCCGAACTCGTGGTCCCCGCCGGCCTCGGCGGCCGCGACCGCCGCGTACATCTGCATCTGGAGCAGCAGCTTCTCCGGTTCCTCCCGCAGCAGCCGCTGGTAGGCCGACGCCATCGCTTCCAGGCGCTCCTCGACGGGCACGCCCTCGACGGCCCGGGCGAAGACCGCGCGGGCCTCGACGAGGCTGCGTTCGCAGGCCGCGACGAACATGGCCTGCTTGTTGGGGAAGAGGCGGAACAGGTACGGCTGGGAGACGCCCACGCGCCGGGCGATCGCCTCCGTGGACGTGCCGTTGTAGCCGCCCTGGGCGAACTCGCTCATGGCCACGGTGATGACGCTGGCGCGTCGCTCCTCGGCGCTCATCCTTGCCATGGCGTCAAGTTAGTGGTCAATTACTTACGTGGTCAAGCGGGAGGGCTGGACCGTCTCCGCCGCAGCGGTGCCGACTGGCTGCCCGCCGGGCCGGGCGGGCAGCCGGGGGCAGCCCGGGGCGGCGAGCGGTCGGCACGAGGGCCCCCGCGCCCCGTCGAAAGGGAGAACAGGAGACTCGCGGCGGACTCGGACCCGGACCCGGACTCAGGCGAGCCTGACGACGGCGCGGGACATGCCCAGCACCTTCTGGCCCTGGCTGGTGGCGAGGAGGTCCACCCGCACGCGGTGGTCGTCGAGCTTGGCGGCGACCTTCGCGGAGACGTGCACGGTGGCGCCGACGCCGTCGTCGGGCACCACGACGGGCCGGGTGAAGCGGACGCCGTACTCCTCGACGGCTGCGGGGTCCACCGTCCAGTCGGTGACCACGCGGATGGCGACCGCCATCGTGAACATGCCGTGCGCGATGACGTCGGGCAGGCCGACCTCGCGGGCGAACCGCTCGTTCCAGTGGATCGGGTTGAAGTCGCCCGAGGCGCCGGCGTACTGCACGAGGGTGGCCCGGTCGACCGGGAACTCCTGTGCGGGCAGCTCGGTGCCGACCTCGACGTCGTCGTACGCGATTGCCGCGGTCATCGGCCGTCCCCGCTCGTGTCGTTGCTGCTCGCGGCGCCGGCAGCGGCCTTTGCGTCACCGGCGGGGCTCTTCGCGTCACCCGCGTCGGCCGCCTCGATCGGGCGGGCCACCAGCTTGGTCAGCGCGGTGACCACGTGCTCGCCGGACTCGTCGTGGATCTCCCCGCGGATCTCCAGCACCTCGTTGCCCGCGAGGGACTTGATCGAGTCGATCGTGGAGGTGACCGTGAGGCGGTCGCCGGCCCGCACCGGGCGGGTGTAGGTGAAGCGCTGGTCGCCGTGGACCACCCGGCTGTAGTCGAGGCCCAGTTCGGGGTCCTGGATCACCAGGCCGGCCGCCTTGTAGCTGATCGCGAAGGGGAAGGTCGGCGGCGCGATCACGTCGGGGTACCCGAGCGCCTTGGCCGCGTCGGCGTCGACGTACACCGGGTTCGGGTCGCCGATCGCCTCGGCGAACTCGCGGATCTTCTCCCGGCCGACCTCGTAGGCGCTGCCGGGCGGATAGCTCCGCCCGACGAAGGACGGGTCGAGGGCCATCGTGAACCTCCGGGTGCGGGCGGGCCGGCGCGGACCGCGCGGCTCGGACATGCGATGAGGCCGCCCCCGGGGTACGGGAGCGGCCTCACGGTAGGGCTTCAGCCGGACGGTGCCGGCACAGTCCGGTCAGCTGCCGACGCGGGACACGGCGCCGCAGTGCGCCGGAACCCTGGGGCTCCGGCGTTGCGTCGGGTACGGTCCCGGCCGGGCGGCACGCGGGGCCGCCGACAGCGTCAGCGGGTCTCGCGGTGCGCGGTGTGCGCGTTGCAGCGGGGGCAGTGCTTCTTCATCTCAAGACGGTCCGGGTCGTTGCGCCGGTTCTTCTTGGTGATGTAGTTCCGCTCCTTGCACTCCACGCAGGCCAGCGTGATCTTAGGGCGGACGTCGGTGGCGGCCACGTGAGTGCTCCTTGACGAACGGGTGTGATGAACACAGAAAGAGTAGCCGATCGAGGGACCGAACCCGCAATCGGCTACGGAGAGTAGCGGCGACCGGACTTGAACCGGTGACACAGCGATTATGAGCCGCTTGCTCTACCGACTGAGCTACGCCGCCTCGACGGACTGACCCCCGTCGTGGCGACGGGGGACCGATCCATCAGAGCCCCAATACGGAATCGAACCGTAGACCTTCTCCTTACCATGGAGACGCTCTACCGACTGAGCTATTGGGGCGAGCGAGGAAGACATTACACGCTCCGCAGCGATACGTGAAATCCGTATCCGGCGGGGCACATCGGACCTGGCGGACACCCGAACCGCGGCTCCCCCGGGGCCTGTCGGCGCCGCGTGGGCCGGCCCGTACCCAAGGGCGCCGCGGGTCCGCCACGGCCCCGCCGCGACCCCTGCCGGTACGACTAATGCGCTCCTCCCGGGACCTCGGCACCGGGCGCCCTAGGCTCTGAACCGCGTGATCGCGCCGTACGTCCCGCTTCCGGCCATCCACCGTGCGCGCCCCTGGTGAACCACGGGTGGCCGTCCGCCTCCGGGCGCCGTGCTTCTCCTGCTTCCTGTCCCGTGATCCTGTTCCTGTCCCGTGATCCTGCCTCCCACCGTCCGTAGAGCCCGTACCGGAGGAGCGCGATGACCGACAGCTCTCGCGGCACCACCGCGGAGACCGCCACCCTGCTGCTGTGCGGCGCCCGCCTCACCGACGGCCGGGCCGTCGACGTCCGGTTGAGCGGCGCGCGGATCGAGGCGGTGGGCACCGCGGGAAGCCTCGCGCTGCCCGCGGACCGCGGGGGCGGCGGCGAACGGACCGCGGGCCCGGTCGACCGCGAGCGGGCCGGCCGGACCGACCGTGCCGATCGCGGTACCCGGATCGACCTGCGCGGCTACCTCCTGCTGCCCGCTCCCGCCGAACCGCACGCGCACCTGGACTTCGCGCTCACCGCCGGCGGCCCGCCCGCGGGCGACACCGAGGACGTGCAGCGCCGCGCCACCGAGGCCGCGCTCCTCCAACTCGGCCACGGCGCCACCGCGGTGCGCAGCCACGTACGGATCGGCGACGTACGCGGGCTGCGCTCGCTGGAGGCGGTGCTCCAGGCGCGGCAGTCGCTGCGCGGGCTGCTGGAGGTGCAGGCGGTGGCCGTGCCGCGGGTGCTCACCGGGGCGGCGGGCGCGGACGGCCTGGCGATGCTGCGGGACGCGCTGAAGATGGGCGCCTCGGCGGTGGGCGGCTGCCCCGACCTCGATCCGGACCCGAGCGGCTACATCGAGGCGGTGCTCACGCTGGCCGCCGAGTTCGGGCTGCCGGTGGACCTGCACACCGCAGCCGACGACCCGGCGCGGATGGCCCGGCTCGCCGCGATGGCCGGCGGGCTGCGGCCCGGGGTCACCCTCGGCCCCTGCCACCGGCTGGCCGTGCAGGGCCCGGACGGGGTCGCGCGCACCGCGGACCGGCTGGCCTCGGCGGGCGTCTCGGTGGTCGCGCTCCCCCAGGGCGGCTGCGGCGCGCTGGACCGCGGCTCGCCCGCGCCGGCCTCCCCCGCGGCCTACGCGGCCGCCGCCGTCCGCCCGCTGGCGCCGCTGACCGCGGTACGCGCGCTGCGCGCGGCCGGGGTGCGGGTGACCGCGGGCAGTGGCGCGCTGTGCGACCTGGCCAACCCGGTCGGCCGCGGCGACCCGTTGGAGGCGGCGTTCCTGCTGGCCTCGCACGGCGAGTGCGCTCCCCTGCTCGCCTACGACCTGGTCAGCGCGGAGGCGCGGGCGGTGCTCGGGCTGCCGGAGGTGCGCGTCGAGGCGGGTTTCCCGGCGGAGTTGCTCGCGGTGCGCGGGGAGAGCCTGGCCGGGGTGCTCTCGCTGGCCTACAGCCGGATCGTGATCCACCGCGGCCGGGTGGTCTCGCGGACCAGCGCGGTGCGCGAGTACTGCGACTCGGCGGGCGACGCGGCCTTCGACCTCCCGCGCCAGGCGCACCGCCAGGCGTAGCGTCGGGGCATGCGTACGGTGATCGCTGGTGGACACGGACAGATCGCGCTGCGGCTGGAGAAGCTGCTGAGCGGGCGCGGGGACAGCGCGGTGGGGCTGATCCGCGACCCCGCCCAGGCGGACGACCTGCGGGCGGCGGGTGCCGAACCGGTCGTGCTGGACCTGGAGTCGGCGACGGTGGAGCAGGTGGCGGAGGTGCTGGCGGGCGCCGACGCGGCGGTGTTCGCGGCGGGCGCGGGCGCCGGTTCGGGGGCTGCGCGCAAGCAGACCGTGGACCGGGGCGCGGCGGTGCTGCTCGCGGACGCGGCCGAACGGGCCGGGGTACGGCGCTTCCTGGTGGTCTCGTCGATGGGCGCGGACGCGGCGGCGGAGGGGCGGGACCCGGTCTTCACGGCGTATCTGCGGGCGAAGGGCGAGGCGGACGACGCGGTGCGGGCGCGGGACGCGCTGGCGTGGACGATCCTGCGCCCGGGTGCCCTGACGAACGACAGTGGCACGGGGAAGGTGCACCTCGCGCCTTCGACCGGGCGGGGTTCGGTGCCGCGGGACGACGTGGCGGCGGTGCTGGCGGAGTTGCTGACGGCGCCGGAGACGGCCGGGCTGACGCTGGAGCTGGTCGCGGGGCGCGACCCGGTGGCTTCGGCGGTGCGGGCGGCGGCTTCGTAGGTCCCCTCCTCGCCTGGCGCGTGTGAGGTGCCGGGCCCGGCCCGGGGCGTCGAGGGTCCCGGGCCGGGACGGGTCAGCCGGCGCGCCGCGCGCGCCAGAGGTAGCAGGCCATGGGCAGGCGGACGCGGCCGTCCCGGAACTCCGCGGTGGCGCGGACCTTCGCCTCGATCCGGGCGGTGAGTTCGCGTCTGCGGTCGGCGGGCAGCGCGATGAACCTGCTGTAGGTGGCGAACATGGCGGCGACCTCCTCGGTGGTCGCCTCGGCGGTCCAGGTGACGGTGCGGGTGCGCGGCTCGGTGAAGGGCGCGCCGACGGGCAGCCAGGGTCCGCTGTTCATCCGCGTGATGAGGTCCCCGATCCGGTCGTCGGTGCCCATCTCGTCGTGGACGTACCCGTCGAGGGCGTCGAGCCAGGGCACCCGCCGGTCGCGCCGGGTGTAGAGGATGCCGAAGGTGCCGCCCGGCCTGAGCACCCGGGCGATCTCCGGGAGGGCGGCGGCCGGGTCCATCCAGTGCCAGGCCGCGGAGACGGTGACGGCGTCGACGTGGGCGGCGGGCAGCGGGATGTGCTCGCCGGTCCCGTCGAGGACGTCCGCGCCCGGGCAGTTCCCGGCCAGCACCTCGCGCATCCGGGCGTCGGGTTCGACCGCGACCACCCGCCCGGCGCGGTCGGCGAGTTGACGGGTCAGCAGGCCGGTGCCGGCGCCCAGGTCGAGCACGTCGGGGCGGCCGGCGGGCAGCAGCCAGTCCAGCGCCTGAGCGGGCGGGCCCATGCGGTAGCGGTCGTAGTCCTGTGCCGCGGCGCCGAAGGACACCGCGAGGCCGGGCTGGTCGGTCATGGCACTTCCGTGGGTTGTGGGGGGACGCGGGTCGGGGGGACAGGCGGGCGCTCACCCGGTTGCCGCCGGGCGGCGGTTCACAGGCCGCGCAGCCCCGTGAGCACCCGTTCCAGCAGGGTGACGTCCGGCCGGCCGCCCGCGTAGCCCGGCTGCTGGACGATGACGAAGCCGCCCTCGGCCAGGTCGCCGACGAGCACACGGGTGACGCCGAGCGGGATGTTCAGCAGCGCGGAGATCTCGGCCACCGACGTCAGGTTCACGCACAGCCGGCAGATCGCCTGCTGCTCGGGGAAGAGCCGTACCCCCCTCTCCCAGGCGTGCGCGGTGGTGCCGACCAGCGCCTCCAGCGCGAAGTCGGTCCGGGCCGCCGTACGCCCGCGGGTGACGGCGTAGGGCCGTACGAAGGGCGACGAGTTGCGCCTGCGGTCCTCGCTCACGAGCACACGTCCTTCCGGGGGTGGGTCGGCCGGCGGGCCGCGCGGGGCCTCAGCCGGCCAGCGCGCTCTGCAACTCCCGGCGCACGTCGGGGGTGAGCACGTCGCCGGCCCGTTCGACCAGCAGCGTCATCTCGTAACCGACGACCTTCATGTCGCAGGTGGGCGCGGCGAGCACCGCCAGGATCGAGCCGTCGCTGATCGACGTGAGGAAGAGGAAGCCGTTCAGCATGTCCACCACGGTCTGGGTGACCGCGCCGGCGTCGAAGAGCTGGGCCGCGCCCTGCGTGAGGCTGGCCAGGCCCGAGGCCATGGCGGCGAGTTGGTCGCCGCGGTCCTTGGGCATGGAGGCCGAGGCGAGGAGCTGGACGCCGTCCGAGGAGACGACCACGGCGTGGGCGACTCCCGGCACCTGCTTGACGAAGTTGGCGATGAGCCAGTTCAGGTTCCGTACTTCGGTGCTCGGATCGCTCATGGCTGGGGCTGCTTCCTATGCTGCTGGGGGCGTCGTGCGGCGCGGCCGCGGGCGGAGGGGCGGGCGTCCGGCTCATACCGGACCCGTTCCGCCCGGTGACCGGCCCGGTCCGCCGCCGCGTTCCGTCCCGTCCTTGCCGCGCCGGACGCCCTGGCGGAAGCTCGACAGCCGCTCCCGCATCAGGTCGGCCTGGCGGGGCGCGGCCGGGACGTGGGGGGCCGGGACGTGGGGGGCCGGGCTCCCGGGTGCGGGGCGGGGGTCGGCGGCCGTGCCGGGGGCGAGGTTGCCGAACGGCACGCGCCGGGGCAGGCCCTGGGCGGTCGGTCCCGCGCTCGGCTGGCGGCCCGGGTCGCCCGGCCCGCCCGGAGCGGCGTGCGGGGCGCGGTCGGGGCGCGCCCAGGAGGGCGCCTGGTGGGCGTCCCGCGGGGGCAGGGGCTGGGGCGCGGCCGGCGGCTGGGGGTGGGGGCGTGCCTGCGGCTGCGCGGGGTGGGGCGGGTCCGGCGGCGGGTGCTCGTCGAGTTGCTGGGCGAACCAGGAGAACGCGTGGCCGGGCTGCCCGGGGGCCGGCTCCGGGTCGTTGAACCAGGGGAAGCCGCCGTCGGGCGGGCCGGAGTGGCGTCCGGCGGGTGCCTGGTCGTAGTGCGGGTCGCTTGCGCCGCGGGGCCGGCCCTGGCCCGTACCGGGCGCCGTCATCGGCCCCGGGCCGAAGTCAGGGCCGAAGTCCGCTCCGAAGCCCGAACCGCCGGCCGGCCCCGCCGCCGCGGAGCGGTACGCGCCGACGGGTTCGCGGGGGTCGTCCTGCCTGCCGGGCTGCGGCGCCGGCCGGCCGAACGCCGGTGCCGCGTCGGCGCCCCCCTGGTCCGGGGAGACCAGCAGGGCGGGCGGCACCCGGATGAGGGCGTTGAGGCCGGTCCGGCCGGAGCTGGTCAGCCGTACCTGGATGCCGTACTTGGCGGCCAGCCGCCCGACGACGAACAGGCCCATCCGGCGGGAGGTCGCCACGTCGAGCAGGGGCGGCTCGGCGAGCCGGCGGTTGATCCGGTCCAGTTCCTCCGGGCGTATGCCGATGCCCGCGTCCGCGACGTCCAGGACGACGTCGCCGGAGGTGAGGAACTTCGCGCCGACCAGCACCTGGGTCTCGGGGCCGGAGAACGAGGTGGCGTTCTCGATGAGTTCGGCGAGCAGGTGGACGACGTCGGTCGCGGCGTGGCCGGCCACCGCGACGTCCGGCAGCTCGTAGAGCACCACGCGTTCGTACTGCTCGACCTCGGCGGTGGCGGCGCGGACCAGGTCGATCAGCGACACCGGCTCGTGCCAGCGGCGGCCCTGCTCCTCACCGGCCAGCACCAGCAGGTTCTCGTTGTTGCGGCGCATCCGGGTCGCGAGGTGGTCGAGCTGGAACAGGCTCGCCAGCTGGCTCGGGTTCTGCTCGCTGTTCTCCAGGTCGTCGATGAGCTGGAGCTGCCGCAGCACCAGGCTCTCGCTGCGGCGGGAGAGGTTGGTGAAGATCGCGTTGACGTTGCTGCGCATCCGCGCCTGCTCGGTGGCGAGCCGGACCGCCTCGACGTGGACGCGGTCGAAGGCGCGCGCGACCTGGCCGACCTCGTCCTCGGTCCGCACCTCGATCGGCTCGACCCGCACCGGTTCGTCGGTGTCCGAGGGCGCCAGGTCGCGCAGCCGGCGGACGGCGGCGGGCAGCCGGTGGTCGGCGACGTCCAGCGCGGAGGCGCGCAGCCGGCGCAGCGGCCGCACCACGGAGCGGGCGAGCACCAGGGCGCCGAGGAAGGACAGCGCGACCACCACGACGATGATCGCGATGTTCTCGTAGAGCTGGGTGCGCACCGCGGACAGCAGATCGGAGGCGCGCCGGTTCATGTCCGCGACGGCCTGGCGCTCCACGGTCCGCACCGCGTCGAGCTTGTCGGTGAGCTGCCGGAACGCGGTGGCCTTGCCGATGCCGAGGTCCGCCAGGGGGATGTCCTCCTGGGCGGCGGTGGAGACCTCCTGGACGGTGCCGTCGGCGGCGCCGACCTTGTCGCCGCTGACCGTGGACTGGTAGAGGTTCAGCAGCGAGGTCGGGGCGTTGTTGGCAAGGGACTCGGCGGCCGTCTCGAACTGCGCCTGCTCGATGTCCTCCTTCTGCTCCAGCGTGAAGTCGCCGCTGTCCAGCACGTCGACGAGGTAGCCGCGCTCGCTGGACGTCTGCTGCTCGATCTGCTCGATCGAGGCGAGCGTGGCGACCAGGCTGCCGAGGGCGTGGTCGGAGGTGACGGCGGCGAGTTGCTCGCTGAAGTCCAGCAGGTCGTCGATGATCGTGCTGTACGCGCTGAAGGTCGGGGTGCCGGCGCCGGCGGCGAGGCCGCGTGCGGAGGCTCGCAGCGGGCTCAGATCGCCGAGCCGCGCCTCGCCGCGCGCGCCGAGCTGCCGTACCGCGGCCGGCAGGGCGTCGACGCTGTCCTGGTGACCGCGCAGGCTCGCGCCGAACTCCCGTACCTGGACGTCGGTCGCCTTCTGCGCCGCCGCCAGGTCCTGGTCCTTCGCCGCGCCCGGGCCGCGCAGCGCGACCTCGGTGCGGTCGCGTTCGTCGTCCAGGGCGCTGACCAGGGTGGATATCTGGCGGGCGAGCTGCGCCTGGCCCTGGACGCGGGCCGCGGAGTGCAGGTTGCCGACCTCGGAGACGACGCGTACGCCGACCAGCGGGATGATCGCGACCAGCGGGACCAGCACCAGGAGCATCATGCGGCTCCGCAGCCGCCAGTCGCCCAGGTGCTTGACGCGCAGCAGGGCGAGGACCTTGCCGGGTACGGCGGCGCCGCGCCGGGGTGCGCGAGCCGAACGGGACCTGCGTGCCGCGGTCACAGCACCACCACACGGTGACGCTCCAAGCGGTCCCCGCCCGTCGGCGGATTTCCGGCTTCGCGGGACCCCTGGTCTGCCATTTGCCAACCCTCAACCCTCGATAACGTCGCAGGCATGACGCGGCGACGCCCGGTTATTCGGTCCACCACAACGAGTGCCCGATCCGGGCGCACACCAGTCGGCTCAGGTACACCACGTCGCACGCGCTTTCCGGCTGCAAAGACATTGCCGCCGTACTTCCGCCCGCTCCCGCGCACCGGTCGGGGAACCACATTTCAGCACACGCAAGCCCACCGGAGCAAAGGGTTCCGCTACTGACTTAAGGCGATCGGCCCGGTCACAGGACCGCATCGCCCGCTTCGGCCGCAATACCGTCCGCTGAATATGCCGGGGTCATCAGATGGCCCACGACGTGATACATGCAGAGCATCGCATATATTTCCTGCTGAACAAGTTCCGGGCTTTTCGAGCGCAGCGCCACCCGCATACCGGCGAGCTGCGCCACAAAGGCACCGACACCGCTTCTGCACATCTCCGCCACATTTCGATGGCGGGCGGCGATCTCCGCCGCGGTCACCGCTTCGTCGAGGAACGAGGTGACCAGCACCGCCGTTTCCGGGGCCGACCGGCACGGCACCACCCGGACGAGCCGCCCGGCCGCGCCTTCGGCGCTCTGGCCGACCTGGCCGCCTGTGCCTTCCGGGGCTCCCACGCCGTCTGTGCTGCCCGTGCCGTCCATGCCGCCCGTGCCGCCCGTGCCGCCTGTGCCGCCGTCCTGCGGCAGGACCGACAGGTAGGAGCCGTCGGGCAGTTCGCGCAGCACCGGCAGCACCCGGCCGGCCCCGCCGCGGCCGCCCACCCGCCAGATCTGCTGGGCGCCGGCCGCGGCCAGCACGTCCCACATCGCCAGCGGCACCGCGTCCTGCTCGCCGACCACCAGCGCCCCCGCGCCGAGGAGGTCGTGCTGCCAGTCGGCGACGATGCTGTCGATGCCCGCCTGCGGGCCGGCGGCGACGGCCGCGGCCGCGGACAGGCGCAGCCGGCACTCGGTGAGGGAGACCAGCCAGACGTCGAGCGCGCGCCCCCGCGCCGTTCGCTCGACCACCTGGCGGCCCGCGGCGCCCTCCCCGTACGCGGCGCCGAACGCCTCGTACGCCCCCCGGTTCGCGGGGGTGTCCGGCGCCTCCATGGCAACGCTCTCCAGGACGAACACCCGCTCGGCGCCCGGCTGCGCGGCGGACGCCGCGACGTGCGCGCACAGCCCCTTGAGCGGTTCGACGCCAAGCCGCATCCGGGCCCGGGCGATGGCGGCGGCGGTGGCCACGTTGCCGACGTCGTCGAACAACTCGGGCAGCCCGCCGGTCAGTTTGGCGAGCACCTCCTCGTACGAGGAAGTCCCGAAGAGCCACATGGCGAGGGCGAAATACATCATCAATTGCGCGGGCAGCAGCCGTCGGCGCCGCTCCCGCCGCTCAGCCCGGTCCACCAGCCGGTCCATCAACTCCGGCCGGAAAGTACGGACGAGCATGCGCAGCGCCAACCGATCCGGAAGCGCGATTTCGACGGGTATGTCGGGATAACGGAATGTCACCAACCAGAAGTTACCCCCGAAGAACGCATCACGTCTAACCGCCTCCAACAATCCGCAGAAGCCGAACATCGGCGTTTTTCTCCGGACACGGGAGAGGCGGCGACACGGCGCGGCGACGGTTTTCCGGCCGCTTCCGCGCTTAAGTCAGTGCGCTCCGGATGGGCAAGGTTGTTCTCCCGCGCCGGGTTCTGGCAGCCTCACCGGCGTGACGAGCGAATCCCCGCGTGAACCCAATGGGTCGGTCACATCGCCGCAACCGACGACGCCTCCCAAGACGCCTCCAATCGTGATGCGCAATGTGACGAAATCCTTCAGCACGCCCCAGGGCGGCAATCACGATGTCCTGCACGACGTCGATTTCTCGGTGGCGGCCGGCGAGTTCACCGCGGTGGTCGGGCCGACCGGCTGCGGGAAGTCCACCACGCTCTCGCTGATCAGCGGCATGGCCCGGCCGGACACCGGCGAGGTGCTGCTCGACGGTCGCCCGGTCGACGGCACGGCCCGGGACGTGGGCTTCGTCTTCCAGACCGACGCGGTGTTCCCCTGGAAGACCGTGCTGGGCAACGTGGCCGCAGGACCGCGCTTCCGCGGCGCGTCGCGGAAGGACGCGCACGCGCTGGCCGCCGACTGGATACGCCGGGTGGGCCTGGCGGGGTTCGAGCGCTACCACCCGCACCAGCTCTCCGGCGGCATGCGCAAGCGGGTCGCCCTCGCGCAGACGATGATCAACCAGCCGCGGGTGCTGCTCATGGACGAGCCGTTCGCCGGGCTGGACGTGCAGACCCGCCAGATCATGTCCGACGAGCTGCTCGCGCTGTGGGACCTGACCCGGCCGTCGGTGGTGTTCGTGACCCACGACCTGGAGGAGGCGATCTCGCTCGCCGACACGGTCGTCGTCATGACCGCGGGCCCCGCCACCGTCAAGGAGACCTTCCCGATCGACCTGCCGCGGCCCCGGAACCCGCGGGAGATCCGGCACACCCCGGAGTTCGTCCGGCTCCACGAGCGGATCTGGGAGTCCCTGCGGGACGAGGTGCAGGTCGCCCACCGCCGTACGGCGACCGCGACGCCCGGGACCGCGGCATGAACCCGTTGGCCAAGTCCCCGTCGGCCAAGGAACTGCGCGGGCAGGCCGTACGGCGGGCGCGGATACGGCGCCGGGTGCTGGTCAACCTCACCAGGGCCGCCCTCCTCGTGCTGTTCGTCGGCCTGTGGCAGGTGCTCGCGTCGTCGGAGACCATCGACCGCTTCTACTTCGGCGAACCCTCCGGCATCTGCTCGAAGTTGTGGGACTGGGTGCGCCACGGCACCTCGCAGGGCTCCTTGTGGGACCAGGTGTGGGTGACGCTCGAAGAGACGCTGATGGGCTTCGGCATCGGTGTGCTGGGCGGTGTCGTCCTCGGCATCCTGCTGGGCCGGCTGCGCTTCCTCGCCGACGTCTTCTCCCCCTTCATCAAGACGCTGAACTCCATCCCGCGCATCCTGTTCGGGTCGGTGTTCGCGATCTGGTTCGGCCTCGGCATCAGCTCCAAGGTGACGCTGTCGGCGGTGCTGGTCTTCTTCGGCGTGTTCTTCAACGCCTTCCAGGGCGCCCGCGAGGTGGACCGCAACCTGATCGCCAACGCCCGCATCCTCGGCGCCGGGAACGCCCAGGTGACGCTGCACGTCGTCATCCCCTCCGCGCTGAGCTGGATCACCACCAGCCTGCACGTGGCGTTCGGCTTCGCCGTCACCGGCTCGATCGTCGGGGAGCTGCTCGGCGCGCAGCAGGGCCTCGGGCTGCTCATCTTCCAGGCGCAGGCCAACTTCGACCCCGACGGCGTGTACGCGGGGCTGGTCATCACCGCCGCGTACGCGCTGGCCGCGGAGGGCCTGATCACGCTGCTGGAACGGCGCCTGCTGCGGTGGCAGCCGCGCCCGCAGCGGTCCGACGCCGGCGCGTGACCCCGGCGGCCCCCGTGCGGCACCTCCCGACGAACGCCCGCCCCGCATTGACCGGCGGACCGCGGCACGGCCGAAGACGGCCGGTGGCGCGCCCGCTCCCGAGGAGAAGGCAAGGCTCATGTGGCACAAGAAGATCGTTCTCACAGCCGCGACGACGTTCCTGGCTACGGGGCTGACGGCCTGCTCGGACAGCTCGTCCGGCAGCTCCGGCGCGGCCGGTGACGGCTCCGCGACGAAGGTGACGATCGCGCTGTCGAACCAGGCGAACCAGAGTTACCTGCCGCTCATCCTGGCGCAGCGGATGGGCTTCTTCACCAAGCAGGGCCTGGATGTGAAGATCGACAACCTCCAGGGCACCCCGCAGGTCTCCGACGCGCTCCTCAAGGGCGACGTCCAGGGCATGATCGGCTTCTTCGACCACAACCTCGACCTCCAGGCCAAGGGCAAGAGCACCGAGGCGGTCGTGCAGCTGCTCCAGGCGCCCGGCATGGTCGAGATGACCCGGGCGAACGAGTCGTCGCTGAAGTCCCCAGCGGACCTGCGCGGCAAGACCGTCGGGGTGACCTCGCTCGGTTCGGCCAGCTCCACCATCGGCTCCTACCTGGCGATCCACAACAACATCCCGCTCGCCCAGACCCACCTGGTGGCCGTGGCCGCCGGCCCCACCTTCGTCGCGGCCTTCCAGCACGACCGGGTCGACGCCGGCGTCACCACCGAACCGACGATCTCCACGCTGCTGAAGAAGCACCTCGGCACGATCGTCGCCGACATGCGCACGCTCGCCGGCACCAAGGCCGCGCTCGGCGGGCCGTACCCCGGGACCGCGCTGACCGTGCAGACGGCGTGGGCGAACAGCCACAAGGCGACCACGCAGAAGATGGTCAACGCGATCTACCAGACGCTCCAGTGGATGGAGTCGCACTCGGCCGCGCAGATCACCGCGCAGGTCCCGGCGGACTTCTACTCCGGCAGCGGCAAGGACCAGTACATCCAGGCGCTGGCGAACGAGATGGGCATGTACAACCCCACCGGCCAGATGCCGGCGGACGCGCCGCAGACCGTGCTGCGGGTGCTGGACGCGGTCGACCCGGCCGTCAAGGGCCACACGATCGACCTGGCGAAGACGTACACCGACGCGTACGTCCAGAAGGCGGCGCAGGACACGTCCTCGTCGTGACCCGCGGGCGGGCACGTACGCGTCCTGACCTGCCAGCGGGCACGTACGTGTCCTGGCCCCCGGGCGGGCTCGGACCGACCTGTGCGCGAGCGGGCGGCTGCACACGGTCACCCTCTGGGGTGGGGTGCGGCCGCTGACAATGCGGCGCGGCGGGGCCCGGCGCACACTGGCCGGGAGATGCGGACCGGAGCCGAGCCCTAGGGAGCCGCCATGCTGAGGACGTGTCGCCGGTACACGGAGCGCAGGGCCCGCCTGGTCGGTACGGCCGCGGCGGCCACCGCGCTCGCCGTCGCCGGGGGTACCGCGCTGACCGGTACCGCGGCGGCGGCGACGCCCGGCCCGGCCGTACTGAAGTCGGCGCTGCTGAGCCCGTCGGACACCGGTATGACCGGTGCGCAGTCGGCCGCCGGGGGCGGGGTCGGCGGCGACGGGGTCTCCGGCTGCGCCGCGCTGGTGAAGGTGCTCCGGGCCGCGCCGGGCCCGGGCACCCAGGAGGCGGACTTCACCGGCGGGCAGTCCGGACCGCTGCTCAGCGAGCAGCTGACCACCGGGTCCGCGGGCCGGGTCGCGGGCGTGTACGCCCAGGAGAAGGCCGCGCTCACCTCCTGCCGCGACCTCACCCTCACCTCCGACGGCACCAAGCTCGCCCTCAGGCTGACGCCGACGCACCTGGTCACCGCCTCCGGCGCGCAGACCACCGCGACCCGGATGGACGGGCAGCTCAGCGGCGTACCCGTCAACGGCTACCTCGCCTTCGGGCGCGTCGGGCAGGTCCTCGTCGGCTACATGTTCTTCCAGATCTCCGACACCTCGCCCCAACTGGCCAGCAGCCTCTACCAGAAGGCCGTCACCAAGGTCCGCCACACCGTCGCCACCGGTGGCGGCACGCCGGTGTGAGGCGGGGCCGCGCTTCCGGGGCGGGGGCGGCGCGCTTCCGGTGCGGGAACGGCGGGGCGCGCTTCCGGCGCGGGGGCGGCCCGTCGCGGTGGCGCACACTGGGGGCATGAAGGGTGACGCGCCGCTGCCCGGGCTGGCCACGGACGAGGAACTCGCCGCGGGGCGGCGGGTGGTGCGGTGCGGGATGTGCGGGCAGCCGCTGTCCGACGCGGAGAGCAGGGCGTGGGGGCTCGGCGAGAACTGCCGGCGCAAGCTGGGCGGTGACAGGGCGGTCCGCCGCCCTGGGCGGTTCGAGGTCGAGCAGGACGGCATCCCCGGGGTCTGACCGCGCGCCGGCGATGCCGTCCCGGTACGGCCGGTGCCGATGCTCACGCTCCGGCCGGGCTCACCGTCCGCGGCGCTGCCGTTCCCGCGGTCAACCCCGCGCCGGCAGGGTCCCGTGCGGAAGGTCGGCCCGCAACTCGCGGATGAGTGCGCGGACCGCGGTCGTGGCGGCCAGCTCGGGTGTGGTGACGTAGCCGACGCGGCGGGTGGGGCGGTCCGGGCCGAGGTCGGTGGTGCGCAGCGCGGCCGGGGCGGCGGTCAGGGAGAGCGCGGGCATGATCGCCATGCCGTGGCCGGCGCCGACCAGCGCCAGGACCGCTCCGTCGTCCTCGGCCTCGACCGTCGCCGGCGGTATCCAGTCCTGCGCGGCCCACCAGGAGCGGGTGTACGACCCGCAGTTCTCGGCCCAGTCGACCAGCGGCAGCGCACCTGGAGCGGCCCGGTGACCGGGCGGGTGCACCAGGACGTACGGCTCCTCGAACAGCCCGCCGACGACGAGGCCGGAGGGCAGCGGCGCGCTGCCGCCCAGCGTCGCGACGGCCAGATCGGCCTTCCCGTCGGCGACTTCGCCCGCCGCGCCGCGGCCCACCTCGCGGACGATCCGCACCCGCGGCTCGATCCCGGGGTGCCGGTCGCGCAGCCGCCTCAGGGCCGCGGGCAGCAGGTGCAGGGCCGCGCTGCGGAACGCCGCGACCCGCAGCTCCCCCCGCGCCGGGTCCGGCGAGGCGGCGCCGCGCGCCTCGGCGGCCAGCACGTCCAGCATCCGCAGGATGCGGCGGGCGTGCGCGACGGCCCGCTCACCGGCGGGGGTCGGGCGGGCGCCGGTCCGGCCCCGTACGAACAGCACCGCGCCGACCTTGCGTTCGCTGCCGCGCACCGAGTGGGACACCGCGGACTGGGTCAGCCCGAGCGCCGCGGCCGCGGCCGAGAAGCCCGCGCCGTCCGCGACCGCGACCAGCACGCGCAGTTCGTGCGGCGCGAGATCGGAGTCGGCCGTCCGGGCCACCGGCGATCACCTCGACGTATGAATAGTGCTCATGGAACCGCCCGTCACATGAGCCCAACCCGCTGCCGGCCGGCCCCATTCCCGCCGTACGGTCCGGCCATGGACGACACCGCGCTCACCGTGCACCAGACCGCCCGCCCGCACGGCTTCCCCGGCCCCGAGCACTTCGCCTTCGTCGAGTCCGCGCTCCCCTCCCCCGCCGCCGGCACCGCGCTGGTGGAGAACCTCTACTGGTCCGTCGACCCGTACCACCGCGAGATGATGGACGGCGGGCCCGGCGGTTTCGCGCTCGGCGCGCCCCTGGAAGGCCGCGCCCTCGGACGGGTCGTCGCCTCGCGCACGCCGCAACTGGCCGAGGGCGAGGTCGTGTTCCACCGGCAGGGCTGGCGTACGCACGCGGTTGTCGCGCCGGGGCAGGTCCGGCGCCTGCCCCGCTACGACGGGGTGCCGCTGAGCGCCTACCTGGGCATCCTCGGCGGCACCGGTCTGACCGCCTACGTGGCCCTGACCCGGATCGCCCGGCTCCGGCCCGGCGACGACCTGTTCGTCTCCGCCGCCGCGGGCGGCGTCGGCACGGCCGCCGGACGGTTCGCCCGGCTGCTGGGCGCCGGACGCCTCGTGGGCAGCACGGGCTCGGCGGACAAGGCCGCGTACCTCACGCGGGAGGTCGGCTACGACGCGGCCTTCGACTACCACGACGGCCCCGCCTCCGAACTGCTCGCCACCGCGGCCCCCGACGGCTTCGACGTCTTCGTCGACAACGTCGGCGGCCCGCAGCTCGCCGCCGCGATCGGCGCGCTGCGCCCGTTCGGCCGGATCGCGCGGGTCGGCACGATCAGCCAGTACAACGCCCCCGACGCGCCGCCGCCCAGCTTCAACCACGCCGACCTGGTGGAGAAGAGCCTGCGGATGGAGGGCTTCCTCGTCACCCACCACCTCGAACTCCAGCAGGAGCTGTACGACTTCGCGGTCCCCCACCTCCGGTCCGGCCGCCTCACCCCCGACGAGACCGTCGTCACCGGTTTCGACCACATCGTGACCGCCTTCCTCGCGATGCTCCACGGCCGCACCACCGGCAAAACCCTCATCCGCGCCACCGCCCCCGCCCCCGTTATCCACACCCCTGTGGACAACCCCAGCGAGCCCGCATAACCGACCGATCCGCCCCGCACACGCAAAGAGGGCCCCCGACCCGCGCAGATGCAGGTCGGGGGCCCTCTTCGGGGTGTGGCGGCACGTGGATTCGAACCACGGTAGGCTAAGCCGACGGATTTACAGTCCGCTCCCATTGGCCACTCGGGCATACCGCCATGGGATGGCGCCGCGGGCCGGCCTGGTGGGCCGGGGGTCGTGGCGACGGGGTAAACGATACCTGATGCAGAGGGGTGGTTCGCCACCGGATTGATCAGGGCATCGGCGGCGGGGATGGCTAGGCTGGGCCGGTGGCGGTGCCCGGTCGGGCCGCCGCCGATGTGATGGAACCGACGTACCGATGAACACAGTCAAGGAGCCCACTGAAGATGGCCGACTCCAGTTTCGACATCGTCTCGAAGGTCGAGCGGCAGGAGGTCGACAACGCCCTCAACCAGGCCGCCAAGGAGATCTCGCAGCGCTACGACTTCAAGAATGTCGGCGCGTCGATCTCGTGGTCCGGGGAGAAGATCCTGCTGGAGGCGAACTCCGAGGAGCGCGTGAAGGCGATCCTGGACGTCTTCGAGAGCAAGCTGGTCAAGCGGGGGATCTCGCTGAAGGCGCTGGACGCGGGCGAGCCGCAGCTGTCCGGCAAGGAGTACAAGATCTTCGCGTCGATCGAGGAGGGCATCTCCCAGGAGAACGCCAAGAAGGTCGCGAAGATCATCCGGGACGAGGGCCCGAAGGGCGTCAAGGCGCAGGTCCAGGGCGACGAGCTGCGGGTCAGCTCCAAGAGCCGTGACGACCTCCAGTCCGTGCAGGCCCTGCTCAAGGGCAAGGACCTGGACTTCGCGCTCCAGTTCGTCAACTACCGCTGAGCTCCGCGGGCCCGCGGACGGGGGAACGAGCAGCACGCGGTACGAGGCCGGCGGGTGCCCGGGGGGGCGGCCCGCCGGCCTCGGGCGTTGCAGCGGGGGCGGGGGCAGGAGGCGGGGACGGGGGTTGCCGGACTCGGGTTACTGGTCGCTCGCGGGCGGGTCGGCGGGGGCCGCGTCGTCGCCCTTGAGTTGCTTGACCACCGCCAGCGCGTCGTCCACGTGGGCGCCGACGTTGCTCATCGAGGAGAAGGCGTGGCGGATCGTGCCGGCCTGGTCGATGACGAAGGTGATCCGGGCGGGGACGACGCCGAGGGTGGTGGCGCCGTACTGCTTGCGGACGGCGCGGTCTGCGTCGGAGAGCAGGGTGAAGGGGAGTTCGTGGCGCCCGGCGAACTTGTCGTGTGAGGCGACGCTGTCGGAGCTGACGCCGATCACCTCGGCGCCGGCGTCGGTGAAGCTCTCGTAGCCGTCGCGGAAACTGCACGCCTCGGCGGTGCAGCCGCGGGTGTTGTCCTTGGGGTAGAAGTACAGGACGACGGTGTTGCGCGCCAGCCGCTCGCTGAGCGCCACCGGTGCCCCGTTCTGGTCGGGGAGGGTGAAGTCCGGTGCCTTGTCGCCGACTTGCAGGGTCATCGCGATCTCCTCGGTACGGTCGGTAACGGCCGGAGTAGAGCGTACGGGCGGCCGGCGGGGGCGGGGAGGGGCCGGAAAAGCGCGAGGCGCGCGTCAGGTGACGCGCGCCTTCTCCGTCGGGGCCCGGAACCGCTCAGCGGGTGGCGAACGGCTGATCCGTCGGCACGATCTCCCGGCCCAGCGGCATCAGCGACAGCGGAATCAGCTTGAAGTTCGCGATGCCGAAGGGGATGCCGATGATGGTGACGCACAGCGCGATCCCGGTGACGATGTGGCCGAGCGCCAGCCACCAGCCGGCGAGGATCAGCCACAGGACGTTGCCGACGAGGGAGCCGGCGCCGGCGTCACGGCGTTCGACGGTGGTGTAGCCGAAGGGCCACAGGGCGTAGACGCCGATGCGGAAGGCCGCGATACCGAACGGGATACCGATGATGGTGATGCACAGCAGCAGCCCGGCCAGGAAGTAGCCCAGGCACATCCACAGCCCGCACAGGATGAGCCAGATTATGTTGAGGATCGTTTTCATCGGTTGCGACCTGCCATCTCTTCCAGGCGCGCGATGCGCTCGGCCATCGGCGGGTGCGTCGAGAACAGCTTGGAGGCGTCACCCGGCCGGAACGGGTTGGCGATCATCAGATGACTCGTCGTCTCCAGCCTAGGCTCGGCCGCGAGCGGACGCTGCCTCGTGCCCGTGTCGAGTTTGCGCAGCGCCGAGGCGAGGGCGAGCGGGTCGCCGGTGAGGCGGGCGCCGGAGGCGTCCGCTTCGTACTCCCGGGAGCGGGAGACGGCCAGCTGGATCAGGGAGGCGGCCACCGGGCCGAGGATCATCAGCAGGAGCATGCCGAGGATGCCGGGGCCGTCGTCGTCGTCGGAGCGGCCGACCGGGATCAGCCAGGCGAAGTTCGCCAGGAAGACGATGACCGAGGCGAGCGCGCCGGCCACCGAGGAGATCAGGATGTCCCGGTTGTAGACGTGGCTCAGCTCGTGGCCGAGCACGCCGCGCAGCTCCCGCTCGTCGAGGATCTGGAGGATGCCCTCGGTGCAGCAGACCGCCGCGTTGCGCGGGTTGCGGCCGGTGGCGAAGGCGTTCGGCGCCTCGGTGGGCGATATGTACAGCCGCGGCATGGGCTGCCGGGCCGCCGTGGACAGCTCGCGGACGATCCGGTAGATCTCGGGCGCCTCGAACTCGCTGACCGGGCGGGCCCGCATGGCCCGCAGCGCCATCTTGTCGCTGTTCCAGTACGCGTACGCGTTCGTGCCCAGGGCGATGACGAGCGCCACGATGAGCCCGGTCCGGCCGAAGAAGCTGCCGATGACCAGGATGAGTGCGGACAGGCCGCCGAGGAGTACGGCGGTCTTCAACCCGTTGTGCCGGCGGTGCACGTGCGCCCTCCAAGGTGTGCGGCGGGGACCTCCCCCTCAGGAAAACCTCCTGCACTGGTCAACGCGAGTCGGGCGCCGTTGGTTCCCGTGTGCGTACGCAGCGCTACCGTGCGAACGAGGCCGGAACCGGCCGGGTCCGCGCCTCGTGCCGCCCCACCTGCGGCGCGGCCGTGGCGGACCGGTTCGCCGCCGCGGGGCCGGGTCGGCGGCGGGTACTCACAGCAGCACGCCGGCCGCGTAGCGCAGCACGATCTGCGGCGCGCCGGACAGCACCACGCCCGCCGCCGCGGCGAGCGCGATGGCCGCGCCCAGCGCGAAGGGGGTCCGCGCGGCGACCGCACCGGCCGCCGGCGTGCCCCCGCCGTCCGCGGAGAGCTCGGGAGCGGCCGCCGCGGCCTTCGTCCCGCCTGCCGCGGCGAAGAGCAGCGCCGTCCACCGCAGGTAGTACACGAGCGCGATCGCCACGTTGACGGCCATGATCACCGCGAGCCAGCCGTGCTGGGCGTCGACCGCCGTGGAGAAGACCGCCACCTTCGCGAACAGGCCGATCAGGCCGGGCGGCAGTCCGGCCAGGCAGAGCAGGAAGAAGGCGAGCGCGAGGGCGGCCGCGGGCCGGGCCGCGTACAGGCCGCGGTAGTCCGTCAGCCGCCCGTGCGGCGCGCTGCGGCCGACCAGGGCCGCGACGGCGAACGCGCCGAGGTTCACCACCGCGTACATCAGGGCGTACGCCACGGTGGTGCCGACGTGGTAGCCGGCGGGGTGGCCCGAGGACTCGGCGGCGAGCGGCACCAGCAGGTAGCCGGCCTGCCCGATCGAGGACCAGGCGAGCAGGCGTACGGCGCCGCGCTCGGCGCCGGGCCGCTGCCGCAGGGCGCCGACGTTGCCGACGGTCATGGTCAGCGCGGCCAGCACGCCCATCGCCGGGCCCCAGGTGTCGGCGTACGGGTGCAGGGCGAGCGTGGTGATCAGGATCAGGCCGGAGAAGCCGGCCGCCTTGCCGACCACCGACAGGTAGGCGGCGACCGGCAGCGGCGCGCCGGCGTAGGTGTCGGGCACCCAGAAGTGGAAGGGCGCCACCGCCAGCTTGAAGGCGAAGCCGACCAGCGTCAGGGCGGCGCCGGCCTTGCCGAGGGTGTGCAGCTGGGCCGGTTCGTGGCCGAGGGTGCGGCCGATCCGGTCGAGGTAGAGGGTGCCGGTGGTGGCGTACAGGAAGCTGACGCCGAGCAGCGACACAGCGGTGGCGGTCACCGAGGTGAGGAAGAACTTCAGCGCGGCCTCGCTGCTCAGCCGGTCGCCGCGGCGCAGCCCGACCAGGGCGAACGACGGCAGCGTGGTGACCTCCAGCGCCACGACGAGGGTGGCCAGGTCCCGGGAGGCGGGCAGCAGGGTGGCGCCGGCCGCGGAGGCCAGCAGCAGGAACCAGAACTCGCCGGCCGGCAGCTCCTCCTCGACGGCGGGCGCGGACAGCAGCGCGGTGAGCAGCGCCCCGCCGAGTACGAGCACCTGCACCACGAGCGCGAAGCGGTCCGCGGTGTACGAGCAGCCGGCGGCGGGGTCGGTGCCGCAGAACGTGGCGTGGTGCCCGGCCCGCAGCGGGATCAGGGAGAGCAGCGCCAGGGCGAGCCCGGCCACGGTCGCCCAGGCCAGCAGCCGCTTGTGCCGCGGCGGCAGGAAGAGGTCGGCGACCAGCAGGAGGACGGCCAGGGCGGCGGGGATCGCGGCCGGGGCGATCGCGGTCCAGTCGACGGACGCGGTCAGCGCGCCGAGGGAGGTCATCAGCTTCCTCCGAGCAGGGAGCGTACGGCCGGTTCGGTGAGGCCGAGCAGCAGCGCGGGCCACAGTCCGGCCAGCACGGTGAGGGCGGCGAGCGGCGTCCAGGCGGCGAACTCGTAGCCCTGCACGTCGGCGAGGGCCGGCTGGGCCCGGGCGGTGTCGCGGTCGCCCATGCAGATCCGGCGGACCACGACGAGCAGGTAGGCGGCCGTGAGCAGGGTGCCGAAGGCGGCGATCGCGGTGAAGGTGACGTAGGCGGGGCGGCTGAGGCCGGCGCCGGGGGTGAAGGAGCCGAACATCGCGAGCATCTCGCCCCAGAACCCGGCCAGGCCCGGCAGGCCGAGCGAAGCGACGGCGCCGAAGGCCAGCAGCCCGCCCAGGCGCGGCGCGCGGCCGTAGAGGGCGGCGCCGCCGCTGCCCGCGAGCCGGTCGAGGTCGCTGGTGCCGTAGCGGTCCTTCAGGGCGCCGACGAGGAAGAAGAGCAGGCCGGTGATGAGGCCGTGGGCGACGTTGGCGAACAGGGCGCCGTTGACGCCGGTGCGGGTCATGGAGGCGATGCCGAGGAGCACGAAGCCCATGTGGCCGACCGAGGAGTAGGCGATGAGCCGTTTGAGGTCGCCGCCGTTGCCCTGCCGGGCCAGCGCGAGGCAGGCGAGCGAGCCGTAGACGATGCCGACGACCGCGAAGGCGGCCAGGTACGGGGCGAAGGTGTGCATCCCGCCGGGCGCGATCGGCAGCACCACCCGGACCAGGCCGTAGGTGCCCATCTTCAGCAGCACCCCGGCGAGCAGGACCGATCCGGCGGTGGGTGCGGCGGTGTGCGCGTCCGGCAGCCAGCTGTGCAGCGGCCACATCGGGGCCTTCACGGCCAGGCCGAGGCCGATCGCGAGGACCGCGACCAGTTGCGTGGTGTGACTGAGGTGTGACCCGTTGTCAGTGGCGAGTGCCACCATGTCGAAGGTGCCCGCTTTCACGCCGATGAGGAGCAGGCCGAGCAGCATGACCACGGAGCCGAGGAGGGTGTACACGATGAAGCGCAGCGCCGAGCGTTCCCGGTTCGCGCCGCCCCAGCGCGCGATGAGGAAGTACATCGGGACCAGCACGGTCTCGAAGGCGAGGAAGAACAGGATCAGGTCGAGCACCGCGAAGCTGGCCAGCGTGCCGCCCTCAAGCAGCAGCAGCAGGGCGACGAAGGCGCGCGGCCGGGGCCCGTCCGGCATCTTGAAGTACGAGTACAGCGCGCACAGGAAGGTCAGCAGCGCGGTCAGCACCAGCAGCGGCAGCGAGATGCCGTCCACCCCGAGGTGGAGGTGGATGCGCAGCGCGGGAATCCAGTCCAGGTCGGTGGTGGCCTGCATCCTGGCCGGGTGGGAGTGGTCGAAGCCGGCGGCGAGCACCACCGCGAGGACCAGCACCGCGCCGGTGACGGTCACGCCGTGCCGCAGCACCGCCTGGTCCGGGCCGCGGCCGCGCAGACCGGGCGGCGCCGGCAGCAGGGCGCCGAGCGCGCCGAGCAGCGGCAGCACCAGGATCGCCGCGAGGATGTACTGAAGGGCGGTGTCGTTCACTTCGGGCTCAGCCTCCGACGGCGACGAGGACGGCGAGGACGACCGCACCGGCCAGCAGCGCGCTGAGGTAGGTCTGGACGTTTCCGGTCTGGGCCTTGCGGACGGCCGCGCCGAGCAGGTTCGGGGTGCCCGCGGCGCCGCGTACCCAGGTCTCCACCACGTCCCGGTCCAGGAAGCGGACCAGGGACGCGGCGGCCAGCACCGGCCGGACGAACAGCGCGGTGTACAGGGCGTCGAGGTGGAAGCCGTGCGCGGCGGCGGTGTGCAGCGGGCCGAGCAGCAGCCGGCCCGGGTCGCCGGGGTCGCGGGCGGCGGCGACGTCGCCGTAGACCTCCTTGTGGTGCTCTTCGGCCTCGGCCTCGATCAGGGCGGGTTCGGAGTCCGCGTCGAGGTGGTCGGTGAGCGCGCCCGCGGTGTCCGGCGGTTCGGCGGCGAGCGCGCCGATCGGCACGGCCCGGCGGCTGGCGGCCACCGCGCGCCAGGCGCCGTAGGCGAGCAGTACGCCGACCAGCGCGAGCCCGGTGCCCAGCAGGGCGGTGACCAGGGTCGGGCCGAGCGGGCTGCCGCCGAACCAGTCGGGCAGTTCGCGGTAGGCGAGCCCGCCGAAGGCGACGGTGGGGATGGCCAGCACCCACAGCACCGCGGTCATCGGCAGCGGCTGGCGGCCGTGGTCGGGGACGGCCGGGCCGTTGCCGAGGAAGGCGAGCAGGAACAGCCGGGTGGCGTAGGCGCCGGTGAGCACAGCGGTGGCCAGCCCGGCCACCAGCACCGTCCAGCCGACCGCCGACGGCACGTGCGCGGTGTCGCCGCCGGCGGCGTGCTCCGCGGCGCGCAGCACCGACTCCTTGGAGAAGAAGCCGGACAGCGGCGGGAGCGCGGCCAGCGCGGCCAGGCCCAGGCCCATGGTCCACATCGCGTCGGGCACCCGCCTGCGCAGCCCGCCCATGCGGGACATCGCGGTCAGCGAGTTGGTGCCGGCCGCGTGGATCACCACGCCCGCGCCCAGGAAGAGCAGCGCCTTGAACGCGGCGTGCGACAGGAGGTGGAAGACGGCGGCGTCGCGGTCGCCGACGGCCAGCGCGCCGGCCATGTAGCCGAGTTGGCCGATGGTGGAGTAGGCGAGCACCCGTTTGATGTCGTCCTGGGCGAGCGCGGCCAGGCCGGAGCCGACCATGGTGATCGCGGCCATCGCGGCCAGCACCGCAAGCGCGGCGGCGGACGCGGTGAACACCGGCAGCAGCCTGGCGACCAGGTAGATGCCCGCGGCCACCATGGTCGCGGCGTGGATCAGCGCGGAGATCGGGGTGGGGCCGGCCATCGCGTCGGGCAGCCAGGTGTGCAGCGGGAACTGCGCGGACTTGCCGGCGACCCCGGCGAGCAGCAGCAGCGCGGTCACCGTGGGGTGGTGCAGGCGCCCGTCGGCGGCGGCGGCCAGGATGCCGCTGATCCGGAAGGTGCCGGCGTCCGCGGCCAGCGCGAACACGCCGATCAGGAACGGCACGTCGCCGAGCTTGGTGACCAGGAACGCCTTGATCGACGCGGAGCGGGCCGCCTCGGTCTCCCAGTAGTGGCCGACCAGGAAGTAGGAGCAGATGCCCATGACCTCCCAGCCGACCAGCAGCACCATCAGGTCGCCGGAGTAGACGACGAGCAGCATCGCGGCGGTGAACAGCGAGACCAGCGCCGCGTAGGACGGGTATCGCGGGTCGTCCCGCAGGTAGGAGACGGAGTAGACCTGCACGCAGGTGGCGACCAGGCCGACGAGCAGCGCGATCAGGACGGAGAAGCCGTCCAGGTGCAGCGCGAGGTCGATCGGCACCGAGCCGGTCGCGGTCAGCCGGTGGGCGGCGTCGGTGGCCTGCCCGGTGCCCTGGCGGGCGGCGACGACGGCGGCGAGCACGAAGGCCGCGGCGGTGGGCAGCACCGCCAGCGGCCGGACGAAGCCGGGTGCGCGCCGGCCGAGCAGGAGTCCGGCGGCCGCGCCCAGGAAGGGCAGTGCGGGGACGAGCGCGGCAAGGGCGGTCAGGGTCACGCGGTGGCCTCTGCCTTCTCGTCGGGGCCGGCGGCCGCACCCGGACCGGCGTCCGGGTCGGCGGCGTCCGGGGGCGCGGGCGCGCCGAGCGGCCGTCCGGGGTCGGCCAGGTCGGCGAGGCGGTCGATGTCGGAGGTGCCGCGGTTGCGGTAGACCAGCAGCACGATCGCCAGCCCGAGCCCGATCTCCGCGGCGGCGACGGTGATGGTGAACAGGGTGAGGGCCTGCCCGGAGTGCAGGCGGTCGCCGAGCCAGGTGTCGAAGGCGACCAGGTTGAGGTTGACGGCGTTGAGCATCAGCTCGACGGACATCAGGACGAGGATCGCGTTGCGCCGGGCGAGCACCCCGTACAGGCCGACGCAGAAGAGCAGGGCGGCCAGCACGGCGGGGTAGACGAGGTGCATCAGCGGTCCTTGCCGTTCGGGGCGGAAAGGCCGCCGGACCCGGCGGCGGGCAGGGCGGCGGCTCCGGTGCCCGCCCTGCGCCGGGACAGCACGATCGCGCCGACCAGCGCGGCCAGCAGCAGCACCGACAGTGCCTCGAAGGGCAGCACCCAGAACCGGAAGAGGCTGCTGCCGGTGACCTTGGTGGCGCTGACCCCGGCGGTGCGGTGCACGTCGATCCAGGTGCTGCGGAAGGCGTCCACCACCACCCACACCAGCGTGGCCGCGGCCGCCACCGCCACCGCCAGGGCCACCCAGCGGTTCTCGGAGTCCGCGTCGGGCGAGTGGCCGATCGGCGCCCTGGTGAGCATCAGGCCGAACAGCAGCAGGACCACCACCGAGCCGACGTAGATCAGCACCTGCACCCAGGCGATGAACTCGGCGGTCAGCAGCAGGTACTCCACCGCGATCCCGCCGAGCGCGACCACCAGCCACAGGGCCGCGTGCACGAGCTGGCGGGTGGTGACGGTGACGACGGCCGCGCCGAGGGTGGCGAGGCCGACGAGCAGGAAGGTGATCTCGACGCCGGTCGGCGAGAGGAAGCCGTGGTGGCTGGCGACACTGCCGTGCATCACGCCTCGCCCTCCCCGGGCCGGTCGTCCTCCGAGGCACCCTCGGCCTGCCCCGACTGCTCGGCCTGCTCGGCCTGCTGAGCAGCCTGTGCTGCCTGAGCTGCCTGAGCTGCCGCCTGCGCGGCCTTCTCCGCCGCCTTGTGCGCGGCCGCGACCTCCTTCGGCTCCTCGGCCGCAGGGTCGAGCGGCGGCGGAGGCGGCACCGTCCACATCCACTCGCGCAACTTGTCGCGCTCGTGCGTCAGGTCGAGGATGTCGGTCTCGGCGTACTCGAACTCCGGCGACCAGAAGAGCGCGTCGAAGGGGCACACCTCGATGCAGATGCCGCAGTACATGCACAGCGAGAAGTCGATCGCGAAGCGGTCCAGCACGTTGCGGCTGCGCTCGCGGCCACCAGGGGCGGCGGGCGGCGCGGTCTCCTTGTGCGAGTCGATGTAGATGCACCAGTCGGGGCACTCACGGGCGCACAGCATGCACACCGTGCAGTTCTCCTCGAACAGCGCGATCACACCGCGGCTGCGCGGGGCGAGTTCGGGTTGCGCGTCGGGGTAGCGGGCGGTGACGGTCTTCTTCGTCATCGTGCGCAGGGTGACGGCCAGGCCCTTGGCCAGGCCGGAGCCGGGAATCGGCATGGCTTACGAGGTCACCACCTTGACGACGCCGGTCAGGGCGATCTGGACGAGGGAAATCGGGATCAGCACGGTCCAGGCGAACTTCATCAACTGGTCCTCGCGCAGCCGCGGGTAGCTCACCCGCAGCCAGATCACCACGAAGGCGAGCACGCCGGTCTTCAGCAGCGTCCACAGCCAGCCGACGCTGCCGGACCAGGGCCCGTGCCAGCCGCCGAGGAACAGCACCGCGGTCAGCGCGCACAGCACCACGATCCCGGCGTACTCCGCGAGCAGGAACAGCGCGAAGCGCAGCCCGGTGTACTCGGTGTACGCGCCGAAGATGATCTCGGAGTCGGCCACCGGCATGTCGAACGGCGGCCGTTGCAGCTCGGCGAGCCCGGCGGTGAAGAACACCAGGCCGCCCATGAGCTGCCACAGCGTCCACCACCAGTGGTACGACTCGACGATCCCCGGCAGCGACAGGGTGCCCGCGGCCATCGCCACGGACGCCGCGGCCAGCAGCATCGGCAGTTCGTACGCCATCAGCTGGGCGGCCGTGCGCAGGCCGCCGAGCAGCGAGAACTTGTTCGCCGACGCCCACCCGGCCATCAGCGAGCCGAGGACGCCGACGCCCATCACGGCCAGCACGAAGAACAGCCCGGCGTCGACCGCCTCCCCGACGAAGCCGTGCGGCCCGACGGGGATCACGACCAGCACCAGGAGGTAGGGCAGCAGGGCGACGGCGGGCGCGAGCTGGAAGATCCGGCGGTCCGCGTCGGCCGGGACCACGTCCTCCTTCTGCGCGAACTTCACGCCGTCGGCGACGAGTTGGGCCCAGCCGTGGAAGCCGCCGGCGTACATCGGGCCGAGCCGGCCCTGCATGTGGGCCATCACCTTGTGCTCGGTCTGCCCGACCGCCAGCGGCAGGACCAGGAACGCGACGAGGACGGCGACCAGCCGCAGGACGACATGGAGCGTGTCGTTCACGGGGTACGGCCTCCTTCTCCTTCGCCGGTGGGCGGTTCGTCACGTGCGGGCGGCGCGGGTTTCGGCTCCTCCTGCGGCCGGTCGGCCTGAGGCGGCTCGGACCGCGGGGGCTCGGCGGGTTTCGACGGCTCGGCGGGTTTCGACGGCTCGGCCGGCTCCGGTTCCGCCGGCGGCTGCTCCACCGGTTTCGAGGGCTCCGCGGGCGGCTGCCCGGCCGGCTGCTGCCAGGGCGCGTCCGGGCCGGCCGGGCGCGGCGTCCGGGCCGGCCGGGCCGGGCGCTCCGTACCGCCGCCCCCCGTGCCACCAGCCGCGCCGCCCGCCGCGCCGGACTGGCTCGCCGAACCCTCCCCCGCCGTCCGCGTCCGGCGGGCCGGCCGCTCCCCCGCGGCGCCGCCCGCTCCCGCGCGGCGCGCCGGACGCGCCGGCGCGGGCGGCAACTGGCCCTTCAACGGGCCCCAGTCGTTCGGGTCCGGCACCCCGGGCGGCAGCATCTGGCGCCGCTTCGGGCCGCCGTCGTGCGACTCGCCCGGCTCCTTCGCGCCCGGCCACGCCTTGGCCACCCGTGCGGCCAGCACGAAGTCCTTGCGCAGCGGGTGCCCCTCGAACTCGTCGGGCAGCAGCAGCGGTGCCATCCCGGGGTGCCCGGTGAAGGCGACGCCGAACATCTCGTGCGTCTCGCGCTCGTGCCAGCCCGCGCCCGCGAAGACGCCGGTGGCGCTCGCCAGCTCGGCCGCGTCATGGGGCACCGTGGTGCGCACCAGCAGCCGCCCGAGACCGCCTTCCAGCCGGACGAGGTGGGCGCAGACCCGGAAGCCGGTGCCCGGCTCGTCCACCGCGCTGAGCCAGTCGAAGAAGGTGCAGCCGAGCACGTCCCGGGCCGCGGTCAGCGCCGCCACCCATCCGGCGGGCGGGACGTCGACGGTCAGCAGGTCGTACGACTCCTCGGCGGTCGCGCCCTCGCCGAAGACCTCGGCCGCGGCCTGGGGAAGCTGCTCGAAGTGGCTCACCGCTCCTCCGCCTCCGCCGGCGGCGGGGCCACCAGTGAGCTGGTCAGCGCGGCGGTCGAGGGCTGCCCGCGGCCGGCTCGGCGCCCGTACCGCTCGCCGAGCGACTCGCGGGCGATCTTCTCCTGGAGCTTGAGGATGCCCTGGAGCAGCGCCTCGGGGCGCGGCGGGCAGCCGGGCACGTAGACGTCGACCGGGATGATCTGGTCGACGCCCTTCGTCACGGAGTACGAGTCCCAGTACGGGCCGCCGCAGTTGGAGCAGGCGCCGAAGGAGATGACGTACTTCGGTTCGGGCATCTGCTCGTAGAGCCGCTTCACCGCCGGCGCCATCTTGTCGGTGACCGTGCCGGAGACCACCATCAGGTCGGCCTGGCGCGGGCCGGGCGCGAACGGGATCACCCCGAGCCGGATGAAGTCGTGCCGGGCCATCGACGCGGCGATGAACTCGATCGCGCAGCAGGCCAGGCCGAAGTTGAAGACCCACAGGCTGTAGCGGCGGCCCCAGTTGAGCACGACCTTCATCGGCTCGGGCGCCAGCCGGGCGAGCGGGCCGAGCCGGCGCGGCTCGGGCAGCAGCGTCCCGGCCGGTTCCGGCTGCGGCTGCGCCGGGTCGGGCAGGGTCACGTCCATTCCAGCACGCCCTTCTTCCACGCGTAGAGCAGCCCGACCGCGAGGAAGCCGAGGAAGACGAACATCTCGACGAGCGTGGTACCGCCGAAGCCGTGGGCGGCGAAGACCGTCGCCCACGGGAAGAGGAAGATCGCGTCCACCGCGAAGATCACGTAGAGGAACGCGTACACGTAGTAGCGGATCTGGGTGTGCGCCCAGTCCTCGCCGACCGGGTCGACGCCGCACTCGTAGCTGAGCAGTTTCTCGCGGGTCGGCACGTCCGGTCGCAGCAGCCGCCCGGCCGTGAACGAGACCGTCACGAACAGCACGCCGACGACCGCGACCAGACCGACGACCGAGTAGCCGTGGAAGTAGGCCACGTCCGTCCGCCCCTCGTTCACTCGTTGACCAGCGATGTCCAGCGATCCGGATGGATCTTTAGACGATTTATACGGAGGGAGTCTAGGCCCTGGCCTCAGCGGCGGAGGAAGCCGTCCACCGATGGCGGCCCGCGGGCGGTGGGGCCGGGGGGATAACCCCACCGGCCACCGGAGCGCGCACCCCATGGCGCGGGCCCCCGGCGGGACGGCAGGCTGGACCCATGGACACCTCCCCCGCGTCGTCGGCGCCATCGGCGCCGCAGCCGCTGCCCCCGCCCCGCTTCGCCTTCGACCCCGTGACGTGGCGGGAGATCGCGAACCTGCTGCTGAACTTCCCGATGGCGCTGCTCGGCTTCGTCTACGTGGTGGTGACGCTGTCGCTGGGCGCCGGGCTGTCCGTGACGGTGGTCGGGTTGCCGCTGCTCGCCTTCGGCCTGGGCGGCTGCCGGGTGCTGGGGCGGCTGGAGCGGGCCCGGGCGCGCTCGCTGCTCGGGGTGCGGATCGAGGAGCCGCGGCCGCTGCGCACCCGGACGATGGGCGGCTTCCTGCCCTGGCTGTGGGCGTCGCTGAAGGACCCGGTGGCCTGGCGGCACGCGCTGTACCTGGCGATCCGGCTGCCGTGGGGCATCCTCACCTTCACGGTGACGCTGGTCTCGCTGTTCGTGCTGTGGCCGCTGCTGCCGTTCCTGGCCCGCGGCATGTCGACGGTGGACCGGGCGCTGGCCCGCGGGCTGCTCCAGCCCTCCGACGAGCTGGAGCGGCGGATCGCGGAGCTGGAGTCCGACCGCGGGGTGGTCGTCGACACCGCGGCCGCCGACCTGCGCCGGATCGAGCGGGACCTGCACGACGGCGCCCAGGCCCGGCTGGTGGCCCTGGCCATGGACCTCGGCCTGGCCAAGGAGAAGCTGCTGGAGGACCCCGAGGCGGCGGCGAAGATGGTCGGCGAGGCGCACGGCGAGGTGAAGGTGGCGCTCCAGGAGCTGCGCGACCTCGCCCGCGGCATCCACCCGGCGATCCTCACCGACCGCGGCCTGGACGCCGCGCTGTCGTCGGTCGCGACCCGCTGCACCGTGCCGGTCGCGGTCACCGTGGACCTGCCGGCCCGGCCGGCCGAGGCGATCGAGGGCATCGCCTACTTCACCGTCTCCGAGCTGCTCCAGAACGTCAGCAAGCACAGCCGGGCCCGCGGCGCCTGGGTGGAGGTCTGGCGCGCCGACGACCGGCTGATGATCCAGGTGCGCGACGACGGGCAGGGCGGCGCGGACGTCTCCGGCGGGTCGGGGCTGGCCGGGCTCACCGAGCGGCTGGACTCCGTGGACGGGCTGTTCGTGGTGGCCTCGCCGGTGGGCGGGCCGACCGTGGTGACCGCGGAACTGCCGTGGCGGGACCGGGACTTCCGCCGCCCCGCGGCACCCCGCGGCCAGGCCCGGGGCCGGAGCTAGGTCCGGGGGCGGGGCCAGGTTTGGGGATGGGGCCGCGGCCGGGGTAGGGAAATCCCCACCCCGAAGACGCCGATCCGCACCATGGGCGGCCGGGCCGGACCGGAGCAGGGTGGTCGGTATGACCAGCAGTACCGAAAGGACGGTCCCGACCATGGCGTACGGCATCCATCCCGCCGAGCGAGCGCACCGGCTGCCCACCGCGCTGCGCGCCCCCGTGGAGGCGCGTACCTGGCGGGAGCTGGCCTACCTGCTGCTGAACCTGCCGATGGGCGTCGTCGGCTTCGTGTGGACGGTGACGATGCTGTCGCTGGGCGCCGGGCTGCTGATCACCTTCGTCGGGCTGCCGGTGCTGGTGCTGGCGCTGGGCGGCTGCCGCGCGATCGGGTACGCCGAGCGGGCGCGGGCCCGCTCTCTGCTGTGGCTCGACGTCGCCGAGCCCGGCCCGGTCCGCACCCGCGAGCGCGGCTTCTTCCCGTGGCTGGGCGGCCAGCTGGGCAGCGGCGTGAACTGGCGGCACGCGATCTACGGCCTGCTGCACTTCCCGTGGGGGGTGTTCACCTTCTCCGTGTCGATCAGCTTCTTCACCTACGGCTGGGGCCTGCTGACCTACCCGCTGTGGCGCTGGGTGTTCCCGGTCTACTTCGGCCAGGACGGCCTCCAGCTCTACGGTGACGGGCACGGCGGCGGCTGGTGGCTGCACACCCCCGCGGACATGGTGCTGTGCGTGGCCGTCGGCGGGGCGCTGGTGCTGGCGCTGCCGTGGACGGTGCGGGGTATGGCGCACGTGGACCGGATGCTGGTCAGCGGGCTGCTCGGCCCGTCCCGGCTGGCCGACCGGGTCAGTGAGCTGGAGTCGGACCGCGGCGCCGTGGTGGACACCGCGGCCGCCGACCTGCGCCGGATCGAGCGGGACCTGCACGACGGCGCCCAGGCCCGGCTGGTGGCGCTGGCCATGGACCTGGGGATGGCCAAGGAGAAGCTGCTCCAGGACCCGGCGGTGGGCGCGGCGATGGTCGAGGACGCGCACGGCGAGGTGAAGGTGGCGCTCCAGGAGCTGCGCGACCTTGCCCGCGGCATCCACCCGGCGATCCTCACCGACCGCGGGCTCGGCCCGGCCCTGTCGGCGGTCGCGGCGCGCTGCACCGTGCCGGTCGCGGTCACCGTGGACCTGCCGGCCCGGCCGGTGCCCGCGATCGAGGGCATCGCCTACTTCACGGTCTCCGAGCTGCTCCAGAACGTCAGCAAGCACAGCGGCGCCGCCCGCGCCGCCGTGGACGTCTGGCAGACCGAGGACCGGCTGATGCTGCACGTGTCCGACGACGGGCGCGGCGGCGCCGCGGTGGACGCCGGCTCGGGCCTGGCCGGGCTGGCCGAGCGGCTGGACTCCGTCGACGGGGTGCTGGTGGTGGACTCGCCGCAGGGCGGCCCGACCCGGATCACGGCCGAACTGCCCTGGCGGTCCTGACCGCGGCGGCGGACGGGCCGCGGCGAGGCCCTACCGTAAGGCCATGGACGCGAAGGCCTTGGACGGCAGCGGCGACGGGGCGGGCGGAGCGGTCGGCGGCTCCGCGGTGCGGGCGGCCGAGGAGGTGCGGGTCGTCGTCGGGCGGCTGCGGCGCCGGCTGCGGGAGGTGAGCGGGGACGGTCTGACGCCGGCCCAGTCGTCGGTGCTGGTCCGGCTGGCCAGGGGCGAGGCCGCCTCGGTCAGCGAACTCGCCGCGGTGGAACGGGTGCGCCCGCAGTCGATGGCGAAGACCGTGGCGGGCCTGGAGGAGGCCGGGCTCGTCTCCCGGCGCCCCGACCCGGACGACGGCCGCCGCCAGCTGCTGGCACTGACCGAGCAGGGCGTGCAGCGGCGCCTGGGCGACCGCCGCTCGCGCCAGGAGTGGCTGGCCCGGGAGTTGCAGACCCGCTGCACCGAGGAGCAGCGGCGCACGATCATCGAGGCGATGTCCCTGCTGGACGCGATCGCCCAGTCCTGAGGATTCCCCGTCGGAGCCCGAGCAGGCCCCCCGGCGGGGCCCGAGCAGGTCGCCCGGCGGGGTCCGAGCAGGTCCCCCGGCGGGGCCCGAGCAAGCCCCCGGGTAGGGCCCCGGCATATCCCGGGCGGGGCCCGACCGATCCCGAGCAAGTCCGGGCCGATCCCGAGCAGGGCCCCCGGCGGGGTCCGAGCGATCCCCGGACAGAGCTCCAGCAGGTCCCGGGCAGGGCCCGCCCGATCCCTGGGCAACGCCCCGGCAGGTCCCGGCCGATCCCGAGCAAGCCCCCTGGCGAGGACCGAGCAGGTCGCCCGGCGGGGTCCGGCAGATCTCTAGCAGGGCCCGAGCGATCCCCGGGCAAGGCCCCGGGCAGGGCCCGAGCAGGTCCCCGGGTAGGGCCCCGGCAGATCCCGACCGATCCCCGGGGAGGGCGGAGCAGGGCCCGGGGAGGGCCCGGGGCGCCTTCCATGCCGGGCCGGCCCCGCAGCCGGCGGCGCGTGGAGCCGAACGAGTCGCGGGTCGGCACCCCGCCGGACCATCCCCAGCAGATCGCGAACCGAGCCTCGGCCGGCCGGCCGCTCGGTCCCGAACCAGACATCGCGGCCGGACGGGCAGCACGAACACCCCCTGCCCAGCTCGCACCCCGGCCGGGTGGGCTGACCGGGCCTCGGGCGGGGCCGGGCGGCTCCGGGGCGGCTTCGCCGCGGTGCGCTCAGGCGACCCGCAGGAGAACCTTGCCGGTGCTGCGGCCGGCCGCCATGGCCTCGTGGGCCTCGGCCGCCCGCGCCAGCGGCAGTTCCGCGGTCACGTCCAGCCGGATCGCGCCCGAGGCCAGCAGCGACAGCGCGGACAGGGCGTGCGAGCGTACGGCGGTCGGCGCGCGGCGGGCGAGGTCGGCGATGTGGTAGCCGGTCAGTGAGCGGTTGTGCTGCCACAGCGGCAGCAGCGGCAGCGACAGGTCCGGGTGGCGGGCGGCCTCGCCGTACAGCGCGAGGCGGCCGAAGGGGGCCAGCAGCGGCAGGGACGCGAGCCGGGTGGGCCCGCCGATCGGATCGAGCACCACGTCGACCTCGCGGACCGCCTCGGCGAACGCGTCGCGCGGGTGGATCGCGTCGTAGCCGAACCGCTTGGCGTACTCGGCCTTGGCCGGGGAGCCGACGGTGCCGTAGACCGCGGCGGCGCCCAGCGCGCGGGCGATCTGGGCGGCGGCCGAGCCGATGCCGCCGGCGGCGGCGTGGATCAGCACGGTGTCGCCCGCGGTGAGCCGGGCGGCGCCGGCGAGGATGCCGTAGGCGGCGGTGAGCGTGAGGCCGGCGCCGCCGCCGTCGCGCAGCGAGATCCCGTCGAGCGGGAAGGCGAAGTCCGCGGGCGCGAGCGCGAACTCGGCGTAGCCGCCGCCGTCGGGGAGGTAGGCGGCGACCTGCTCGCCGACGGTGAGGCCGGTGACGCCCGGGCCGACCGCGGCGACCTCGCCGGAGACCTCGTAGCCGGGCACGGTCGTGTGCCGCGGGGCGCCGTAGTCCCCCCGCCGGTGCCGCATCTCGTCGTGGTTGACGCCGGCGTAGGCGACCTTGACCAGGAGCTGGCCGGGCCCGGGCACGGGCGCGGGCAGCTCCACGGCCTTGAGCACCTCGGGACCGCCTATGACGTCGAAACCGACCGCGCGCACACGTTCTCCTCTCCCCGGGCGCCGCCTGTACGGGCGGCCGCCGCTGATCGACGGGCGCAACCTTGCCCACCCCGAACCGTATTCCTCATCGGGCCGCCGATGCTGGGATGCTGGGGGAGTCAGTCCGGACGGGGGGAGTGGGAGACGGTGGAGGAACGCGTGCGGGTCGTGATCGCCGAGGATTCGGTACTGCTCAGGGAGGGGCTGACCCGGCTGCTCACGGACCGCGGCCACGAGGTGGTCGCGGGGGTCGGCGACGCCGAGGGCCTGATCAAGGCGGTGCGCGAGCTGGCCGGGCAGGGCGTGCCGCCGGACGTGGTGGTGGCCGATGTGCGGATGCCCCCGACGCACACCGACGAAGGGGTGCGCGCCGCGGTGCAATTGCGCAAGGAGCACCCGGGCGTAGGCGTGCTGGTGCTGTCGCAGTACGTCGAGGAGCAGTACGCGACGGAGCTGCTGGCCGGCAGCAGCCGCGGGGTGGGCTATCTGCTCAAGGACCGGGTGGCCGAGGTCCGCGAGTTCGTGGACGCGGTGGTCCGGGTGGCGCAGGGCGGCACCGCGCTGGACCCGGAGGTGGTCGCGCAGCTGCTGGGCCGCAGCCGCAAGCAGGACGTGCTGGCCGGGCTGACCCCGCGCGAGCGCGAGGTGCTGGGGCTGATGGCCGAGGGCCGGACGAACTCGGCGGTGGCCAAGCAGCTGGTGGTGAGCGACGGCGCGGTGGAGAAGCACGTCAGCAACATCTTCCTGAAGCTCGGGCTGGCGCCGAGTGAGGGAGATCACCGCCGGGTGCTGGCGGTACTGACCTATCTCAACTCGTGAGTTGCTGACACGCTGTCTCACAAGGGTGCCGGCGGTCGTTGTCGGAGGGTTTTCCGGGCTTGGTTCCCGTTGCCGGAACGTCCCGGGAAGGGAAGCCTTACCGACGTACGATGACCGGTGATGAGCAGTGCCGCCGCGAAGGAGGTCCGTTCAGTGACCAGCCAGGTCAGCAGCCCCATCAACGAGGAGCACGAGGGCTCGGGGACCGTGCTCGGCTCCCCGGCCGCGGAGGTCGGTGCCCTCGGGGCCCTCGCCCGGGCCGCCGGACTCCCCGAGCCCGGCGGCCCCGGCGGCCCGCCCCCCTCAGGCAAGGAGACCCGCCGGCTGGACCGGGTGATCATCCGGTTCGCCGGTGACTCCGGTGACGGGATGCAGCTCACCGGCGACCGGTTCACCTCCGAGACCGCGTCCTTCGGCAACGACCTGTCGACGCTGCCGAACTTCCCCGCCGAGATCCGGGCCCCCGCGGGCACCCTGCCCGGGGTCTCGTCCTTCCAGCTGCACTTCGCCGACCACGACATCCTCACCCCGGGCGACGCGCCGGACGTGCTGGTGGCGATGAACCCGGCCGCGCTGAAGGCGAACCTCGCCGACCTGCCGCGGGGCGCGGAGGTCATCGTCAACACCGACGAGTTCACCAAGCGGGCGATGGCGAAGGTCGGGTACGCCGCGAACCCCCTGGAGGACGGCTCGCTGGCGGCGTACGCGGTGCACCCGGTGCCGCTGACCACGCTGACGCTGGAGGCGCTCAAGGACAGCGGGCTGGCCCGCAAGGACGCGGAGCGGGCGAAGAACATGTTCGCGCTCGGCCTGCTGTCGTGGATGTACCACCGCCCGACCGAGGGCACCGAGTCCTTCCTGCGCCAGAAGTTCGCGAAGAAGCCGGACGTCGCCGAGGCGAACGTCACCGCCTTCCGAGCCGGCTGGAACTTCGGCGAGACCACCGAGGACTTCGCCGTCTCGTACGAGGTGCAGCCGGCCGCCAGCGCCTTCCCGGCCGGCACCTACCGCAACATCTCCGGGAACCTCGCGCTCGCCTACGGCCTGGTCGCCTCGTCCGAGCGCAGCGGGCTGCCGCTGTTCCTGGGCTCCTACCCGATCACCCCGGCCTCGGACATCCTGCACGAGCTGAGCCGGCACAAGAACTTCGGCGTGCGGACCTTCCAGGCCGAGGACGAGATCGCCGCGATCGGCGCCGCGCTGGGCGCCGCGTTCGGCGGGTCGCTGGCGGTCACCACCACCTCCGGGCCGGGGGTGGCGCTGAAGTCCGAGACCATCGGGCTGGCCGTCTCGCTGGAGCTGCCGCTGCTGGTGGTGGACATCCAGCGCGGCGGGCCGTCCACCGGGCTGCCGACCAAGACCGAGCAGGCCGACCTGCTCCAGGCGATGTACGGGCGCAACGGCGAGGCGCCGGTGCCGGTGGTCGCCCCGGCCACCCCCGCGGACTGCTTCGACGCCGCGCTGGAGGCCGCCCGGATCGCGCTGGCCTACCGCACCCCGGTCATGCTGCTGTCCGACGGGTACCTCGCCAACGGCTCCGAGCCCTGGCGCATCCCCGACGTCGGCGAACTGCCGGACCTGCGGGTGGAGTTCGCGACCGGCCCCAACTACACCGCCCCCGACGGCACGCAGAGTTTCCGGCCCTACCTGCGCGACCCGAAGACCCTCGCCCGGCCCTGGGCGGTGCCCGGCACCCCGGGGCTGGAGCACCGGATCGGCGGCATCGAGAAGCAGGACGGCACCGGCAACATCTCCTACGACCCGGCCAACCACGACTTCATGGTCCGCACCCGCCAGGCGAAGATCGACGGCATCGAGGTGCCGCGGCTGGAGGTCGACGACCCCGACGGCACCGCCCGCACCCTGGTGCTGGGCTGGGGCTCGACGTACGGGCCGATCACCGCCGCGGTCCGCCGGCTGCGGCGCGAGGGCGGCCGGGTCGCGCAGGCCCACCTGCGCCACCTCAACCCCTTCCCGGCCAACCTCGGCGCGGTGCTGGCCCGCTACGACAAGGTGCTGGTGCCGGAGATGAACCTCGGGCAGCTCGCCCACCTGATCCGGGCCACGTACCTGGTGGACGCCCGCTCCTACACCCAGGTGACCGGACTGCCGTTCAAGGCCGAGCAGTTGGCGCAGGCCATCGCGAAGGAGAACGCGGATGTCTGAGACCCCCGTACTCGGCGGCACCGGTACCGGCATCGGCCCGCTCGCCGGCGCCACCTCGCTGTCGCTGGTGCCCAAGGCAGCAGGCCCGCAGAGCACCAAGGACTTCAAGTCCGACCAGGAAGTGCGCTGGTGCCCCGGCTGCGGCGACTACGCCATCCTCGCCGCCGTCCAGTCCTTCATGCCGGAGCTCGGCCTGGCCCGGGAGAACGTCGTCTTCGTCTCCGGCATCGGCTGCTCCTCCCGCTTCCCGTACTACATGAACACCTACGGGATGCACTCCATCCACGGCCGCGCCCCGGCCATCGCCACCGGGCTGGCCACCTCCCGCCGCGACCTGAGCGTGTGGGTGGTCACCGGCGACGGCGACGCGCTGTCCATTGGCGGCAACCACCTCATCCACGCGCTGCGCCGCAACGTCAACCTGAAGATCCTGCTCTTCAACAACCGGATCTACGGCCTCACCAAGGGCCAGTACTCCCCCACCTCCGAGGCGGGGAAGATCACCAAGTCCACGCCGATGGGCTCCCTCGACGCGCCCTTCAACCCGCTGTCGCTGGCGATCGGCGCCGAAGCCTCCTTCGTCGCCCGCACCATCGACTCCGACCGCAAGCACCTCCAGTCGGTGCTGCGCGCCGCCGCCGCCCACGAGGGCACCGCGCTGGTGGAGATCTACCAGAACTGCAACATCTTCAACGACGGCGCCTTCGACGTCCTCAAGGACAAGGACACCGCCGAGAGCGCCCTGATCCGGCTGGAGCACGGCGCGCCGGTCCGCTTCGGCCCGGACGGCGCGCGCGGCGTGGTCCGCGACGCGCGCACCGGCGACCTGGAGATCGTGGACGTCACCGCCGGCAACGAGGCGAGCGTCCTGGTGCACGACGCCCACTCCCCCTCCCCCACCAACGCCTTCGCCCTCTCCCGGCTCACCGACGGCACCGCCTTCGGCCCGGGCACCGCCACCCCGATCGGCGTCTTCCGCGACACCACCCGCCCCGTCTACGACACCGACATGGCCGACCAGCTCAAGGCGGCCACCACCCGGCAGGGCCCCGGCGACCTGGCCGCCCTCCTCGCCGGGAAGGACACCTGGACGGTCACCGGCTGACCGCCGCACCGGCCCGCCGCCTCCGGACCGTCCTGCCTCCGCCCCGTCCCGCCGGCACCCCGGCGCGGCGGGGCGGGCGCGTCACCGGGCCGCGTCGTACGCCTGCTGGGCGGCGGCGACCGCGGCGACGTTGTCGGCGGTCCAGCGGGCCAGCGCGCCGACCATCTCGGCGGCCTGGGCGCCCAGCGGGGTCAGGTCGTAGTCGACGTGGGGCGGGATGACCGGATGGGCCAGGCGGCGTACGAAGCCGTCCCGCTCCAGGGTGCGCAGGGTCTGGGTGAGCATCTTCTCGCTCACCCCGCCGATCCGGCGGCGCAGTTCGCTGAAGCGCAGGGTGCCCGCGTCGGCCAGGTCGAGCAGGACCAGGACGCCCCAGGTGCTGGTGACGTGTTCCATGACGGCCCGCTCCGGGCAGCCCTTCACGGCGCCCATCTCACTTACCTTCATGTATGTACCGTACGCCAAGGTCGGTACTTTCCTCTGGTTAGCGCCCGGGTTACGGTGGCGGAGAGGTCGGAGAGATCCGCATACCACCGCAGAACGGGAGCACACAGCATGAGCATCGTCGTCACCGGGGCAAGCGGCCACCTGGGCCGGCTCGTCGTCGCGGACCTGCTGGCACGCGGGGTGGGGGCGGGGGACATCGCGGCGGTCGTCCGGGATGAGGGCAAGGTGGCCGACCTGGCCGCCCAGGGCGTGCAGGTGCGCGTCGCGACGTACGACGACCCGCAGAGCCTGAAGGGCGCGTTCAAGGCGGGCGAGCGGGTGCTGTTCGTGTCCGGCAGCGAGGTCGGGCGGCGGCTGCCGCAGCACACCGCGGTCGTCGACGCCGCGCGCGCGGCGGGCGTCGGCCTGCTGGCGTACACGGGCATCCTCGGCGGCCCCGAGGCCGACATCGCGCTCGCCGAGGAGCACAAGCTCACCGAGCGGCTGATCCTCGACTCCGGGCTGCCGTACACCTTCCTGCGCAACGGCTGGTACACCGAGGTGTACACGCAGAACCTGGGCACGGTGCTGGAGCACGGCGCCGTGGTCGCCAGCGCGGGCGAGGGCCGGGTGGCCTCGGCCGCGCGCGCGGACTACGCGGCCGCCGCGGCCGTGGTGCTCACCGGCGAGGGCCACGAGGGCAAGGCGTACGAGCTGAGCGGCGACACCGCGTGGAGCTTCGCGGAGTACGCGGCGGAGGTCTCGCGGGCCAGCGGGCGGGAGATCCGCTACCAGAACGTCTCCTCCGAGCAGTACCTGGAGGTGCTGGTGGGCGCGGGCCTGCCCGCGGGCCTGGCCGAGGTGCTGGTCGACGTGGACCGCGGCATCGGCCGCGGCCTGCTCGCGGGCACCAGCGGCGAGCTGTCCCGGCTGATCGGCCGCCCGACCACGCCGATGCCGGAGTCGGTGGCCGCCGCCGTACGGCAGCTCGAGGGCTGACCCGGACCCGCCCCTGCCGCCTGTCATGACCACAGTGCGATATGGCCATGACAGGCCGCGGCGCGGCCGCTACGGTCGAGGAGCCGTACGGCATCACGAGGGGCGGGCGCATGGGCGAGCAGCGGGTGGGACTGGGCTACGGCTTCGCGGCCTACGGGCTGTGGGGGCTCTTCCCGCTCTACTGGCCGCTGCTGGAACCGGCCGGCGCCCTGGAGATCCTGGCGCACCGCATGGTGTGGTCGCTCGGGGTGGCCGCGGTCATCCTGCTGGTGCTGCGCCGCTGGGCGTGGATCGCCGAACTGGCCCGCCAGCCGCGGCGGATGGCGCTGGTCGCGGCCGCGGCGACCGCGGTCACCGTGAACTGGGGCGTGTACATCTGGGCGGTGAACGCCGGCCACGTGGTCGAGGCGGCGCTCGGCTACTTCATCAACCCGCTGGTGACCATCGGCCTCGGCGTGCTGGTGCTGCACGAGCGGCTGCGGCCGGTGCAGTGGGTGGCCGTCGGCATCGGCTGCGTGTCCGTGGTGGTGCTGACCGTCGGTTACGGGCGGCTGCCGTGGATCGCGCTCACGCTGGCCTTCTCCTTCGGCGGCTACGGGCTGATCAAGAAGAAGGTGGCGATGGGCGGCCTGGAGTCGCTCGCCGCCGAGGCGAGCGTGCAGTTCCTGCCCGCGCTCGGCTACCTGATCGTGCTGGGCGCGAGCGGCGACTCCACCTTCACCCACCACGGGCCCGGCCACGCCTCGCTGCTCGCCGCCTGCGGCCTGGTCACCGCGATACCGCTGATCTTCTTCGGGATGGCCGCGACCCGGCTGCCGCTGTCCACCATCGGCCTGATGCAGTACCTCACCCCGGTCTCGCAGTTCCTGATCGGGGTGCTCCACTTCCACGAGACGATGCCGCCCGACCGGTGGGCCGGGTTCTTCCTGGTCTGGGCCGCGCTGGTGGTGCTCACCTGGGACGCGCTGCGCACCGCCCGCCGGGGCCGGCTCGCGCTCGCCGCGGCCGGGGCCGGCGCCGCGCCCGGCCGGGCCGCCGCGGGCAGCACTACGCGGTGATGTCGCGCGAGGTGAACCGCGCCCACGCGGCCGACCCGAACACGGCCGCGTACAGCGCCTGGAGGCCCAGGTTCCTCCCCGTCGCGCTCCACTGCACGGGGTCGCGCAGCACGTCGGCGAAGCTCAGCCAGTAGTGCGGGAAAAGATACGGCTGGACCGCGTGCAACTGCGGGATGGAGTCCACGATCTGCACGGTGATCAGCACGCCGACCGTGGCCGCCATGGCGCCGATCCCGCTGTCGGTCAGGGTCGAGACGAACAGCCCGACGGCGGCCACGCCCACCAGCGACCCGGCCACCAGCACCGCGATCAGCAGGGCCCGCAGCATGCCCTGGGAGAGCGGGATCGTGGTGCCCGACAGGGTCGTCACATCCCCGACCGGGAAGAGCACGCACCCGACGACCAGGCCGGACCCGGCCACGACCAGGGTCGCGGCGAGGCAGAAGGCCAGCACCGAGGCGTACTTGGCCAGCAGCAGGCGGGTCCGCCCGGCCGGGGCGACCAGCAGGTAGCGCAGGGTGCCGCCGCTCGCCTCGCCCGCGATCGCGTCACCCGCCACCACGCCGACCGCCATCGGCAGGAAGAACGGCAGGGTCGCGGCGAGCGCGGTGAAGACCAGGAACAGGCCGTTGTTGCTCACCTGCTGGATGAACGCCGGTCCGTTGTCGCTGTGTGCGCCGCCGCCGAGGGTCCCGCCGTCGCGGGTCTCGATCCGGACCGCGACACCGACCAGCACCGGGACGCCCACCAGCACCCCGAACAGCGCGAGGGTCCGCCAGCGCCGGAAGACGAGCAGCAGCTCGGAGCGGAACAGCCCGAGCGTCCACCGCAGCCGCGCCGCCCGTGCGGCGGCCGGGCCCGGCGCCGTGCCGGTCCGCTGCGGTGCCCCGTCGGTGCGGTCCGCCGCCGTCTCAGCCCGCGACATCGAAGCCCTCCCCGGTCAGCGCCACGAACGCGTCCTCCAGCGTGCCGCGTTCCAGGCCGAAGCCGCGCACCCGGACCCCGCCGGTGACCAGCGCCGCGTTCAGCTCGGCGAGGTCCGGCGGCGGCGCCGGCAACTCGCCGGTGACGCGCTGCCCGTCGGTGGTCAGAGCGGTCACCCCGCACCCGGCCAGCACCCGGACCGCGTCGGCCGGGTCCGGGGTGGTGACGGCCAGCCGCCCCCGGCCGCCGGCCGACAGTTCGGCGACCGGCCCCTGGGTGAGCAGCCGGCCGCGGGCCATCACGGCGGCGTGCGTGCAGACCTGCTCGATCTCGTCCAGCAGGTGCGAGGAGAGGAAGACGGTCGTGCCGTCGGCTGCCAACTCCCGTACCAGGGTGCGGATCTCCCGCATGCCCTGCGGGTCGAGGCCGTTCGTCGGCTCGTCGAGCACCAGCAGGTCCCGCGGCTGGAGCAGGGCCGCGGCCAGGCCGAGGCGCTGCTTCATGCCGAGCGAGTACTGCCGCGCCCGCTTCTGGGCGGCCGCGGCCAACCCCACCCGGTCCAGGGCCGCGCCGACCCGGGCCCGCCGGGTGCGCGGGTCGGCGGTCGGGTCGGCCGCGTCGTAGCGCAGCAGGTTGTCGCGGCCGGACAGGAAGCCGTACAGCGCCGGGCCCTCGATGAGGGCGCCGACCCGGGGCAGCACCGTGCGGGCCGCGCGCGGCATCGGGTGGCCGAGCACCCGGGCGGACCCGGCGGTCGGCTCGACCAGGCCCATCAGCATGCGGATGGTGGTGGTCTTGCCGGAGCCGTTCGGGCCGAGGAAGCCGAAGACGCTGCCGCGCGGCACCCGCAGGTCGAGGCCGTCGACCGCGAGGGTGCCGCGGTAGCGCTTGGCGAGGCCGCGGGTCTCGATCACGGCCTCGCCGGGCGCTGCCGCCAGGGCCGGCTCCGCCATCGCACTCCTTCACGGTCTCGGGTCGTCGGGGTCGCCGGTCGTCCGGTCGTCAGGGCGGGGTCCTGCGGCCACGCGGCCGCGCGGGCGCTTCCCGCGACGGGCCGGCTACTTCGCGCCGTCGGCGGCCGCCTGGGTCAGCGCGGACTGCGTGACCGCGCCGGCGTAGAGCGTGCCCTTGTCGGTGAGGAGCACGTTCACCAGGCGGGTGTGGAAGACGGTGCCGGTGCCGAAGGAGCCGGTGACCTTGGTGCCGTAACTGTCGAGCAGGGACTGCGCGTCGGCGCCGCCCTGGCCGCCGGAGCCCTTGGTGGCTGCCGTGCCCGCGCCGCCGGTGTCGATGACCGCGATGGAGTCCCAGCCGGTGCCCAGGACGGTGGGCGCGGCCAGGGCGGACAGGGCGCCGGAGCCGGAGCCGCCGGACGCGCCGGACGCCTTGCCCTCGGTCACCTCGGCGCCCTTGGGCGCGCTGAACGCGAAGGTGCTCGCGGCCGGGCGGCCGAAGCCGACCTTGGTGAAGCCGATGTCGAAGACGGCCTTGCCGCCGCCCTTCGGGAGCAGGGTGAACTTCAGCGGCACCCCGGTGCCGGAGTCGACCGCGATGCGCACGGAGCCGACCGTGGTGCGGTCGGCGTGCTCGGGGGTCACCACCAGCTCGTAGGCGCTGCGGCCGGCCACCCGGGCGGTGCCGTCGACCGTGATCGAGGCGGTGCCCCGCGCCGCGGCGAGCACCTGCTCGGCGGCGGCCTGCGGGGTGGTGGGCACGCCCGCGGCCCCGTCCGCGCCCGCGCCGTCCGCACCGTCCGCCGCGGGCAGCGTCGCGTGGTACGCCTGGTTCGACGCGCTGTCGTACGCCCACAGTTGGGTGCCGTTGTGGATGACGCTGTACTCGGCGGTCGGCTCGATGACCGAGACCTTCTGCCGGTCCGGGCCGTCCACCGACACGTGCAACTGGTGGGTGCCGGCCAGCAGCTGGACGAGCTGCGTCTGCGGCGCCGCGGACGAGCCGCTGCCGCTGCCGCCGTTGCCGCCGCCCTGGCCCGCGCCCGACAGCAGGCCGTCGGCCGCGCCCCCCGAGAGCGCGTCGGGCAGGCCCAGGTCGGTGCTCACCTTCACGGTGCCGTCCAGGGTGCGGGTGTGCGAGGCCGCGATCTTCGTCAGCAGCTGCTGCGCGGTGATCTTCGGCAGCGACGGGGTGCCCGCGTCGGCGAGCGCCGGGACCAGCGTGATGGTCGCGGCCGCCACTCCCGCCACCGCCACGGGTACGGCGTAGCGCGCGATCTTCCGGCCGCGGCCCCGCGGTTGCTCCGGCTCCTCCGGCTCGGGCCGTCCGATCCGTTCGGTCAGTGCCATTGCGTCTGCCTCCGTCGTCAGCGGCGGTCTGCTCGCAGCGGACCCTCTCCCAGGCCCCATTCTCCTCCCGCCGCGCCCCGACCGAGTCCCCCCACGGGCTGCCCTTCCCGTCCCCCTGGGGTATGACACCCCCTTAGGTCACTCCGGAGTCCCTGGGGCCGCTGCGGTCGCTGCCGGAAGAGCCGCGCAGATCCGGGGAGCGGTCAGCCGGCGCGGTGGACGACGGCGTCGCAGAGCGCGGCGAGGGACGCCTTCGCGGGGAGTTCGGGCAGCGGGGCGAGCGCCGCGCGGGCCTCGTCGGCGTAGCGGACGGTGTCGCGGCGGGCCTGTTCGAGCGCGGGGTGCGCGCGCAGCAGGTGCAGCGCCTCGGCGTGCAGCGCGTCGTCCGTCAGGTCGCCGTCGAGGAGTTCGTTCAGCCGGCGGTCCTGCGGGGTCTGCGGGCCGCTCCCCTGCGCCCGCCACCGGCGCAGGTGCAGCACCGGCAGCGTCGGGATGCCCTCGCGCAGGTCCGTGCCGGGCGTCTTGCCCGACTCGTGGCTGTCGCTGGCGATGTCCAGGACGTCGTCGGCGAGTTGGAACGCGACGCCGATCCGCTCGCCGTACTGCGTCAGGACGTGGACCACCGACTCGTCGGCGCCGGACATCATCGCCCCGAACCGCCCGGAGACGGCCATCAGCGAGCTGGTCTTGCCCGCGATGACGTCCAGGTAGTGGTCGAGCGGGTCGCGCCCGTCACGCGGGCCGACGGTCTCCATGATCTGCCCGGTGACCAGGCGTTCGAACGCCTCGGCCTGCACCCGCACCGCCTCGGGCCCGAGGTCCGCGAGGATGTGGGAGGCGCGGGAGAAGAGGAAGTCGCCGGTGAGCACGGCCACCGAGTTGTCCCAGCGGGAGTTGGCGCTCGGCACCCCGCGGCGCACGTCCGCCTCGTCCATGACGTCGTCGTGGTAGAGGGTGGCGAGGTGGGTCAGCTCCACGACGACGGCCGCGGGCACCACCCCGGGCGCGTGCGGGTCGCCGAACTGCGCCCCGAGCATCACCAGCAGTGGCCGGAAGCGCTTGCCGCCGGCCCGCAGCAGGTGCCGCGCGGTGTCGGTGATGAAGGGGACGTCGCTCTTGGTCGCCTCCAGCAGCCCTTCCTCCACGGCTGCGAGACCGGCCTGGACGTCGGCATCGAGGTTCTCGTCCCACACGCTCAGCCCGAAGGGCCCGACGACGGTCACGAGGGGTACTCCTGTCGCTGGTCTGGCATCTGGCGGGTCTGTCCCGGGGCGGCTGGCGGCTTGCTGCGGCTACTGCGGGGAACCGCCGCACGAGACCGTCCGGGGACGGGGACCTGCGACTGCTCCTACCGGCAGGGTAGCCGGTCAGGTGTTGATCACCGCCGGGGCATGGCCCTGCGACGAGCTACGGACGATCACCGCCCGTATAATCCTGATCACCCGGGTTTATTCATATACGACCCACTCGAAAGAGTGAAGTGCGCGAACAGGGGAATACTCGGCCGATATCGAATGCTTGAACGGGCGGCCGTTCCGGAGGAGAGGCAGGATCGCCACGCACCATGCCGAACTACACTCTCGGCAGCACCATGTGACATGTCCTCGCTTCGGATGAACACCCGACAGAAGAACTGAGGAGGTGGATCGATGGGCCCCTACCGTGCCGACCTGGGTGAAGACCTCACCGAGGAGGAGGCGGAAGCCCACATACGCGGCGTGTGCTTCAAGACCGGACCGCCCGAACGGACCGGCGTGGAGCTGGAGTGGCTGGTCCAGGACCGCTCCGATCCGCGCGAACTGATATCCGTCGAACGGCTCGATGCGGCGCTCGCGCCGGTCGAGGCCCCAGGGGCACTGCCCCGGGGCAGCAGGCTCACCCGCGAACCGGGTGGCCAGGTGGAGCTGAGCTCCCCGCCCGCACCCTCGCTCAGCGGGTGCGTCACGGCGATGGCCGAAGACCTCGCCGCCCTCCGGGAAGCCGTCGAACGCGCCGGGCTGGTGCTCGTCGGCTCCGGACTCGATCCCCACCGCGAACCGCCCCGCGTCCTGGACCATCCCCGCTACCGGGCGATGGAGCGCTTCTTCGACCGCGAGGGCCCCTGGGGCCGCACGATGATGCGCCGCACCGCGTCCTTGCAGGTCAACCTGGACAGCGGCGACGACAGCGCGGGCATCACCGGATACCGCAGCCGGTGGGCGCTGGCCCACCGGATCGGCCCGGTGATGGTCGCCGCCTTCGCGAACTCGCCCTTCCGGGACGGCCGCCCGACCGGCTGGGTCTCCACCCGGCAGGCGAACTGGGCGCTGATGGACCCCGGTCGGACCCGGCAGCCGCGGCACGACGGGCGGGACGAGGACCCGCGTGCGGCATGGGCCCGGTACGCCCTGGACGCCCGGGTGCTGTGCATCCGGCAGGAGGGCGCGCCGGCGGGCGCCCCCGCGGCGCAGGCGGCCGTCGCCGCCGCGGGCCCAGGTGCGGGCCCGGCCGGCGGCCCTGCGGCGGGCTCCCCCGCCGGCACGGATCACGCTCGCCGCGACGACTGGTCCGCTCCCCATGGGCTCACCTTCCGCCAGTGGGTGCGGGGCGCGCCGGGCGTGCGGCGGCCCACCGCCGACGACCTCGACTACCACCTCAGCACTCTCTTCCCCCCGGTCCGCCCGCGCGGCTGGCTGGAGCTCCGGATGACCGACGCGCAGGACGGCGACCAGTGGATCGTGCCGACGGTGCTCGCGGCAACCCTCCTGGACGATCCGGTCGCCGCGGAGTGCGCCTACGCCGCCACCGAACCGTTCGCCACGGACGGTGACCTGCTCCCCTCCGATCTCGTCTGGCGCCGCGCCGCCCGGACCGGCCTGGCCGATCCGGAACTGGCCCGAGCGGCCCGCGCCTGTTTCGCCGCCGCCGAGAGCGCGCTGTCGCGCGCCGGCGCTTCCCCGGCCCTGCGGCAGGCCCTCTCCGACTTCGCCGAGCGCTACCCCGAACGCGGCCGATGTCCGGCCCACGACCAGTTGGACGCGTTGAGCCGCGCCTGACCCACCGGAAGGCTAGTCGTGACAGACCCCCGTACTCCGTACCACGGCGCTGCCGAGAACCAGGCCCCGCCGACCCCTTCAGCCGCTCCGGCACCTTCGGCCCCCCGCGTCGCACCCGCGGCTTCGGCCGGCGGCGCCCCGACGGCCCCGCCCGGCCACCCCGGTGGGCCCGGCCACCCCGGTGACCCGGCTGACCCCGCCGACCGGGCCCGGGCCGCGCTGCGGGCCGCCCGGCACCGCACCGGCGTGCTCACCGACTCCGTCACGGACGACGACCTGGTCGCCCAGCACTCCCGGCTGATGTCCCCGCTGGTGTGGGACCTCGCGCACATCGGCAACCAGGAGGAGCTGTGGCTGGTCCGCGAGGCCGGCCGGCGCGGCGGGCTGCGCCCCGACCTCGACCACCTCTACGACGCGTTCCGGCACCCCCGCGCCGACCGCCCCGCGCTGCCGCTGCTCGGCCCGGCGCAGGCGCGCGCGTACGTCGCCGAGGTGCGCCAGGAGTCCCTGGACGTGCTGGCCGGGGCGGACACCGACCCCGGCCACCCCGAACGGCTGCTGGCGGGCGGCTTCGTCTTCGGGATGCTCGCCCAGCACGAGGCGCAGCACGGCGAGACGATGCTCGCCACCCACCAGCTGCGCTCGGGCCCGGCCGTCCTGGACGCCCCCGCGCCGCCGCCCGCGCCCGCCGACGCGGCCGCGCTGCCGCGTGAGGTCCTCGTCCCCGGCGGCCCGTTCACCATGGGCACCAGCACCGAGCCGTGGGCGCTGGACAACGAACTGCCCGCGCACGAGGTGCCGGTGGCGCCTTTCTGGCTGGACACGGTGCCGGTCACCAATGGTCGGTACGCCGACTTCATCGACGCCGGCGGCTACCGCGACCCGCGCTGGTGGACGCCCGCGGGCTGGCGGCACGTGCAGGACGCCGGGCTCATCGCGCCGCTGTTCTGGTCCCGCGACGGGGACCGCTGGATTCGGCGCAGGTTCGGCCATGTGGAGGCGGTGCCCGCCGACGAGCCGGTGGTGCACGTCTGCTGGTACGAGGCCGACGCCTACGCCCGCTGGGCCGGCCGGCGGCTGCCGACCGAGGCGGAGTGGGAGAAGGCGGCGCGGCACGACCCGGCGTCCGGCCGCTCGCGCCGCTACCCGTGGGGCGACGCCGACCCGGGGCCGGAGCACGCCAACCTCGGGCAGCGGCACCTGCGGCCGGCGCCCGCGGGCAGCTACCCCGCGGGCGCGGCGCCCAGCGGGGCCCGCCAGCTGATCGGCGACGTGTGGGAGTGGACGTCCTCGGACTTCGCCCCCTACCCGGGCTTCGCCGCCTTCCCGTACAAGGAGTACTCCGAGTTGTTCTTCGGGCCGGAGTACAAGGTGCTGCGCGGCGGCGCGTTCGGGGTGGACCCGGTGGCCTGCCGCGGCACCTTCCGGAACTGGGACTACCCGATCCGCCGGCAGATCTTCGCCGGGTTCCGCACCGCGCGGGACCTGACGGAGGCGGAGGCGGGCACCGGGGCGGCGCGGGCAGCGGGAACGTCGGGGGCGGCGGGCGGTGGGAGCGCCTGATGTGCCGCCATCTCGCGTACGTGGGACCGCCGTTGCCGCTGGCGCACCTGCTCGTGGCGCCGCCGCGGGGCCTGTACGAGCAGTCCTGGCAGCCGCGGCGGCAGCGGCACGGCACGGTGAACGCCGACGGTTTCGGGGTGGGCTGGTATCCGCTGGCGGAGACATCGGCCGACGCAGCCGACGCGCCCCAGGCGCCGGCGGCGGCGGACGGTGCGGGCGTCGGCGGTGGCGTTGGCGTTGGCGTTGGCGTCAGTGCGGAACTGCCCGGCGACGCGGGCGTGCCGGTGCCCGCCCGCTACCGCCGCGCGCTGCCGATATGGGCCGACCCCAACTTCACCGAGCTGGCCCGGGTGATCCGCAGCGGTGCCGTGCTGGCCGCGGTGCGCTCGGCCACCGAGGGCACCGCGCCCGACGAGGCGGCGGCCGCGCCCTTCCGGGACGGGCGCTGGCTGTTCAGCCACAACGGCGCCATACCGGACTGGACCCGGCTGCCCACCGGGCTCGCCGCGGCCGAACTGCTCGCCCTGGAGGCGCGGTCGGACTCCGCGCTGCTGTGGGCGATGCTCGCCGGCCGGCTGCGCCGGGGCGAGCCGCCGGGCGGCGCGCTGGCCGCCGTGGTCCGCGAGGTCGCCGCCGCCCGGCCGACCGCGCGGCTCAACTTCCTGCTCACCGACGGCCGTACCATCGCCGCCAGCGCGTGGGGCGACACGCTCTGGTACCGGGTCCGCCCGGGCGCGGTGGTCGTCGCGTCAGAACCCGACGACGCGGTCGGGGCCGCGCTCGGCGAGTGGCGCGAGGTCCCCGACCGTTCCCTGCTCCTGGCCACCACGGAAGGCGTCCGCGTCATCGCGCTGCGCCCCGAACGCAAGGACACCACCCTCATGAGCGACGAGAACCAGAGCCGCTTCACCCTCGACGACCGGCTGCCCGCCGGGTACTTCACCGACACCCTGCACGCCGACGTGGCCGGCGGTCTGACCGCCGCGCCGCGCACCCTGCCGCCCAAGTGGTTCTACGACAAGCGCGGCAGCGACCTGTTCGAGCAGATCACGAAACTGCCCGAGTACTACCCGACCCGGGCCGAGCAGGAGATCCTGGTCCGCCGGGCCCCGGAGATCGCCGCGGCCACCCGCGCGGCCACCCTGATCGAGCTGGGCTCGGGCTCCTCGCGCAAGACCCGGCTGCTGCTGGACGCCCTCACCGCGGGCGGCACGCTGCGCCGCTACGCGCCCCTGGACGTCAGCGCGTCCGCGCTCGAGGCGGCCGGGCGGGCGATCTGCGCCGACTACCCCGGGCTCGAAGTCGCCGCCACCGTCGCCGACTTCGAGGGCGGCATCCCGCTGTCCGACGAGCCGGGGCCGCGGCTGCTCGCCTTCCTCGGCAGCACCATCGGCAACTTCGACGGCCCGCAGCGCGCCGCCTTCTACCGCACCCTGACCCGCTCGCTGAGCAGCGACGACATGCTGCTGCTCGGCGCGGACCTGGTGAAGGACCCGCAGGTGCTGATCCGTGCCTACGACGACGCGGCCGGTGTCACCGCCGAGTTCGACAAGAACGTGCTGCACGTCCTGAACCGCGAACTCGGCGCGGACTTCGACCCGGACGCCTTCGAGCACGTCGCCGTCTGGAACGCCGAGGACGAGCGGATGGAGATGCACCTGCGCGCACGGGTCGCCCAGACCGTCAAGATCCCCGACCTCGACCTGTCGGTGGACCTCGCGGCCGGGGAGGACCTGCGCACCGAGCTGTCCTGCAAGTTCCGCCGCGAGTCGCTGACCGCCGAGCTGCACGCGGGCGGCTTCACCGTCCGCCACTGGTGGACCGACGACGCCGCCCGGTTCGCGCTCCTGCTGGCCGTGCCGAACTGATCCCGGCCGCCCGCCCACAGCCGCCCCGGGGCTCGCGTCCACCGACGCGAACACCGGGGCGACGTGCGTGAGTTGGACGTATCGGGCAAGCGGATCGGGGGCCCGGCCGACATGGCGGAAGGTGTCGTTTCTCTCCTCTAGAGTGATCGACTACAGCCGTTGGGCGAACAGTTCGGGTACGGCACGGATTCGGGTACGGCACGGAGGTGTGCGGTGGGCGACTTCGACGCGTTCGAGCGCGAGGCGTGGGCCGGACGGGCGGAGGCGTACGCGCGGAGCTTCGGGCTGCTGTGCGCGCACACCGTGCCCATGCTGCTCGACGCCGCCGGGGTGGGCGCGGGCGTGCGGGTACTGGACGTCGGCACCGGGCCGGGCACCGCGGCGGCGCTGGCGGTGCGCCGGGGCGCGGAGGTCTTCGCGGTGGACGCGGAGCCGAGCATGGTCGAGCGCGCGGCGCGGGCGGTGCCCGAGGCGCGGGTCCAGCACGCGCTGCTGCCCGAACTCCCCTTCGCCGACGGCGAGTTCGACGCGGTCGTGGCGAACTTCGTGGTCAACCACGTGGGTCGGCCCGCGGCCGCGCTCGCCGAGCTGCGCCGGGTGGCCGGGCCCGGCGGCCGGGTCGCGGTCACGATCTGGTCCGCGCCGCCCGCGCCGGGGCAGGCGCTGGTGGGCCGGGCCCTGGAAGCGGCCGGTGCCACCCGGCCCCCGTCCATCCCCCTGATCGCCGAAGAGGACAACTTCCCCCGTACCGAGGAGGGCCTGGCCGGGCTGCTGACGGGAGCCGGGCTGACCGGGGCGCGTTGCACCACACTGAGCTGGGACCACGTGGTCGACCCCGAGGTGTGGTGGTCGGGACCGGCCGCCGGGATCGCCACGTCCGGCCAGATCCTGCACTCCCTCCCCCCGGGGGCTGTGGCGGAAGTACGGCGCCACTACGACGAGTTGGCGGCTCAGTTCCGCACCGCCGACGGTGCGCTGTCCCTGCCGCACTCCGCGCTCCTGGCCTGGGCGACCACGTCCTGACGCCCGTACGGGGGCAGGGCGTACGACTCAGGCGGCCCGGCTCAGGCGTACGGTGCGGCCGGGGTGAACGGGATGTACGGCGAGACGAACAGGTAGTCCGGGTCGTGCGCCGGGTCGTGGCCGGTGTGGCGGGCGACCACGAACTGGAAGCCGCGGGGCGGCGGTCCGGGCCGTTCGGCGACCGTGCGGGCCACGGAGTTGCGCAGCATGCGGTAGGCGGGGGCCTGGGTGAGGTCGCCGTCGAACTGCCGCATGACGGCGACGAGTTCGTGGCACAGGTCGTAGAGCGCCTTCTCCCGGCGGCGGTTCGGGAACCACACGGTGTGCAGCGGGCGGCGCGGGGTGATCGCGGAGCCCTCCTGCCAGGGGGTGGCGCGGCCGTCGGCCTCCTCGGTCCGGAACAGGACGTGGAAGTCGTGGCGGGCCGGTTCGGGCGCGAAGAAGCGCCAGTTGGGGATGAGGGCGCCGGTGCCGTCCAGGGCCGCGAGCCGGTTGAACTCCGGGCGCGGGTGCTGGCTCAGGACGGTGGCCGCGAACCAGGTGGCGAGCGCCGCGAGCGCCAGCGCGCCGACCGCGTCGGCGCCGCCCGGTGCGGGCCGGCCGCTAAGCGGGGACATCGGCGGCCCTCCCCCGCTCGGCGGTGGTGCCCGCGGTGAAGCCCGCGACCAGTTCGGCGACGGCCCGGGCGGAGCCGCGGGCGGCGAGCACATGCTCGCGGGGGGCGTCCACGGTGTGCACCTGCGTGTGCGGGGCGCGCCGCAGGTACTGCTCCTGGCGGGCCCGCCGGTCCTCCGGCGGCGGGCCGCCGGGCTCGCACAGCACCAGGCAGGTGGGGACGGCCGCGGCCGGGACGCCGGCGGTGCCGCGCAGCGCCCGCCACTCGTCGCGGGCCGCGCGCCACCCGGCGGCGTCGCGGTAGTGCGCGCGGGCCAGGCCCCGTACGTCCGGTGGGAGCAGGCGCAGCCAGTCCGGGTCGCGCAGCAGCTGGCCCAGGCCCAGCCGCAGGGAGACGGTCATCTGGTCGAGCAGCGCGGTGACTTCGCGGTGGTGCTCCGGTTCCGCGTCCTGCACGCCCGGGTGGTAGGGGTCCACCAGGGCCAGGCCCGCGAGGCGGTCCTCCAGGCGGCTCGCGGCGGCCGCGGCGACCGCTCCGCCGACGCCGTGGCCGACGAGGACCGCGGGCTGCCCGTCCGCGACGTGGTCCACCAGCTCCGCGAGGTCCGCCGCGGCGCCCGCCGGCCCGCCGCCCGGCCGGGGTCTCTCCCGCGCCCCGCTCCCGGCCTGCCCGGCCCGGTGGTAGGTCACCACCTCGTACCGCTCGGCCAGTTCCCGCACCAGCCACTCCGCGCGCTCGGGCGACTCGGCCAGCGCCCCGCTGAGCACCACGACCGGTGCCGCGGCGGTGCTCTTGCGGCGGTGCGTGCCGAGCGCGGTGGCGCGGCGGTGGACGAGGAGGGTGCCGGCGGTGGTGACGAAGCGCTGCTCGTCGCCGCGGCCGCGCAGCACCGTACGGCGGTCGCGGGCGCGTACGACGGCGCCGGCGGTCAGCGCGGCGGTCAGGGCGGCGCCCGCGGCGAGCGGGAAGGTGTCGTCGCGGCGCTGCACCAGCCCTCCGGGCAGGGGGCGTTCGCGCGGCCCGGTGACGTAGAGCACCGCCGGGTGCAGGGCGCAGAAGCCGGTGAGGAAGCGGCCCAGGCCCATCACGCCGGCGTTGGCGAGGTGGAAGCCCGCGGCGGCGGCGACCAGGGGGACGGCGGGGCGGCCGCGGGCCAGGTGGACCGCGGGGAAGGCCGATTCGAGGGCCACCACGCAGGTGCAGACCGCTTTGGCGGCGCGCGGGTGGTCGTGGGCCAGCCGCCAGGCGTGCTCCTGGCCGTAGGAGACGGTGCGCAGCACCCCGGACAGGGCGCGGCCGCTGCGCCAGGTCCGGCTGGACGCCTTGACCCAGCCGGACGCGGTGTAGGACAGCACCGACTGGAGGCCGGCGAACCACAGACAGGCGTCGACCGTGGCGGGCCGGCGCTGCTCGGCCGCCCGGGCGATGGCGGCGGCGGTCTGGGCGACGAACGCGGCCTGGTCGGCGCCGTCGGTGCCGTAGTGGTTGCGCGGGTAGAGGGCGAGGGAGGCGGCGCAGAGCACCGCGTCGGCGGCGAGGCGGCCGCGGCGGGGCAGCGGCAGGAGCAGGGCGCCGGCCGCGGCGACGCGGGCGGCGTGCAGGGTGCGGGTCACGGCGGGCCGGCCCACGGCGTCGAGCGCGGCGCGGGCCGGGCGCGGCCAGCGCGCGAACTGCCCGCGGGCGACCTGCCAGTCGTTGAGGCCGCCGGGGCGGCGGTCGCCGGGGGTGGCCAGGTACTCCAGGCTCGCCACCAGGTGGTTGACCGCGCCGAGGCGTTCCATCGCGGTCAGGGCCGTCCCGCGGTCCACCGTGGGCGGTGCCACCGCGGCACGCAGTATGCGCTGGAGTCTCGGCACGGGTCTTCCCCTTCCTGGCGGGTTCGTCGGCAGGCGCTCGTGGGGCGCCCTCCCTCCCGCCGCCGGGCCGGGGTGGGAGGGAGGGCGAGCAGGCGGGCCTTACGCGTCGGGCAGGGTGCCGCCGCTGACGCTGATCGACACGCTGACGGAGCAGGTCACCAGTACGACGGACAGGATGGGCTGCACCTCGGTGCTCGCCAGCCGCTGCACGTCGGTGGCCCGCAGCGGCACGGCCGCCAGCTCGGTGCTGTCGTTCGCCTTCGCGGCAAGAGGGGACACGGGGGTTCTCCTTCGGTCGAGGCCGCCCGCTGAGGGCCGGCCGCCGTCACGTTCGGGCCCCACCCGAGGCGGGCCCGCTTCGCCCGGCCGAGGAGCGGCAGTGCGGTCGCGCCGTGGCCGGCGACGGCGTTCAGCATTCCCCACCCCCCGCCCACCGGTCAACTGATGTGAATAACAAACCACCATCCGTTCATCTGAGTTGACATCCCGTACGGGGAAACGGCGAAGGGGGCCCGGGATGCCGGGCCCCCTGCGCACCAAGGGTGGGGTGGTGGGTCAGCGGACGAAGACGCCGGCCTTGTCGGCGAGGTCCAGGAAATACTGGGGGGCCAGGCCCAGGACGACCGTGACGGCGACGCCGAGGGCGATCGCGGTCGAGGTGAGCGGGGAGGGCACGGCGACGGAGGGGCCGTCGGCCTTGGGCTCGCTGAAGAACATCAGCACGATCACCCGGATGTAGAAGAACGCCGCGATCGCCGAGGAGATCACACCCACGATGACCAGCGGCATCGCCCCGCCCTGCGCCGCGGCCTTGAAGACCGCGAACTTCCCCGCGAACCCGGAGGTCAGCGGGATGCCGGCGAACGCCAGCAGGAACACCGCGAAGACCGCGGCGACCAGCGGCGAGCGGCGGCCCAGGCCCGCCCAGCGCGACAGGTGGGTGGCCTCGCCGCCCGCGTCGCGCACCAGGGTGACCACCGCGAACGCGCCGAGGGTCACGAAGGAGTACGCGGCCAGGTAGAACAGCACCGACGACACGCCCGCCTTGTCGGTGGCGATCACGCCGGCCAGGATGAACCCGGCGTGCGCGACGGACGAGTAGGCCAGCAGCCGCTTCACATCGGTCTGGGTGACCGCGATCACCGCGCCGATGACCATCGTGGCGATCGCCACGCCCCACATCACCGGCCGCCAGTCCCAGCGCATCCCCGGCAGCACCACGTACAGCAGCCGCAGCAGCGCGCCGAACGCGGCGACCTTGGTGGCCGCGGCCATGAACCCGGTGACCGGGGTCGGCGCGCCCTGGTAGACGTCCGGCGTCCACATGTGGAACGGCACCGCGCCGACCTTGAACAGCAGCCCGACCGCGACCATCGCCAGCCCGATCAGCAGCAGCGCGTCGTTCCCGGTGGTGTCGGCGAGCGCCGGGGTGATCTTCGCGGTGCCGTCGACCACCGAGGAGATCCCGGAGTACGACACGGTGCCCGCGTAGCCGTACAGCAGCGCGATGCCGAAGAGCAGGAACGCCGACGAGAAGGCGCCGAGCAGGAAGTACTTGACCGCGGCCTCCTGCGACATCAGCCGGTTGCGGCGGGCGAGCGCGCACAGGATGTACAGCGGCAGGGAGAAGACCTCCAGCGCCACGAAGAGCGTCAGCAGGTCGTTCGCCGCCGGGAAGACCAGCATCCCGCCGACGGCGAAGAGCAGCAGCGGGAAGACCTCGGTGGTGGTGAACCCGGCGCGGACCGCGGCCTTCTCCTGGTCGCCGCCGGGCACCGCGGAGCCCTGTGCGGCGAAGGAGTCGACGTGCCGGCCGTGGGCCTTCGGGTCGAGTCGTCGCTCGGCGAAGGTGAACACCGCGACCAGCGACACCAGCAGGATGGTGCCCTGGAGGAAGAGCGCCGGGCCGTCCACGGCCACCGCGCCCATCGCCGCGATGTGCGCCTTCGTGGTGCCGTAGCCCTTCTCGGCGAGTGCCACCACGGCGGCGAACGCGGCGGCCAGGCCGACCACGGCCAGCACCACCTGGGTGGTGTAGCGGGACCGGCGGGGCACGAACGCCTCGGCGAGCACCCCCACCATCGCCACGCCGAAGACGATCAGCACCGGGGACAGCTGCGCGTACTCGATGTGCGGGGTGGGGAAGCGGTCCGTGGTGGACGCGGCGCTCGTCCACAGGGTGTGGACGGCGGGTCCCGTATGCAGTGCGGCGCTCACTTCTTCGCCTCCAGCGCGGGCTTGGGGTCGGTCTTGTGCACGTCGGAGAGCGTGTGCTGGACCGACGGGTTGACGATGTCCGCCACCGGCTTGGGGTACACGCCGAGGAAGAGCAGCAGCGCGATCAGCGGTGCGACCACCAGCAGTTCACGTGCTTTCAGGTCGGCCATGCCCTCGATGCCGGCCTTCACCGGGCCGGTCATGGTGCGCTGGTAGAGCACCAGCACGTACAGCGCGGCGAGCACGATGCCCAGCGTGGCGACGATGCCGAGCACCGGGTGCCGGCTGAAGGTGCCGACCAGCACCAGGAACTCGCTGACGAACGGCGCGAGCCCCGGCAGCGACAGCGTGGCCAGGCCGCCGACCATGAAGGTGCCGGCGAGTACCGGCGCGACCTTCTGCACCCCGCCGAAGTCGTCGATCAACCGCGACCCGCGCCGGGTGATCAGGAACCCGGCGACCAGCATCAACGCGGCGGTGGAGATGCCGTGGTTGACCATGTAGAGCGTCGCGCCGGACTGGCCCTGGCTGGTCATCGCGAAGATGCCCAGGATGATGAAGCCGAAGTGCGACACCGACGCGTAGGCGATCAGCCGCTTGATGTCGCGCTGGCCGACCGCGAGCAGCGCGCCGTAGATGATGCTGATCACCGCGAGCACCAGGATCACCGGGGTCGCCCACTTCGAGGCGTCCGGGAAGAGCTGGAGGCAGAAGCGCAGCATCGCGAACGTGCCGACCTTGTCCACCACCGCGGTGATCAGCACCGCGACCGGCGCGGTGGACTCGCCCATCGCGTTCGGCAGCCAGGTGTGCAGCGGCCACAGCGGCGCCTTCACCGCGAAGGCGAAGAAGAAGCCGAGGAAGAGCCAGCGCTCGGTGGTGGTGGACAGGTCCAGGTGCCCGGCGGCGCGGGCGGTGAGGATCTCCTGCAACGAGAAGGTGCCGGTGCCCAGTTGGTCCGCGGTCGCGGCGTACAGCCCGATCACCGCGGCCAGCATGATCAGCCCGCCGACCAGGTTGTACAGCAGGAACTTCACCGCCGCGTACGAACGCTGGCGGGCCGCCTCCTCCTCGCCGGAGGCGTGCGCCCGGTCGCCGAAGCCGCCGATGAGGAAGTACATCGGGATCAGCATCGCTTCGAAGAAGATGTAGAAGAGGAAGACGTCGGTGGCCTCGAAGGAGAGCACCACCATCGCCTCGACCAGCAGGATCAGCGCGAAGAAGCCCTGGGTGGGCCGCCAGCGCCGGTTGGGGTCGGGCCCCTCCAGCGGGTCGGCGTCGTGCCAGCCGGCGAGCATCACGAACGGGATCAGCACCGCGGTCAGCGCGACCATGACGACCGCGATGCCGTCCACGCCCAGGTCGTAGTGGAGCCCGAAGCTCTTGACCCAGGTGTGCGACTCGGTGAGCTGGTAGCGGTCGCCGTGCGGGTCGAACCGCACCAGCGCCACGATCGCCAGCACCAGCGTGCCCAGCGAGAACGCCAGCGCCGTGTACTTGGCGGCGAGGCGGCGCGCGGCGGGCACCGCGGCGGTGACGACGGCGCCGACCGCGGGCAGCGCCGCGGTGGTGGTCAGCAGAGGAAACGACATGAGCTATCAGACCGCCCTCATGAGAAGGGTCGCGGCGACCACCACCGCGGTACCGCCGAGCATGGAGACGGCGTACGACCTGACGTAGCCGTTCTGGAGCCGGCGCAGCCGTCCGGACAGCCCGCCGACGGAGGCGGCCGTACCGTTGACGGCGCCGTCGACCAGGGTGTGGTCGAGGTAGACCAGCGAGCGGGTCAGGTGCTCGCCGCCCCGGACCAGCACCACGTGGTTGAAGTCGTCCTGGAGCAGGTCGCGGCGGGCCGCCCGGGTGGCCAGGCTGCCGCGCGGCGCGACCGCGGGCACGGTCCTGCGCCCGTACATCAGCCAGGCGATGCCGACGCCGACCACCAGGCAGACCATGGTGGCGGCGGTGACGGTGCCGGTGCTCAGCGGCGAGTCGCCCTCGCTGTGCCCGGTGACCGGCTCCAGCCACTTCAGGAACGAGGAGTTGATGCTGAACGCCGCGCCGGCGAACACCGACCCGAACGCGAGGATGATCATGGGAACCGTCATGGAGGCCGGCGACTCGTGCGGGTGGGGCTCCCGCCCTTCGGCGTCCGGCACCCACCGCTTCTCGCCGAAGAACGTCATCAGCATCACGCGCGTCATGTAGAAAGCGGTGACCGCGGCGCCCAACAGGGCCGCGCTGCCGAGAATCCAGCCCTCGGTGCCGCCCTTGGCGTACGCCGCCTCGATGATCTTGTCCTTGGAGAAGAAGCCGGACAGCCCCGGGAAGCCGATGATCGCCAGGTAGCCCAGGCCGAAGGTGACGAAGGTGATCGGCATGTACCTGCGCAGGCCGCCGTAGCGGCGCATGTCCACCTCGTCGTTCATGCCGTGCATCACCGAGCCGGCGCCGAGGAACAGCCCCGCCTTGAAGAAGCCGTGCGTGACCAGGTGCATGATCGCGAAGACGTAGCCGATCGGGCCGAGCCCGGCCGCCATGATCATGTAGCCGATCTGCGACATCGTGGAGCCGGCCAGCGCCTTCTTGATGTCGTCCTTGGCGCAACCGACGATCGCACCGAAGAGCAGCGTGACCGCGCCGACGGTGACCACCGCGGTCTGCGCGTCCGGCGCCGCGTTGAAGATCGTCCCGGAGCGGACGATCAGGTAGACGCCCGCGGTCACCATGGTCGCGGCGTGGATCAGGGCCGAGACCGGGGTCGGGCCCTCCATCGCGTCGCCGAGCCAGGACTGGAGCGGCACCTGCGCGGACTTGCCGCACGCGGCGAGCAGCAGCATGAAGCCGATGCCGGTGACCGTGGCGTGCTGGGTGGCCGACGCCCCGGCCGCGGCCGGCAGCACGTCGGCGAAGGCGAACGAGCCGAACGTGGTGAACATCAGCATGATGCCGATGGACAGCCCCATGTCGCCGACCCGGTTGACCAGGAACGCCTTCTTCGCCGCGGTGGCCGCGCTGGGCTTGTGCTGCCAGAAGCCGATCAGCAGGTAGGACGCCAGGCCGACGCCCTCCCAGCCGGCGTACAGCAGGAGGTAGTTGTCGGCGAGCACCAGCAGCAGCATCGCCGCGAGGAAGAGGTTGAGGTAGCCGAAGAAGCGGCGGCGGCGCTCGTCGTGCTCCATGTAGCCGATCGAGTAGATGTGGATCAGGGTGCCCACACCGGTGATCAGCAGCACGAACGTCATCGACAGCTGGTCGAGCTGGAAGCCGACCTGGGCCTGGAAGCCCTCCACCGGCACCCAGGTGAACAGGTGGGAGTGCAGGGCGCGGTGGTCGGCGCTCTTGCCGAGCATGTTGACGAAGAGCACCACGCCGAGCACGAAGGACAGCAGCGCGAACACGGTGCCCAGCAGGTGGCCGCCACGGTCGAGCCGGCGGCCGCCGGTGAGCAGGATGCCCGCGCCCAGCAGCGGCGCCGCGACGAGCAGTCCGATCAGGGTTTCCACGTCTCGCAGCCCCTTACAGCTTCATCAGGTTCGCGTCGTCGACCGAGGCCGAGTGGCGGGTTCGGTAGATCGACACGATGATCGCCAGGCCGACCACGACCTCGGCGGCCGCGACGACCATCGTGAAGAACGCGATGACCTGCCCGTCGAGGTTGCCGTGCAGCCGGGAGAAGGTGACGAACGCCAGGTTGCAGGCGTTCAGCATCAGCTCCACGCACATGAACACCACGATCGCGTTGCGCCGGATCAGGACGCCGGCCGCGCCGATGGTGAACAGCAGCGCCGCCAGGTAGAGGTAGTTCACCGGGTTCATTTCGCCCCCTCCTGCGCGGGCTCGGTGTCCCGCTCGCCGTCCTGCGCCAACTCGGGGTGTTCCGGGGCCTGTTCGGGGGCGCGTTCCAGCCACTCGTCGGAGCGCTGGTCGAGTGCGGCCAGCCGCCGCATGGCGTCCCGCGACACGTCGCGGATCTGGCCGCGGTCGCGCAGCGTGGAGCTGACCGACAGTTCGGCGACCGAGCCGTCCGGCAGCAGCGCCGGCACGTCGACCGCGTTGTGCCGGGCGTAGGTGCCCGGCGCCGGCAGCGGGGTGACCTGGCGGCCCTCGCGGACCCGGGCCTCGGCCAGCTCCCGCTGGGTGCGCCGCTCCTCGGTCCGCTCGCGGTGGGTGAGCACCATCGCGCCGATCGCCGCGGTGATCAGCAGCGCGCCGGTGATCTCGAACGCCCACACGTACCTGGTGAACACCAGGTGGGCCAGGCCCGGCACGTTGCCGCCGTCCACCGCGTTGGCCGCGCCGGTGCCGGCGAAGGTGTCCAGGGAGGCGTTGGCGATGCCCGCGATCAGCAGGATGCCGAAGCCGAGGCCGCACAGCGCGGCCATCCAGCGCTGGCCTTTCAGCGTCTCCTTCAGCGAGTCGGCGGCGGTGATGCCGACCAGCATGACGACGAAGAGGAAGAGCATCATGATCGCGCCGGTGTAGACGACGATCTGCACCACGCCGAGGAAGTACGCGCCCTGGGCGAGGTAAAACACCGCCAGCACGATCATGGTGCCGGCCAGCGACAGCGCGCTGTGCACGGACTTCTTCATCAGGACGGTGCCGAGCGCGCCGAGCACCGCGACGGTCCCCAGCACCCAGAACTGCACGGCCTCGCCGGTGGACGTGTGGTAGGCGGCCGCGGCCAGCGGCAGCGACTGCAACGAGCCGGTCATGCTTCCTCCCCCGTTCCGGCCGGGGCGGTGCCGCCGGGCGCGACGGTCTCGGCCGCCTCCGGCTCACCGGTGTACGGGTTCTCGACGGGCACCGACTCCTCGGGCTTCTCGCCCTTGGAGACGGCGACCTGCCGTACGGTGCCGGGCGCCGCCTCGGTGACCGCGCCGCGGTAGTAGTCGCCCTCGTCCATGCCGGGGAAGATCGAGTGCGGCGACTCGACCATGCCCTCCTCCAGCCCGGCGAGCAGCTGCTCCTTGGTGAAGATCAGCGACTCGCGGGTGCGGTCGGCGAGTTCGTACTCGTTGGTCATGGTCAGCGCGCGGGTCGGGCACGCCTCGATGCACAGCCCGCACAGGATGCAGCGGGCGTAGTTGATCTGGTAGACGCGGCCGTAGCGCTCGCCCGGGGAGTAGCGCTCCTCGTCGGTGTTGTCCGCGCCCTCCACGTAGATCGCGTCGGCCGGGCAGGCCCAGGCGCACAGCTCGCAGCCGACGCACTTCTCCAGGCCGTCGGGGTGCCGGTTGAGCTGGTGGCGGCCGTGGAACCGCGGCGCGGTCGGCTTCTTGTACTCGGGGTACTGCTCGGTCAGGCGCTTCTTGAACATGGCCTTGAAGGTCACGCCGAAGCCCGCGACCGGGTCCAGGAACTCAGGCATCGCCGTCCTCCGTGTTCTCCGTCTGCGCGGCGTCCGCACCGGGCGCGCCGGACGCACTGGATGCGCCTACGAGTTGGGCCTGCGCGCGGCTGGGCCGCCGCGGCGCCGGCTCGGCCTGCTGGCCCGGAAGCGGCGGCACCGGGTAGCCGCCCGCCATCGGGTCGAACCGCTGCTGCGGGCCGAGCGCCCCGCCGGTCGCGGGCTCCTTGCGTTTCTCCTCGCGCTCGCGCAGCACGTCGATCACGAGCGAGACCAGCAGCAGCGCCACGACCGCGCCGCCGACGTAGAGCACGATCTTGGTGAAGTCGTAGTTCTCGTTGCGCATCGCCTTCACCGCGGCCACCAGCATCAGCCAGACCATGGAGACCGGGATGAGCACCTTCCAGCCGAGCTTCATCAGCTGGTCGTACCGGACCCGGGGCAGGGTGCCGCGCAGCCAGATGAAGAAGAAGAGCAGCAGCTGCACCTTGATGACGAACCACAGCAGCGGCCACCAGCCGTGGTTGGCGCCGGCCCAGAAAGTGCTGATCGGCCAGGGGGCCCGCCAGCCGCCGAGGAAGAGGGTGGTGGCGACCGCGGAGACCGTCACCATGTTGACGTACTCGGCGAGCATGAACAGCGCGAACTTGATCGAGCTGTACTCGGTGTTGAAGCCGCCGACCAGGTCGCCCTCGGACTCCGGCATGTCGAACGGCGCCCGGTTGGTCTCGCCGATCATCGTGCAGATGTACACCAGGAACGACACCGGCAGCAGGATGATGTACCAGCGGCCGTGCTGCGCCTCGACGATGGTCGAGGTGGACATCGACCCGGAGTAGAGGAAGACCGCCGCGAAGGACAGGCCCATCGCGATCTCGTAGGAGATCATCTGCGCGGATGCGCGCAGGCCGCCGAGCAGCGGGTAGGTCGAGCCGGACGACCAGCCGGCGAGCACGATGCCGTAGATGCCGACGGACGCCGTGGCCAGGATGTAGAGGATGCCGATCGGCAGGTCGGTGAGCTGCATCGCGGTGCGGTGGCCGAAGACGGACACCTCGTTGTCGGCCGGGCCGAAGGGGATCACCGCGAACGACATGAACGCGGGGATCGCGGCCACGATCGGCGCGAGGACGAAGACCACCTTGTCCGCGCGCTTGACGGTGAGGTCCTCCTTCAGCATCAGCTTCACGCCGTCGGCGAGCGACTGGAGCATGCCCCACGGGCCGTGCCGGTTCGGGCCGATCCGCAGCTGCATCCAGGCGACGACCTTGCGCTCCCACACGATGGAGAAGAGCACGGTCAGCATCGCGAAGGCGAAGCAGAACACCGCCTTGACGACGATCAGCCACCACGGGTCGGTGCCGAAGAAGGAGAGGTTCTCCGTGGTGGTGGCGGCGAGTCGGACGCCGCCGGGGGCAAGGGCGGTCATGACTGGACCTCCGCGGTGAGCTGCGCGCCGAGCGTGACGACCTGTCCCGGGCCGGCGCCGGTGTCCGAGGCGACGCCGCCGCCGGCGGAGTTGAGCGGCACCCACACCACCCGGTCCGGCATCGGGGTGACCGCCAGCGGCAGCGCCACGCTGCCGGCCGGGCCGGTCACGGTGAGGATGTCGCCGTCGGCCACCCCGACCTCCTCGGCCGTCGCGGCCGACAGCCGGGCGACGGCCGCGTGCCGGGTGGCGGCCAGCGCGTCGTCGCCGTCCTGGAGCCGGCCCTGGTCGAGCAGCAGCCGGTGCCCGGCGAGCACCGCCTGCCCGGCCGCGGGCCGGGGCAGCGGCACCGACACGGCGGCGGGCGCCTGCGCGCGGGGCCCGGACCACCCGGTCAGGCGGTCGATCTCGCGGCGGGCGGCCCGCACGTCCGACAGGCCCAGGGCCACGTCGAGCGCGTCGGCGAGCATCGTCAGCACCCGGGCGTCGCTGAGCTGGTGCCGGGTGGTGGCCTGGTCGGGCTTGATCGCGGTCTCGAACATCCGCACCCGGCCCTCCCAGTTGAGGAAGGTGCCGGACTTCTCGGCGACCGCGGCGACCGGCAGCACCACGTCGGCGCGCTCGGTGACCTCGCTCGGCCGCTGCTCCAGGCTGACCAGGAACCCGACGTTGCCGAACGCGGCCCTGGCCCGCGCCGGGTCGGGCAGGTCCGCGACCTCGACGCCGCCGACCACCAGCGCGGCCACCTCGCCGGCGGCCGCGGCCGCCAGGATCTGCCCGGTGTCGCGGCCGAACCCGGTCGGCAGGGCCGGCAGGCCCCACACCCGGGCGACCTCGTCGCGGCCGCGCGGGTCGGTGAGCGGGCGCCCGCCGGGCAGCAGCCCGGGCAGCGCCCCCGCCTCGACCGCGCCGCGCTCCCCGGCCCGGCGCGGAATCCACGCGGTGCGCGCGCCGGTCGCCGCGGCCAGCCGCAGCACCCCGGTCAGCCCGCCCGGCACGGCCGCCAGCCGCTCCCCGACAAGGATCACCGAACCCGGCGCGCGCAGCGCGTCGGCGGCCAGCCGGCCGGCCTCGTCCAGGCCGACCCCACCGGCCAGCGCGTCCAGCCAGTCCGGTTCGGTGCCCGGGGCGGCCGGCAGCAGCACGCCGCCGGCCTTCTCCAGGCCGCGCGAGGCGTGGGTGGCCAGCGCGAACGTCTGCTGCTTGCTCTTGCGGTGCGCCTTGCGCAGCCGCAGGAAGACGCCGGGCGCCTCCTCCTCGGCCTCGAGCCCGGCCAGCAGCACCGTCGGCGCCTGCTCCAGCGCCAGGTTGGTCACCCCGGCGTCGCCCCCGACGTCGACACCGCGCCCGGCGACGTGGGCGGCGAGGAAGTCGGCCTCCTCCTCGGAGTGCGGGCGGGCCCGGAAGTCCACGTCGTTGGTGCCCAGCACCACCCGGGCGAACTTGCCGTACGCGTAGGCGTCCTCGACGGTGAGCCGGCCGCCGGGCAGCACCGCGGCCCGGCCGTGCGCGGCGGTCAGCCCCGCGGCGGCCGCGGCCAGCGCCTCCGGCCAGCTGGCGGGGGCGAGTTCACCGTCGGCGCCGCGCACCAGCGGGTGGGTGAGGCGCTCGGGGCGCTGCGCGTAGCGGAAGCCGAAGCGGCCCTTGTCGCACAGCCACTCCTCGTTGACCTCCGGGTCGTTGGCGGCCAGCCGCCGCATGACCTTGCCGCGCCGGTGGTCGGTGCGGGTGGCGCAGCCGCCCGCGCAGTGCTCGCACACCGACGGCGAGGAGACCAGGTCGAAGGGGCGGGAGCGGAACCGGTAGGCGGCGGAGGTGAGCGCGCCGACCGGGCAGATCTGGATGGTGTTGCCGGAGAAGTACGACTCGAACGGGTCGCCCTCGCCGATCCCGACCTGCTGGAGCGCGCCGCGCTCGAGGAGTTCGATCATCGGGTCGCCGGCGATCTGCTGGCTGAAGCGGGTGCAGCGCGCGCACAGCACGCACCGCTCGCGGTCCAGCAGCACCTGCGCGGAGATCGGCACGGGCTTGTCGTAGGTGCGCTTGCGGCCCTCGAAGCGGGAGTCGGGGTCGCCCACCGACATCGCCTGGTTCTGCAGCGGGCACTCGCCGCCCTTGTCGCAGACCGGGCAGTCCAGCGGGTGGTTGATCAGCAGCAGCTCCATCACGCCGCGCTGCGCCTTCTCGGCGACCGGCGAGGTGAGCTGGGTGGTGATCACCATGCCGTCGGTGCAGGTGATGGTGCAGGAGGCGACCGGCTTGCGCTGGCCCTCGATCTCCACGATGCACTGGCGGCAGGCGCCGGCCGGGTCGAGCAGCGGGTGGTCGCAGAACCGCGGGATCTCGATGCCGAGTTGCTCGGCGGCGCGGATCACCAGGGTGCCCTTGGCCACCGAGATCGGGATGCCGTCGATGGTGACCGAGACCAGGTCCTCGGGGGGCGGCGCCGGCTGCCCCCCGGAGGGTGCGTTTGTCATGATGGTCACGCGTGGGCCTCCGTACGGGACGTGTCGGCCCAGGCGGTGGAGCGGGCCGGGTCGAAGGGGCAGCCTCCGCGCTCGATGTGCTCCTCGTACTCCGCGCGGAAGTACTTCAGCGAGGAGAAGATCGGGGCGGCGGCGCCGTCGCCGAGGGCGCAGAAGGACTTGCCGTTGATGTTGTCGGCGATGTCCTGGAGCTTGTCGAGATCTTCCGGCCGGCCCTTGCCGGCCTCGATGTCGCGCAGCAACTGGACCAGCCAGTACGTCCCTTCGCGGCAGGGCGTGCACTTTCCGCAGGACTCGTGGGCGTAGAACTCCGTCCAGCGGGTGACGGCCCGCACCACGCAGGTGGTCTCGTCGAAGCACTGGAGCGCCTTGGTGCCGAGCATGGAGCCGGCCGCGCCGACGCCCTCGTAGTCCAGCGGCACGTCGAGGTGCTCGTCGGTGAACATCGGGGTGGAGGAGCCGCCGGGGGTCCAGAACTTCAGCCGGTGGCCGGGCCGCATCCCGCCGCCCATGTCGAGGAGCTGGCGCAGCGTGATGCCGAGCGGCCCCTCGTACTGGCCGGGGCGGGCGACGTGGCCGGAGAGCGAGTAGAGCGTGAAGCCCGGGGACTTCTCGCTGCCCATCGACCGGAACCACTCCTTGCCGCGCTGGATGATCGCGGGCACCGAGGCGATCGACTCCACGTTGTTCACCACGGTCGGGCAGGCGTACAGGCCCTCGACGGCGGGGAACGGCGGGCGCAGCCGGGGCTGGCCGCGGCGCCCCTCCAGGGAGTCCAGCAGCGCGGTCTCCTCGCCGCAGATGTACGCGCCGGCCCCGGCGTGCACGGTGAGTTCGAGGTCGAAGCCGGTGCCCTTGATGTCCTTGCCGAGGTAGCCGGCGGCGTACGCCTCGCGGACCGCCTCGTGCAGGCGGCGCAGCACGGGGACCACCTCGCCGCGCAGGTAGATGAAGGCGTGGTGCGAGCGGATCGCGTAGCAGGCGATCACGATGCCCTCGATCAGGGAGTGCGGGTTGGCGAAGAGCAGCGGGATGTCCTTGCAGGTCCCGGGCTCGGACTCGTCGGCGTTGACCACCAGGTAGTGGGGTTTGCCGTCGCCCTGCGGGATGAACTGCCACTTCATGCCGGTGGGGAAGCCCGCGCCGCCGCGGCCGCGCAGGCCGGAGTCCTTGACGTAGGCGATCAGGTCGTCCGGGGCCATCGCGAGCGCCTTGGTGAGCGCTTCGTACCCCTCGTGCCGCCGGTAGGTCTCCAGCGTCCACGACCGCGGGTCGTCCCAGAACGCCGACAGTACGGGCGCGAGCAGCTTCTCGGCCGGTTCCACGGTCATCACTCGCCCTCCTCCTCGGTGGCGTGGTCGTCCACGTGGTCCGCGACCGGGTCCGACGGGTGCGCCGGGTCGGACTGCGCGGTCTGCGCGGGTGCGTCGTGCGAGCTGGGGTGCTGCGCCGGCGACGGCGAGGTGGCGGTGTCGTACGTCCCCGCGTCGTCGCGCGGCGAGGCCTCGCGCTGGCCGACCACCTTCGGTGCGTGCAACTCGCCGCGGTGCAGCCGCAGGCCGGCCAGGGAGGCGGGCCCGGCGCCGCCGGTCGCCTCGACGGCGCCCGCGCGCTCGTCGGGGAAGCCGGCCAGGATGCGGGCGGTCTGCCGGTAGGTGCACAGCGGCGCACCGCGGGTGGGGCGGACCTCGCGGCCGGCGATCAGGTCGTCGACGAGCTGCTTGGCCGACTCGGGCGTCTGGTCGTCGAAGAACTCCCAGTTGACCATCACCACGGGTGCGAAGTCGCAGGCCGCGTTGCACTCGATGTGCTCGAGGGTGACCTTGCCGTCCTCGGTGGTCTCGTCGTTGCCGACGCCGAGGTGGCGCTGCAGCTCCTCGAAGATCGCGTCGCCGCCCATCACGGCGCACAGCGTGTTGGTGCAGACGCCGACCTGGTACTCGCCGGACGGCTTGCGCCGGTACATCGTGTAGAAGGTGGCGACCGCGGTGACCTCGGCGGTGGTCAGGCCCAACTGCTCGGCGCAGAACCGGACGCCGGTGCGGGTGACGTACCCCTCCTCGGACTGCACCAGGTGCAGCAGCGGCAGCAGCGCGCTGCGCGAGCCGGGGTAGCGGGCGATCACCTCCGCGGCGTCGCGCTCCAGCCGGGCCCGGACGTCGGCCGGGTAGTCGGGGGCGGGCATCTCGGGGATGCCCAGGGACACCGCCTGCGCGCCGGTTGCCGGTGCGGGCTCGGTCATCGGTCGACACCTCCCATCACGGGGTCGATGGACGCCACCGCCACGATGACGTCGGCGACCTGGCCGCCCTCGCACATCGCGGCCATGGTCTGCAGGTTGGTGAAGGACGGGTCGCGGAAGTGCACCCGGTACGGGCGGGTGCCGCCGTCGCTGACGGCGTGCACGCCCAGCTCGCCCTTGGCCGACTCGACGGAGGAGTACGCCTGTCCCGGCGGCACCCGGAAGCCCTCGGTGACGAGCTTGAAGTGGTGGATCAGGGCCTCCATGGAGGTGCCCATGATCTTCTTGATGTGGTCCAGGGAGTTGCCCATGCCGTCCGGGCCGAGCGCGAGTTGCGCGGGCCAGGCGATCTTCTTGTCCTCGACCATCACCGGCCCGGGGGCGAGCCGGTCCAGGCACTGCTCGACGATCCGCAGGCTCTGGTGCATCTCCTCCAGGCGGACCCGGAACCGGCCGTAGGAGTCGCAGGTGTCGGTGGTCGGCACGTCGAACTCGTAGTTCTCGTAGCCGCAGTACGGCTCGGCCTTGCGCAGGTCGTGCGGCAGGCCGGCGGCGCGCAGGATCGGGCCGGTGGCGCCGAGCGCCATGCAGCCGGTCAGGTCCAGGTAGCCGACGCCCTGCATCCGGCCCTTGAAGATCGGGTTGCCGGTGGCGAGCTTGTCGTACTCCGGCAGGTTCTTCCGGAACTTCTTCACGAACTCGCGGATCTGGTCCACCGCGCCGGGCGGCAGGTCCTGGGCGAGGCCGCCGGGGCGGACGTAGGCGTGGTTCATCCGCAGGCCGGTGACCAGCTCGAAGATGTCGAGGATGTACTCGCGGTCGCGGAAGCCGTAGATCATGATGGTGGTGGCGCCCAGCTCCATGCCGCCGGTGGCGATGCACACCAGGTGGGAGGCGATCCGGTTGAGCTCCATCAGCAGCACCCGGATGACGCTGGCCCGGTCCGGGATCTGGTCGGTGATGCCGAGCAGCTTCTCCACCGCGAGGCAGTAGGCGGTCTCGTTGAACAGCGGCGTGAGGTAGTCCATGCGCGTCACGAAGGTGGACCCCTGGGTCCACGTCCGGAACTCCATGTTCTTCTCGATGCCGGTGTGCAGGTAGCCGATGCCGGAGCGGGCTTCGGTGACCGTCTCGCCGTCGATCTCCAGGATGAGCCGGAGCACGCCGTGGGTGGACGGGTGCTGGGGGCCCATGTTGACGATGATCCGCTCGTCGTCGGCCTTGCCGACGGTCTCGGCGAGTTCGTCCCAGTCCCCGCCGGTGACGGTGAACACCCGGCCCTCGGTGGTCTCCCGCTCGTCGGCGGGTTGCGGGGCGGTGTATCCGTAACTCATGAGTACGACCTCCGCTGGTCGGGAGCCGGGATCTGGGCGCCCTTGTACTCGACGGGGATGCCGCCGAGCGGGTAGTCCTTGCGCTGCGGGTGGCCGGGCCAGTCGTCCGGCATCATGATCCGGGTGAGCGCGGGGTGGCCGTCGAAGACGAGGCCGAAGAAGTCGTAGGTCTCGCGCTCGTGCCAGTCGTTGGTCGGGTAGACCGCGACCAGCGAGGGGACGTGCGGGTCGGCGTCGGGCGCGCTGGTCTCGATCCGCAGCCGGCGGCCGTGGGTGAGCGAGCGCAGGTGGTACACCGCGTGCAGCTCGCGGCCCGTGTCGCCGGGGTAGTGCACGCCGCTGACGCCGGTGCACAGCTCGAAGCGGAGCGCGGGGTCGTCGCGCAGCGTGCGGGCGACCCGGACCAGGTGCTCGCGGGCGATGTGGAAGGTGAGTTCGCCGCGGTCGACGACGGTCTTCTCGATCGCCTCGGCCGGCGGCAGCCCCTGCTCCTCCAGGGCGCCTTCCAGTTCGTCGGCGATCTCGTCGAAGGGGTCGCCGTAGGGGCGGTGGGCGGCGCCGGGCAGCCGCACGGTGCGCACCAGGCCGCCGTAGCCGCTGGTGTCACCGCCGCCGGAGGAGCCGAACATCCCGGTGCGGACGCCGATCACCTCGCCGGCGTCGTGCCGCTGCGCGGGTACCGCGCCCTCGCCCGCTTCCTCGGGCAGCTCGGGCGGGTTGGGGGTGGCCGTCATCGCAGCAGCCCCTTCATCTCGATCGTCGGGAGCGCCTTGCGTGCCGCTTCCTCCGCCTCGCGGGCGGCGGCCTCGCGGTTCACGCCGAGCTTGCCGTGCTGGATCTTCTCGTGGAGCTTGAGGATCGCGTCGAGGAGCATCTCGGGGCGCGGCGGGCAGCCGGGCAGGTAGATGTCGACGGGCACCACGTGGTCGACGCCCTGCACGATCGCGTAGTTGTTGAACATGCCGCCGCTGGAGGCGCACACGCCCATCGAGATCACCCACTTGGGGTTCGGCATCTGGTCGTAGACCTGGCGCAGCACCGGCGCCATCTTCTGGCTCACCCGGCCGGCCACGATCATCAGGTCGGCCTGGCGCGGTGAGCCGCGGAAGACCTCCATGCCGAACCGGGCCATGTCGTACCGCCCGGCGCCGGTCGTCATCATCTCGATGGCGCAGCAGGCCAGGCCGAAGGTGGCCGGGAAGACCGACGCCTTACGCACCCAGCCCGCCGCCGTCTCCACCGTCGTCAGCAGGAATCCGCTCGGCAGTTTCTCTTCGATACCCATGGGTTGCTCCTGGTCTCCTCGGTCCCCTGGTCGCCGTCAGTTGCCGGAACTCGCCGGGCTCTAGTCCCACTCCAGGCCGCCGCGCCGCCAGACGTAGGCGTAGGCGACGAAGACGGTGAGCACGAAGAGGAGCATCTCGACGAGCCCGAACATCCCCAGCCGGTCGAAGGTGACCGCCCAGGGATAGAGGAAGACGATTTCGATGTCGAAGACGATGAAGAGCATCGCCGTCAGGTAGTACTTGATCGGAAAGCGGCCACCACCGGCCGGCTGCGGAGTGGGCTCGATGCCGCACTCGTACGCCTCCAACTTGGCCCGGTTGTACCGTTTCGGCCCGATGATCGAGGCCATGAAAACGGAGAAGATCGCGAAGCCGGCCGCGAGGCCGCCCAGCACGAGGATGGGCGCGTAGGCGTTCACCGTCCCCCGCTCCTTCCAGTCGACTGTGACTGATGTACGGACCGTGCCCGGGTCGGCGCACGCCGTCACAGAATCGCGAAGATCGCGGCCATGTGAGGCAGTTCACAAGCCCAAGCCGCCTGCATACTATGCCTCCCGGTCTGTGATCTGCGACACGGGGGTCAGCACCGACTTTGTGATCTCCACCACCTGACAGTCGATCATCAGGTCGGATGAACGCCAATGTTGCGCCAGATGGCACCCAAATGATCACCGGACGTTACATCCGAGGGTGTTCTCGCTGGTCAGAGCGTCGATTCCACTACCAGACGATGGCCCTTACAGGCAAATTGGCCCTGGACTTGACAGCGTGGTAGCGCCACCCAACTCGCCCGAGTGACCCGTGGAACCCGGGAATGACGCGCGTGAACGCGTGCACGAGTACATAACGAACCTGAGCCATGAAAACGGACCAAAGCCCCCGTCAAGCAAGATCGATAATCGGGCAATTGGGCCGTGGCCACGTCAACTGTGGCGCATCCCACCTTTATTGAACGGAACCATTCGTTCCTGATAGCCAGAGACGCATGTCCCCGAACACAACCCGGACACAGGTGTCCGATACGCATCCCCATAGCGGCCGCCGACGGCACGCGGCGCCCCGCGACCCGAAGTGGGTTCGCCGGGCCGGACTCGTCGGCGGTGTCGTCAGCGCGTTCGCCCTGTGCGGCGCGGCCGCTCCGGCCATGGCCGAGTCCACGCACACCACCACCACCGCCGCCGCCCCGTCACGGGCCGGGCTCGAGGCCCGCAGTGCGACGTTCTCCACGACGGCCTCCGCTCAGCAGGCCGTTGCCGCGCTGGAGCGGGAGGCGCTGGCCGCCTCGCTCGCCGCCGACCAGGAGAAGGCCGCCGCCGACGCGGCGAAGTCCGCGGCCAAGGCCCACAAGGCCGCGCTGCGCAAGGCCGCCGCCGCCGCGAAGGCGAAGGCCGCCAAGGCCGAAGCCGCCGCCAAGGCCGCCGCACAGAGCGCCGCCACGGCCTCGACCGGCTCCGCCGGGCAGAGCTCGACCACCGCCGCCACCACCGCGGCCACCACGTCGGGCACCACCGCCACCGCGGCCTCGTCCAGCAAGGCCGACCAGCTGATCGCCTTCCTGAAGTCCCAGCTCGGCAAGCCCTACGTCTACGGCGCCACCGGCCCCGACTCGTACGACTGCTCCGGCCTGACCCAGGCGGCGTTCGCCTCCATCGGCATCGACATCCCGCGCACCTCGCAGGAGCAGTCGACCGCCGGCACGCCCGTCTCGCTCTCCGCCCTCCAGCCCGGCGACCTCATCTTCTGGGGCGGCGAGGGCAGCGCCTACCACGTCGGCGTCTTCATCGGGAACGGCCAGTACCTCGACGCGGCCAACTCCTCCACGCCGGTCGCCATCCACCAGCTCGCGGACTACGAGCCCGACTGGGCGGTCAACGTCCTCTGAGCACCCCCGCTCCCCCGCGAACAGCGGGAGGCGGCCCCGTCACGCCCTCTTCCGGGCCGACGCGGACCACCTCCCGCTGATTCGTATGCAGTTGTCGCGTTCGTCCTCAGGCACGCGGGGTGATCTTGGTGAGGCCGTTGATGATGCGGTCCATCGCGTCGCCGCCGGTCGGGTCGGTGAGGTTGGCCAGCAGCTTGAGGCAGAAGCGCATCAGCATCGGGTGGGTCAGGCCGCGCTGGGTGCACAGCTGGAGCACCTTGGGGTTGCCGATGAGCTTCACGAAGGCGCGGCCGAGGTTGTAGTAGCCGCCGTAGGTGTCCTTCAGGATGCGCGGGTAGGCGGCGAGCGCCAGTTCGCGCTGCGCGGCGCCGGCCCGGGCGTGCGCCTGGGTGATCACGTCAGCGGCGAGCTGGCCGGATTCCATCGCATAGGCGATGCCCTCGCCGTTGAACGGATTGACCAGCCCGCCCGCGTCGCCGACCAGCAGCAGACCGCGGGTGTAATGCGGCTGGCGGTTGAAGGCCATCGGCAGCGCGGCACCGCGGATCGGCCCGGTCATGTTCTCCGGGGTGAACCCCCAGTCCTCCGGCATGGAGCCGACCCACGCCTTGAGCACCTCGCGCCAGTCCAGCTCGCGGAAAGCCGCCGAGGAGTCGAGGATGCCCAGCCCCACGTTGGCGGTGCCGTCGCCGAGGCCGAAGATCCAGCCGTAGCCCGGCAGCTGGCGCGGGGGGGGGGGGGGGGGGGGGGGAGGGGGGGGGGGGGGG
>NZ_JBYIRL010000011.1:0-207952 GCF_057708125.1 Actinacidiphila sp. bgisy145
GTTCAGCTCAGGTGCAGGTGCTGGCCCGGGTAGATCAGGTCGGCGTCCTTGACGATGTCCTTGTTGAGCGAGAACAGCTTGTGCCAGCCGCCGGACACGTGGTGCGCGGCCGCGATCTTGGCGAGGCTGTCGCCCTTGACCACGGTGTACTCGCCGTCGCCCTTGGGGATGGCGGTCGGCACGGCGTGCCGCGGGGTGCTGCGGGTGCTGTGCGTGGTGCCGGTGTGCGCGGTGGTCGAGGTGCCCGACGTCGACTTCGGGGTGGACGTGCTCGACGAGGACGTGCTCGACGAGGAGGTCGAGGACGACGACGAGCCGGACGGGTTGATGTCCGGGGACGGGCCGCCGGCGGTCAGGCCGCCGGCCGACGCGCAGGACCAGGCGCTCGGGCCCTGGAGGGCGAGCAGCTTCTCGGCGACGGCTATCTGCTGGTCCTTGGTGGCCAGGTCGGCGCGGGCCGCGTACTGCAGACCGCCCGCGGCCTCCCAGCTGGACTGCGAGAACTGCAGCCCGCCGTAGTAGCCGTTGCCGGTGTTGATGGACCAGTCGCCGCCGGACTCGCACTGGGCGACCTTGTCCCAGGTGGCGACCGAGGCGGCGGAGGCGGACGTGCTGGCGATCAGCGGAACGGTGATCGCGGTGCCGGCGACTCCGGCGAGCGTGGCGATGCGGACAAACCTCTTCGAGGCACGACGGTGCTTACCCATGTTGATATCAGCCCTCACCGACGCCTACGAGGTGAGCTGTCGGGTTCGGACGTGAGTTGCCCGGCCGGGCCGCCCCAGGCGGCGTATCGGCTTCACCCCGAGCCGGACCGTGCTGCCGCAAGGGCCGCGACGGTTGCTGTCCGTCGCCGCGGCGTGCGGCCGGTCCGGCGGAAGACCTTGGGTCCCCCGCTCCTGCCTGCGGCGCTTTCGCGTCGACCGTTCCCGTCGGGCGGCGGCAGGACTCGGCGTTCCGCTCCGGACGGGGCCCGCTGTGGCGAGCGGTAAGACGGTAAGCACACCGCGGCGGGTTCTTCAAACATTCCGATGCTGAGCGCCAACTGTGCCCGCGCGCTCGGCCGGTGGACATCGGCCCAGGTCGGAAGGGTGGCATTCGCGAGTTGACGGACAGCCGCCCGCCGCGGGGCGGGAGACCCTTGTCACATCGGCGGCGGCGGCCGGGAGTTGATACGTCCGGTTTGTCTTCCGGCCGCCACGCGCCTTTGCCTCACGCGAGGTTGAGGATCTGTCCCGGTTTGATGAGGTTGGGGTCGTCGCCGATGAGGTCGCGGTTGGCCTCGTACAGCGCCCGCCAGCCGCCCGCGACGTGCTCGGCGGAGGCGATGCCGGAGAGCGACTCGCCGGAGCCGACCCGGTAACCGCCGGCGGCCTTCCCGCCCGATCCGCCCGACCCTGCGTCCCCTGCGTTCCCGGACGACTTGGCGCGGTGGCCGCTCTTGGCGCCGCTGCCGGTCGCGGCGCCGACGGTCGAGAGCACCTCGGTCCGGGTCGCCCGGTCCTTAGCCGCCAGTTCCTCGTCGGTCGGGTCGTACGGCTTGCCGTGCCGGCCGGAGCCGGTGGTGGCCGAACCGTCGGTGGTGGTGGGGGTGGGGGTGGCGCTGGGGGTGCCGGAGCCGGTCGGGTCCGACGGGGTGGCCGGGTCCGAGGGGGTGGCCGGGTCCGAGGGGGCGGTCGAGCCGTCGGTCGTGGTCGGCGTGGGTGTCGCGGTCGCCGTGCCGGAGTCGGTCGGCGCGGTGGTCGAACCGGCGCTGGGCTGGATGCCGGTGGGGCCCGAGGGGTCGGGCGCCGGGGTGGTGCTCGGGTCCACGTCGGGGGTGGAGGTGTCGAGGAGCAGGCCGGTGGTGATCTCGCAGCCCGGCCAGGCGTTGGCGCCGAGGTCGCCGAGGACCTTCTCGGCCACGGTGATCTGCTGGTCGCGGGTGGCGAGGTCGGGACGGCTGGCGTAGGCGTCGCCGCCGTACTGGTCCCAGGTGGCCTGGGTGATCGCCAGGCCGCCGAAGAAGCCGTTGCCGGTGTTCGCGCTCCACGCCCCGCCCGACTCGCACTGGGCGACCTTGTCCCAGGTGCTCGCGCTGGCCGCCTGGGCGGAGCCCGCGCTGATCAGCGGAAGCGCGATGCCGACACCTGTCGCGGCGGCGGTTGCCACGGTCACCACTGCCGCCGGGGCCTGCCGGGGGCGTCGGTGCCGGCCGTTACCGGACGAGAGCATGCGGTCGCCTTTCGTTCAAGCCGTAGGCCGTTCGCTGCGCCCGGCCACGCGTCGTGCCATGGGCCGCGCCGTGAACGTCCTTGCGTTGACCGCAGAACGTAGCGGCCTTGGCCATGCGTCACAAGTCGATGTAGCGCTCATCACGTCGCGATCACGGCACTGACGCGGCGTCACTTCTCTTGCGGCGCCGCCGGGGTGAACTCCACCGGCAGCGTACGCAGCCCGCGCATGATCAAGCCGCCGCGCCAGCGCAGCTCGGCCGGATCGACGGCGAGCCGCAGGTCGGGCAGCCGGGTCAGCAGCGCGGCGAACGCGGTGCGCGCCTCCAGCCGGGCCAGCGGAGCGCCCAGGCAGTAGTGGATGCCGTGGCCGTAGCCGAGGTGCGGGTTGTCCCGGCGGGCGAGGTCGGGGGTGTCCGGCGCGGTGAACCTGGCCGGGTCGCGGTCGGCCGCCGCCAGCACCACCAGGACCGGGTCGCCCGCCGCCACGGCCCTGCCGCCGATCTCCAGCGGCTCGGTGGCGTACCGCCAGGTGGCCATCTCCACCGGGCCGTCGTAGCGCAGCAGTTCCTCGACCGCGGTCTCCAGCAGGTCGGTCTCGCCGGCGGCCAGCGCGTCCTGGAGGGCGGCGCGCTGGGCGGGGTGGGCGAGCAGGGTGTGCACGCCGTTGCCGATCAGGTTGACGGTGGTCTCGAAGCCCGCGAAGAGCAGGATGAACGCCATTGCGGCGGCCTCGTTCTCCGTCAGGTGCTCGCCGTGGTCGCTCGCCCGGATCAGCGCCGAGATCAGGTCGTCGCCGAGGTCGCCGCGCTTGCGGTGGATCAACTCCACCAGGTAGGCGCGCATCCGCTTCACCGCCCGGGCCACCCCGCCGCGCGGTCCGCCGCCCTGGCCGGGCACGGCGTGACGCACCATCATCCCGGCCCAGTCCCGGAAGTCGTCCTGGTCCTCCCGCGGCACCCCGAGCAGGTCGCAGATGGCGTAGATGGGCAGCGGGAAGGCGAACTCGTGGATGAGGTCGGCCTGTCCGCGGCCGGCGAAGGCGTCGATGAAGCCGTCGGTCAGCTCGCGCACCCGGGGTTCGAAGAGCGCCACGGTGCGCGGGGTGAACGCCTTCGACACCAGCCGGCGCAGCCGCGTGTGGTCGGGCGGGTCGATGTTGAGCAGATGCGTCGTCAGCTCGGCGGTCCGCTCCCCCGGGATGCCGGTCCGGCCCTTCGCCCCGGCCTCCCCGGCGTGGTGCACCGGGTTCTTGCTCAGCCGCCCGTCGGCCAGCGCCTGCCGCGCGTCGGCGTACCGCGTCACCAGCCACGCCTCCACGCCGCTCGGCAGCGTCGTCCAGCGCACCGGCGCGTGCTCCCGCAGCCACGCGTACGCGGGGTAGGGGTCGGTGGCGAACTCCCACGAGAACAGGTCCGGCGACGGCCGCGTCATATCGCTCACCCCCTGACGCTACCGGGGTGCCCGTCAGCCGGCGCGCCCCGGTACGACCCGGGCGGACGCCCCTGCCGCGGTCGCGTCACCGCAGGTCAGAGCGGTTCCCCGAGGAGGGATTCACCCTTTCGAGTGATCGATCTTCTTTTCGTCTGGGTACGCTTCTGGTACGCGCCACAATCCGTCGCATGGGAGCGCTGATGAGTACCGCAGCCGAAGGCGATCAGAGCACGGGCTTCACGTGGCCCATGCCTCCGTCCGGTGGGTGGACCGCGGATGACCTGGACAGCATTCCGGGCCTCCCGTCACACACCGAGATGATCGACGGAGGGCTGTTCTTCGTGAGTCCGCAGACCGATTTCCACATGGCTACGCTCTGGCTGCTGGAGTACGCCCTGCGAACACACGTACCGGAGGACCTCTACGTCGTCCGGGAGATGACAACGAAGCTCGGCGAGCGGGACCGACCGGAGCCGGACCTGATGGTAGTGCCGAGAAGTGCGCGGACCGGATCGAACCAGACGTCGTACGACCCCAAGGATGTCGTCCTTGCCGTTGAGGTCGTGTCCTCGGAGTCAGTGGACCGGGACCGCATCGTCAAGCCGCGCAAGTACGCGCGTGCGGGCATCAAGAACTTCTGGCGGGTCGAGCGCGACCAGAGCGGGGACCAGCCGATGGTCTTTGTCTACGAGTTGGACCCGAGCACCCGCACCTACGCGGTCAGCGGCATCTTCCACGACCAGTTGAAGGTGACCGTCCCGTTCCCCATCGCGATGGACCTCAAGCTGCCGTAGCCCGTACGAGGGGTCATGCCGTCGGCTCGCAAAGTGCCGCGCGCAGCGCCTCGCGGCTGAGGTGGTCGGCCTGGCGGGTGGTCTCCGGGAGGCGGTAGCGGGGGGCGAGGTCGAGGACGCGGGCGCAGGCGGTGGGCAGGTCGATGAGGTGGCCGGTGGAGACGTAGACCGGCTTGACGCCGGTGCGGGTGCGCAGCGCGCGGCCGACGACCTCGCCGTCGTCGAGCAAGTCGGCGTGGGCGCCGCGGTGCCCGGCGAGGGCGGCGGGGTCGTGGCGGCCGGTGAAGGGGGTCTTGGCGACGCCCGCGGTCGGCAGGCCGGTCAGCACGCCGAGGTGGCAGGCGAGGCCGAAGCGGCGCGGGTGCGCCCGGCCGTGCCCGTCGCACAGCAGCAGGTCGGGGACGGCCGTCAGCTCGCGCAGCGCGGCGACGAGGGCGGGCAGCTCGCGGAAGGCGAACAGGCCCGGCACATAGGGGAAGGTGGTGGCCGCGGTGGCGGTGGCGCGCTCGACCACCTCGAGGGTGGCGCTGTCGACGACCACGACGGCGGCCGCGACGAGGTCGCCGGTGCCGCGCCCGTCGCCCGCGTAGGCGACGTCGAGGCCCGCGACGAGACGGGGTGCGGCAGGGCCGGGGCCGCGGTGGTCGGCGAGCGGCCGCAGCCGGGCCTGGAGGGCCAGCGCCTCGGCCTCGTCGGCCGGCCAGGCGTAGGGGACGTCCACGCGCACCGGCGTCAGCCGCTCTCGGCGGTACGGTCCCGCGGTCCCGCCGCCTCCTGCGCCGCCCGCGCCGTCTCGGCCTCCTGGGTCGCCGCCCGGTAGCGGCGGGCGGCCTCCCGCAGCGCGCGCTCCGGGTCGAGGCCGGCCGCCTGGGCCGCGGCGGCCAGCGCCAGCAGCTGCGCGCCGAGCGCCTCCTCGCCGTCCGGCACGGGCCCTTCGGGCGCGGCGGGCAGCGGCAGCCGCGCCGCGCCCGCCCGGGCGGCGAGCTTCGCGGCGAGCGCGAGGGCGGGCTGCGCGAGCGGCACGCCCTCGGTGACGGACTGCCGCCCCTTCTCCGCGTGCTTGCGCCGCATCCAGATCTCCCGCACCTCCTGCGGGGTGTGCGCGGTCTCGTCGCCGAAGACGTGCGGGTGGCGGTGGACCAGCTTGGTGATCAGGCCGGCGGCGACGTCGTCGATGTCGTACGGGTCCTCGGGGTCGTCCGCGGCGATGGCCGCGTGGAAGGCGACCTGGAGCAGCACGTCGCCCAACTCCTCGCGGACCGCGGTCCGGTCGCCCTCCTCGATCGCCTCGACGAGTTCGTACACCTCCTCGACGGCGTACGGGGCGAGGTCCTCATGGGTGCGCACCGAGCTCCACGGGCACTCGGCCCTGATCCGGTCCATCACCTGCACCAGGTCGAGCAGGCGCGCGCCGGGCAGGTCGTACGACCCGGGCAGCAGCTCCAGTTCGGGCATCGCGACGCGGCCGGAGCCGCCCAACCGGGCCAGTTCGTCGGTGACGGCCCGGTCCGCGCCGGCGTCGGGCGGCAGGTACGCCACGGTGCGGCCGCCCGCGGTGGCGTCCACCAGCTGCTGCCCGGTGGGCGTCGCCGTCTCGACGGCGATCCCGGCCTGCCGCAGGTAGGGCAGTTGGGGGTGCTCCGGGTCGGCGCACAGCACGCGGTCGGCCGCGCGCAGCACCTGCCAGGCGGGCCAGGACAGCAGGCCGGGCGCGACCCGGTGGCTCATGGTGAGCAGCACCAGGCGTCCGGCGGGCACGGCGTGGGGTTCTTCGGTCACCCCACGAACGTACCTCGCGGCGCCGGGCGGACGGCGGGCGGCCCGTCAGGCGAGGCCGGTGGCCGCGGCGGTGTCCTCGGTGCCCGCCACCGGCGTCTTGTCGACCACCCAGGGGTTCTTGACCTTGCCGATGGACGCGCTCTTGCCGTCCCAGGCGCCGTACCGCGGGTTGATGTGCACATGGAGGGACTTGGCGGTCGTCACCATGTAGTCCTCCAGCGCCTTCTCACCGCCGTCGCTGCCGGGTTGGTAGCCGAGCGCCGAGATGATCTTCGTGATGCCGATCTTCTCGCGCAGGTAGCTGTCGATCTGGTCCGGCGGGGTGCCGTACTGCGCGAGCATGCCCGCCTCGTAGCTCTTGCGGCTGCCGCCGGCGAGTTGCCGCACCTCCGCGTCGTACTCCCGCTGCACCTCGCCCGCGGTCACCGTCAGGTGCTTGCCGGCGAGCGCCTTGTCGACGACCTGGTTCTGCACCATGACGTTGAGCACCTGGGTGGGCAACTGGGTGGCGGCGGCCACGGCCTGGGCGGCCTGCGGGTCGCCGCTCGCGGCCGTGCGCAGGTCGGCGACGCGCGCCTGCACGCTGGAGACGGCGATCCGCTGGTCGCCGACGACCGCGGCGGCGCCCGTGCGGTTGGGCCCGGACCCGCACGCGGTCAGGGCGGGCGACGCGAGCAGCAGTGCGACTGCGGCGGTGGAGACGGCGGCGGTGCGGCGGCGGACCATGTGTGCCTCCCGGCGGGTGACGGCGGAGCGCCGCGGGGAGGTCGTCCCCGCGTCCCGCGTCTCGCGTTCCTGGCGTGACGGATGATCGGGCACGAGGATATTGACCAACTGCGGCCGATATCCAGCACTGTGCACAACGTGATCCACGCCGGGAGGTCACCGCCTCGCCCGCCGGGCGCCTTGTGCTCCACCGTCCGGCCGCCGCTCAGCCGGCGGGCAGCGCCTCCTTCGGGCAGGTGCCGAGCACCTTGCGCATGGCCGCCTTCTCCGCCGAGCTGACCCACAGCCCGTACTTCTTTTTCACCGCGACCTGGCGGGCCACGTACGGGCAGCGGAAGGCGGTGTTCGGCGGCAGCCAGGTCGCGGTGTCGCCGTCGCTCTTGCGGCGGTTGGTGGACGAGTCGACGGCGAGCAGGTTCAGCGGGTCGTTGGCGAACTGCTCGCGGCGGTCCTTGGACCACTGCTGCGCGCCCTTCTGCCAGGCGTCGGACAGCGCCACCGCGTGGTCGATGTCCACCTTGCTGGCGCCGCGCTTGTAGACGATCCGCGTACCCGTGTACGGGTCGGCGAGGGTGCCGCCGGTCACGATGCAGTCCTTGGTGCCGACCCGGTAGGTCCGCTGGGTGAGGTCGCGGGTCAGTATGTCGTCGCGGGTGTCGCAGTGGTTGTGGTCCACGTCCGCCCAGGCGGGGCCGAACTGCTCGCGGGAGTAACCGGTCTTCGGGGCGCGGCCCTTGACCGTCAGGGCGTCCGCGGCGGCCAGTGCGCTGCCGGGGGCGGCGCTGGTGGCGGCGCTGCCGGTGGCGGTGGTGCCGCCGGTGGGGTCCGCGCCCTGGGTGGTGGCCTTGCATCCGGCGACCGAGAGCGTCGCGGCCGCCACCGCGGTGCAGGCCAGCAGCGCCTGCGTCGTACGTATCCCCATCACACACCTTCGAAGAAGTCGTCGGGGCGCCAACCGCCCCTGCCACCATGTCCCTTACCCCTGGACATGCCCCAACCAGGCGAGGGTACGGCGGACTTCCGCCGGGAAGGGGTGGTGGGGGCCGCGCACCCGCTCGGCGTCGTACAGCAGGCGGGTCAGCACGTCGTGGGCCGCCCGCCGGTCGCCGACGGACAGCAGCAGGTGCGCGATCCGCCGCCGGATCTCCAGCGGCGGCCCGGGGTCGGCGGACGCCCAGCTCTCGAAGTACGGCAGCAGGACGCGGTACTCCGACAGCGCCGTGGCCGCCTCGCCCAACTGCTCCAGGCACTGCGCCGCTTCGTAGCGGTACTGCAGGGCGGTGCGGTCCGCGCCGCCGTACTGCGAGGCGAACTCCTGGGACAGGCGGCGCAGTTCGGGCAGCGCGCGGCGGTACTGGCCGTCCTCCATCAAGGTGGCGGCGTACTGCCGGCGCAGGCTGCGCAGCACCGTGGAGTGCTCCCCGTGCTTCTCGGCGGCGGCCGGCAGCAGGGCGCCGAGCACGTCGACGGCCTGGGTGATCCGGCCCGCGGCCAGCAGCCGGCGCACCTCGTCGACGGCGGTGGCCAGGTCCGGGCCGGCGGACGCCACCGCGGGCGGGTGGGCGGGGCGTTCGGGCAGCGGCGCGGGCGCGGGCCGGTCCGGCCAGGGGGCGTGCGGGCGCAGGAACGGCCGGGTCGGGTCCATCGGGCCGAGCGGCGCGGCGCGGTCCCCGCCGGGCGGCGGCACCAGGGCGGCGAGCTGCCGGAAGGCGTCCTGGGCGTCCTGCGGGCGGTCCTGGGGGTCCTTGGCGAGCAGCCGCAGCACGAGGGACTCCAGCGGCTCGGGCACCTGGGAGCGGATGCGGCGCAGCGGCGTCGGGGGCTCGTAGAGGTGGCCGTGCAGCACGCCCAGCGCGGTGGGGGCGTTGAAGGGCACCTCGCCGCTGAGGAGTTCGTGCAGGACCGCGCCGAGCGCGTACAGGTCGGTGCGCGGGCCGACCGCACCGCCCATCGCCTGCTCGGGCGCCATGTAGGCGGGGCTGCCGATCGGGGTGCCGGTGTGGGTCAGCCGGGTGGTGTCGGTGTCCATCACGGAGGCGACACCGAGGTCGAGCACGGTGACGGTGCCGTCGGTCCTGATCATCACGTTCCGCGGTTTGAGGTCGCGGTGCACGATCGGGACGGCGTGCACCGCCGCCAGCGCCGCGCACAGCTGCGCGCCGACGGCGACCGCCCACGGCCACGGGTAGGGCGTGTGCCCGGCCAGGTGCGCGCCGAGGTCGATGCCCTCCACGAACTGCATGACGAGGTACAGCTCGTCGCCGTCGGCGCCGGCGTCATGGACGGTGACCAGGCCCGGGTGGTCGACCTGGGCGGTGACCCGGCACTCGCGGTCGAAGCGCTGCCGCAGCTCGGCCACGTTCTCCCCGCCGGCCACCTTGTCGGGGCGCAGCAGCTTGACCGCGACCCTGCGGTCCAGCCGCCGGTCGTACGCGGTCCACACCTGGCCCATGCCGCCCTGGCCGATGACCGCGGCCAGTTCGTACCGCCCGGCGATGAGCCGACCGGTCATCTGGCCGCCCCGCCCTCACCGCTGTCCTGGCCGGCGTCGCGCTCCTTGCGCAGGAAGTCGCTCAGCTCGTCGAGCTCGGCCCGCACCTGGTCGATGCGGGGCGCGGGCGGCGGCGTGGGGTGCGCCGGGCCCGGGGCGGGCGCCGGCGGCGGGGTCGGGACGTGCGTCGGCACGGGCGTCGGGGGCGGGGTGTTCGGGCGGTTCGTCGGCGGCGGGACGGCCGTGCCGACGGCGGGACCGGGGTACGGCTGGTGGGCCGGGTAGCCCTGCGCGTGCGGGGCCGGTATCGGGCCGGCGCCGCCGAAGCCGGTCGCGTACGGGTGCTGCGGCGGATAGCCGGCCGGGCCGGGCCCGCTGCGGCGGGCGGCGCTGTACCGGACGATGTCGGCGATCAGGAAGTACACCGCGCCGCCGAACATGCAGATCAGGATGAGGGTGGCGCCGAGGTCGGAGGCCATGTCGTCGTCATCCTGGGACACCCCGAAGCAGACGACGGCGAGCACGGCCATGGCGGCCGCCACCGCGAGGACCAGCCAGTCGGCGAAGCGCTTGCGCAGCACCGCCAGATACAGCATCGAGACCCAGGCGAGGAAGCCGAGGGTGATCACGGGCACGGCGGTGAGGATCACCCGCAGCACGACGGCGACCGCGGGGGCGGCGGGCTTGGGCCGCTGCGGCACCGGACCTGGGCCGTACATGTGGCTGCTCCTGGTTCGTCGGGTCACGGACGGCGGGCGGGGTCGCTCGACGTCCGCCGCCGCACGGGCAGCGGTGCGCCCGTGCGCCCACCCTTCCGGCGAACACCCTGTGAGCGTATCGGCCGCGGCGCGCGGCCGTCCCCCGCCGGCCCCGGACCTGTGGACAACTTCCCGCGGCATTGCTCAAGGGCGCGCTCGCGAGCGCGCGGGGCGGCGCCGGCACAGCGTCGTCCCGTATCTTTTCCGGCAGACCCGACCCACCCCGCTGCCGCTGGAGGACGACCATGGACAGGGCCGAGGCGGTCATCCCGGCACAGGGGGCCGACAGCGCCGCGCCCGGCGAGGCGCGGACCGGTGCCGCCGCCCGGCTGCGGCAGCACCTGTCCGGCGGCGGGGCGGACCCGTACGTGCTCGCGGTCGTCTTCTTCGCCGCCTACACCGCGCTGTCGGTGACCCGCTACCGGCAGCTGCTGACCATGTCCTGGGACCTGGGCATCTTCGAGCAGGCCGTCAAGTCCTACGCCCACCTGCACGCGCCGGTCGCCGACCTGAAGGGCCCCGGGTTCAACATCCTCGGCGACCACTTCAGCCCGATCACCGCGCTGCTGGCGCCCTTCTACCGGGTCTTCCCGACCCCGGTGACGCTGCTGGTCGCGCAGGCGCTGCTGTTCGCGGTGTCGGTGATCCCCGTGACGCGGGTCGCGGGGCTGCTGCTCGGGCGCGGCCGCGGGATCGCGGTCGGGGTGGCGTACGCCCTGTCGTGGGGGGTGCAGAAGGCCGTCCAGTTCGACTTCCACGAGATCGCCTTCGCGATGCCGCTGCTGGCGTTCTCCCTGGAGGCGGTGCTGCGTAGGCGGTGGGCGGCGGCGATGTGGTGGGCGGTGCCGCTGGTCTTCGTCAAGGAGGACATGGGGGTGACGGCCGCCGCGATCGGCGTGATCGTGTGGTGGCGCACCAGGAGCGGTGCGCACGCGCCGGACACGGGGTCGGGCACCGCGCCGGGCGGCGTCCCGGAGGCGACGGCGAGCGCGGCCGAGGACGGCAGCACGGGCGACAGCGGCGCGCAGGGCTCCCACGGGCCGCTGCCCGACTCCCTGCGCTTCGGCCCCTGGGCGCTCGGCCTGGCCGGCTTCGGCGTCGCCATGTCCGCGCTCGCCTTCGCCGTCATCATCCCGGCGTTCAACTCCACCGGCGGCTACGACTACTGGAACAAGCTCAACGGGAACGGCGCCCCGATGCCCGGCCACATCCCGTTCGACACCGCCCTGCACACCCTGCTGTGGATTCTGCTGCCCACCTCCGGGCTGCTGGCGCTGCGCTCCCCGCTGATCCTGGCCGCGCTGCCCACCATCGGCTGGCGGTTCGTCTCCCACGACGACCACTACTGGGGCACCGACTGGCACTACAGCGCCGTGCTGATGCCCGTGGTGATGCTGGCCCTGGTGGACGCCGCCGCCTCCGCCCGGCGCAGCCCGCGCCCCTGGCTTCGCTCCTACGCCTCCGGGCTGCCGGCGGCCGCGGCCGGCGCCGCCCTGGCGCTGACCATGACGCTCCCCCTGGAGTCGCTCGCCCACACCGCCACCTACAAGGTCGACGCCCGCACCAAGGCGATCGAGCACACCCTCGACAAGATCCCCGACGGTGCCACCGTGGAGGCGAACGTCGGCCCGATCAGCCACCTGGTGCACCGCACCACCGTGTACTGGGTGGGCGACACCGAGGGCGTCACCCCGCAGTACATCGCCCTCGACAACACCTCCGGCTGGGCCGGCGACCCGCTGACGTACGCCAAGCAGCTGCACCCGGCCGCGACCTACACCCTGGTCGGCGAGGACCAGGGGTACGTCGTACTGGCGCTGGCCGCGGGCACGAAGTAGCCGCCCCCGCGCGGCCGGTCAGTTGTCGAGCACCGTGGTCAGGAACTCCGCGGTCCACTGGAGCAGTTCGCGGCCCACCACCGGCTTCCCGCCGATCCGGGCGGTCGCCGGGCGGGGCACCAGCACCTGCTTGGTGGCCTGCCGGACGACCGAGCGCGGGTAGACCCGGCTCAGCCGCAGCTCCTGGGACTCGCGCAGCTCCACCGGCCCGAAGCGGATGTTGGCGCCCTGGAGGGTGATGTCGCTGACGCCGACCTTGCGGGCCAGTATCCGCAAGCCGGCGACCAGCAGCAGGTTCTCCACCGGCTCGGGCAGCTTGCCGTAGCGGTCGGTGAGCTCCTCGCGCACCGCCGCGATGTCCGCCTCGCTGGTGACGGCGGCGATCGAGCGGTACGCCTGGAGGCGCAGCCGCTCGCCCGGCGCGTAGTCGTGCGGGACGTGCGCGTCGACCGGCAGCTCGATCTTCACCTCCAGCAGCTCCTCCTCGGCCGCGCCGCCGTTCTCCATCGCGTTGCGGTAGTCCGCGACCGCCTCGCCGACCATCCGCACGTACAGGTCGAAGCCGACCCCGGCGATGTGCCCGGACTGCTCGCCGCCGAGCAGGTTGCCCGCGCCGCGGATCTCCAGGTCCTTCATCGCGACGTACATGCCCGCGCCCATCTCGGTGTGCTGGGCGATGGTGGCCAGCCGCTCGTGCGCGGTCTCGGTGAGCGGCTTCTCCGGCGGGTACAGGAAGTACGCGTAGCCGCGCTCCCGGGAGCGGCCCACCCGGCCGCGCAGCTGGTGCAGCTGGGAGAGCCCGAAGGTGTCGCCGCGCTCCACGATGAGGGTGTTGGCGTTGGCGATGTCGATCCCGGACTCCACGATGGTGGTGGACACCAGGACGTCGAAGCGCTTCTCCCAGAAGTCGACCACCACCTGCTCCAGCTGCGACTCCCCCATCTGCCCGTGCGCGGTGGCGATCCGCGCCTCGGGAACGATCTCGCGCAGCCGCGCGGCGGCCCGGTCGATGGACTCCACCCGGTTGTGGATGTAGAACACCTGGCCCTCGCGCAGCAGTTCACGCCGGATGGCGGCGCCGATCTGCTTGTCCTCGTACGGACCGACGAAGGTGAGCACCGGGTGGCGCTCCTCGGGCGGGGTGGTGATCGTGGACATCTCGCGGATGCCGGTGACCGCCATCTCCAGGGTGCGCGGGATCGGCGTGGCCGACATGGTGAGCACGTCGACATTGGCCCGCAGCTTCTTCAGCTGCTCCTTGTGCTCGACGCCGAACCGCTGCTCCTCGTCCACGATGACCAGGCCGAGGTCCTTGAACTTCGTCTCCGACGAGAACAGCCGGTGGGTGCCGATCACCAGGTCCACGCTGCCGTCCCGCAGCCCCTCCAGCACCGCCTTCGCCTCGGTCTCGCTCTGGAAGCGGGACAGGGCGCGGACGTTGACCGGGAACTGGGAGTAGCGCTCGGTGAAGGTGCCCATGTGCTGCTGCACCAGCAGGGTGGTCGGCACCAGGACCGCCACCTGCTTGCCGTCCTGGACCGCCTTGAACGCGGCCCGCACCGCGATCTCGGTCTTGCCGTAGCCGACGTCGCCGCAGATCAGCCGGTCCATCGGCACGGACTTCTCCATGTCCGACTTGACCTCGGCGATGGTGGTGAGCTGGTCGGGCGTCTCCGCGTACGGGAAGGCGTCCTCCAGCTCGCGCTGCCAGGGCGTGTCGGGGCCGAAGGTGTGGCCGGGGGCGGCCATCCGCGCGGAGTACAGCCGGATCAGGTCGGCGGCGATCTCCTTGACGGCCTTCTTCGCCCGCGCCTTGGTCTTCGTCCAGTCCGCGCCGCCCAGCCGGTGCAGCGAGGGCGCCTCGCCGCCCACGTACTTGGTGACCTGTTCGAGCTGGTCGGTGGGGACGAAGAGCCGGTCGCCGGGCTGGCCGCGCTTGGCCGGGGCGTACTCCACCACCAGATACTCGCGGGTGGCGCCCTGGACGGTGCGCTGCACCATCTCCACGTAGCGGCCGACGCCGTGCTGCTCGTGCACGATGTAGTCGCCGCCGGTGAGCGTGAGCGGGTCGATGGTCTTGCGGCGGCGCGAGGGCATCCGGCCCATGTCCTTGGCGGTGGAGCGCTGCCCGGACAGGTCGGTCTCGGTGAGCACCGCGACCTTCAGCGCGGTGTCCACGAAGCCGTGCTCCAGCGAACCGGTCGCCACGTGCACCACCGAGGGCGCCAGCTGCGCCGGGCCGGCCAGCTCCGGGTCCAGCCGGGCCGCGATCCCCTCGCCGCCCAGCACCTCCACCAGGCGCGCGGCCGGGCCGTGGCCCTCGGTGACGTAGACCGCGCGCCAGCCGTCGGCGAGCCAGCCCTTGGTGTCGGCGAGCGCGCGGGCGGTGTCCCCGCGGTACAGCTCCGGTGCGTGCATGCCCAGCCGCAGGGTGTCGCCGAACTCCGGCTCGGCGCCCCGCGCCGCGTCGCCGTACGCCCCGGCGGCCGCGCCCTCCTCGTCGGCTGCGAAGGGGCTCACCGACCACCACGGGGTGCCGAGCGTACGGGCGTGCTCGCGCAGGTCGGCGATGGACCACAGGGAGGCGGCGCCCAGGTCGATCGGCGCGGCGCCGCCGCCCGCGGAGGCGGCCCAGGACGCCTCCAGGAACTCCCGGGAGGTCGCCACCAGGTCAGCGGCCCGGGTGCGCACCCGCTCCGGGTCGCAGACCACCGCCATCGCGCCGGCCGGCAGCACGTCGAGCAGCAGCTCCATGTCGTCGACCAGCACCGGGGCCAGCGACTCCATGCCCTCGACCGCGATGCCCTCGGCGATCTTGCCGAGCAGCTCCTCCAGTTCGGGGTGCTCGGCCGCCAGGTCCGCCGCGCGCGCCCTGACCTCCTCGGTGAGCAGCAGTTCACGGCACGGCGGCGCCCACAGGCCGTGCTCGGCGACTTCCAGGGAGCGCTGGTCGGCGACCTTGAAGTAGCGGATCTCCTCGACCTCGTCGCCCCAGAACTCCACCCGCAGCGGGTGCTCCTCGGTCGGCGGGAAGACGTCCAGGATGCCGCCGCGCACCGCGAACTCGCCGCGCTTCTCGACCAGCTCCACCCGGGCGTAGGCGGCCGCCGCAAGCGCGTCGACCACCTCGTCCAGGTCCGCGGTGCCGCCGCTGCGCAGGGCCACCGGCTCCAGGTCGCCGAGCCCCTTGACCTGCGGCTGGAGCACCGACCTGATGGGTGCGACCACCACCTGGACCGGGTCGGCCGCCACGTCGTCCGCGTCCGGGTGCGCCAGCCGCCGCAGCACCGCCAGCCGGCGGCCCACGGTGTCGCTGCGCGGGGAGAGCCGCTCGTGCGGCAGCGTCTCCCAGGACGGGTACTCCACCACCGTGTCCGGCGGCAGCAGCGAGCGCAGCGCGGCGGCCAGGTCCTCGGCCTCGCGGCCGGTGGCGGTGACCGCGAGCACCGTACGGCGCGCGCGGGCGGCCAGCGCCGCGACCACCAGGGGGCGCGCGGCGGGCGGGCCGACCAGGTCGACCTGCGGCCGGTTGCCCGCGGCGGCGGACTCGACCGCCTCGGCGAGAGCGGTGTCCTCGACGACGACGTCGACCAGACCGTTCAGACTCATCAGGGTTCCGTCCCGAAAGGTGAGCAGAGCAACGCGAAGCGCCCGACACGTCGCACGGGCCGGGGGTCCTTCCAGCGTACGACGTACCGGTGACAGCCACCGCCCGACCGCTGCCGTCGGCGCCGTCCTGAGGGAGGGGCCTGCTACGTTGCGTAGCTTCGGGCCCGGCAGACCGGGCCCGGACAACCGAACACGGTGGGGAGGGACCTTGAGGAAGTCAGATCAGGGACACCGAAGAGGGTCACGGGGGGCACGCAGCGCGGCGGTGGCCGCGCTCGTGGCGGGCGCGCTGTCGCTGTCGCTGTCCGGGGCGGGGGCCGCGCAGGCCGAGCCGGGCGGCGGCAGGGCCGCGGGCAGCACGTCAGGCGCCGCGCACGGGACGCTCCAGGAGGACTTCGCGCGCGCCGCGCAGGAGTTCCACGTACCGCAGGGCCTGCTCATGGCGGTGGCGTACCACCAGTCGCTGTGGGACACGCACGCCGGAGCGCCCAGCACCACGGGCAACTACAACGTCATGGGTCTGACCCATGTGGACACCGCCGCCCTCCAGGCGGCGGGGACCGCGCCGGACACCGACGAGCGCGGCGCGGGCGGCAGCTCCGCCCCGGCCGCCACGCGCGCCAAGGCCGCCACCCAGAAGGCGAGCGGCCCGACGGCCGCCTACCGCACCCTGGACGCGGCGGCGAAGCTGACCGGCACCTCGCAGGCGAAGCTGCGCACCGACGCGGCGCAGAGCGTCCGCGGCGGCGCCGCGCTCCTCGCGCACTACGAGCGGCAGCTCGCCGGCACGCTGCCGGCCGACCCGGGGGCCTGGTACGGCGCCGTGGCGCGCTTCAGCCAGTCCACCGACGCCCAGGGCGCGGGGCAGTACGCCGACCGCGTCTACAGCACGCTGCGGGCCGGCGTGACGCGTACCACCGCCGACGGCCAGCAGGTCGCGCTCGCGGCCGAGCCGTCCGTGGCGCCGCAGACCTCAAAGCTGGCGGACCTGGGGCTGCCGTCGGCGACCGCGGAGGCCGCGCAGGAGACCCGGGCCGCCACCAAGGTCGCCGGTGCGCCCGCCGCAGCCGCGGCGAACCCGACGCCTGAGTGCCCGTCCGGCCTGACGTGCAACTACGTGCCGGCCGCCTACGCGCAGACCGACCCGAGCGACAAGTCGAAGTACGGCAGTTACGACCTGGCGAACCGCCCGGCCGACGGCAACACCATCAAGTACATCGTGATCCATGACACCGAGGGCAGCTACAGCAGCGCGCTCGGGATATTCCAGGACCCGAACCAGTACGCCACCCCGCACTACATCGTGCGCTCGTCCGACGGCCTGGTCACCCAGGTCGTGCAGACCAAGAACGTGGCCTGGCACGCGGGCAACTACTACGTCAACGCGCACTCGATCGGCATCGAGCACGAGGGCATCGCGATCTCCGGCGCGTCCTGGTACAGCGAGTCGCTGTACGAGTCGTCGGCCGCGCTGGTGCGCTACCTGGCGAACCGGTTCGGCGTGCCGCTGGACCGCCAGCACATCCTCGGCCACGACGACGTGCCCTCGCCGCAGACCGCCCAGCTGACCAGCATGCACTGGGACCCGGGCCCGTACTGGAACTGGTCGCACTACCTGGACCTGCTGGGCGCGACCCCTGGTGGCGGCGGCACCCCGGTGGTGGGCGGCGAGATCACCATCGACCCGCCGTTCACCTCGGCGAACGAGCCGGCCGTCACCGGGTGCAGCCCCGACCCGTGCACGGCGCAGCCGACCAGCTTCGTCTACCTGCGCACCTCGCCGTCCACGACGGCGGCGCTGATCGGCGACCCGGTGCTGGCGGCCGACAAGGTCGCCAACGGCACCACGCAGGCGGCCGACCTCACGGACAAGGCGGTCGCCGGGCAATCCTTCGTGGTGGCCGGCGTCCAGGGCGACTGGACGGCGATCTGGTACGGCGGCCAGAAGGCGTGGTTCTACAACCCCGGCGGCCGGTTCGCCGTCGCGAACGGCAGCACCGCGCGGCACGTGGTCACCCCGGCCGGCAGCAGCGCGGTCCCGGTGTACGGGCGGGCCTACCCGGAGGCGTCGGCGTACCCCTCGGTGATCGCCGACGTGGCGAGCCAGGCCACCCAGATCGTGGCGCCGCTGGGCTACACGATCCCGGCCGGGCAGTCCTACGTCGCCGACGACCCGGTGAACGCCGACTACTACTACGCGAAGAACATCGACCAGAGCGCGCCGGGCGACCAGACGCGGGTGGTGGGCAGCACCGTCTACTACCCGATCCGCTTCAACCACCGGCTCGGGTACGTCAAGGCGAGCGACGTCACGGCGTCCTCGGCGGTCACCCCGCCGGCCGGGACGTTCACCCCGGCGGGCCCGACCCGGATCATGGACACCCGCAACGGCACCGGGGTCGCCAAGGGCGCGGTCGGCGCCGGGAAGACGATCAGCCTCCAGGTCGCGGGCAGCGGCGGGGTGCCCAGCAGCGGGGTGACGGCGGTCGTCATGAACGTCACCGCGGTCAGCCCCACCACCACGGGGCACCTGATCGTCTACCCCGACGGCACCACCCAGCCGGGCACCTCAAGCCTCAACTACCCGGCCGGCCGCACGATCGCGAACCTGGTCGTGGTGCCGGTGGCGGACGGCAAGGTGGACTTCTACAACTCGGCCGGCAGCGTGGACGTCCTCGCCGACGTCACCGGCTACTACACCTCGTCGACCGGTGGTTCCCGGTTCGCCCCGGTCGGGCCCGCGCGGCTGATGGACACGCGCAACGGCACCGGCGGGGTGACCGGTCCGGTGGCGGCGGGCAAAACCGTTTCCCTCCAGGTCACCGGCGGCTCCACCGGTATCCCCGCGGACGGGGTGACGGCGGTGGTCATGAACGTCACCGCGGTCAGCCCCACCGCGACCGGGCACCTGATCGTCTACCCCGACGGCACCACCCAGCCGGGCACCTCAAGCCTGAACTTCCCGGCGGGCACCACCATCGCCAACCTGGTGACGGTGCCGGTGGTCGACGGAAAGGTCGACTTCTACAACTCGGCCGGCAGCGTGAACGTCCTCGCCGACATCACCGGCTACTACACCTCGTCGACGGATGGTTCGCTCTTCCACTCCACCGGGCCGACCCGGCTGATGGACACCCGCAACGGCACCGGCGGCACCAAGGGCGCCCTCACCGGCGGCAAGACCCTCACGCTGCCGCTCGCCGGGCACGGCGGGCTGCCCGCGAGCGGGGTGACGGCGGTGGTCATGAACGTCACCGCGGTCAGCCCGACCACCACCGGGCACGTCATCGTCTACCCCGACGGCGCGACCCGGCCGGACACCTCCAGCCTCAACTTCCCCGCCGGGCAGACCATCCCCAACCTGGTGGTGGTCCCGGTGACGGACGGCAAGCTGGACTTCTACAACTCGGCCGGCAGCGTCAACCTGCTGGCCGACATCACCGGCTACTTCACGTCCTGACCGCCCAGACACGCACGACACGGCGGCCCCGGCCACGCGAGGAAGGTTCGCGTGTCCGGGGCCGCCGCTTGGGGTGCCGTCCGGGGTGCGGGCCGGCGGGTCGCCGCCGGGCCGCCGCCGGGTCGCTCAGTCGGTGGCGATCGCGTTCAGCACGTTCATCCGCGCGGCCCGGAAGGCCGGCAGCAGCGCGGCCAGCAGGCCCACCACCGCGGACGCCAGAAAGACGATCACGATGGTGCTCCACGGGATGCGCAGGATGTGCAGCCCCTGGGTGGCCAGCACCTGCTGGGCGGTGGAGCCCCAGCCGAGGCCCAGGCCCAGGCCCACCAGCGCCCCGAAGAGCGAGATGACCACCGACTCCAGTCGGATCATCCGCCGCAGCTGGCGCCTGGAGGTGCCGATCGCCCGCATCAGGCCGATCTCCCGGGTGCGCTCCACCACCGACAGCGCCAGGGTGTTGACCACGCCGAGCACCGCCACGATGATCGCCAGCGCCAGCAACGCGTAGATCATGTAGAGCAGCTGGTTGACCTGGCTCTTGATCAGGTGCTTGTAGTCGGCCTGGTCGCGCACGTCGATCTGCGGGTAGGCGTGCGTCTTCGCCTTCAAGGACGCGTACGCCTCCTTCTCCTTACCGGAGACGGCCTTGCCGAACATCATGAAGTCGCCGGGCATCTTGTCGGCGGGCAGGTAGGCGCGCGCGGTGTCGATGCTGGTGAACAGGCTGCCGTGTTCCAGGGCGGTGTCGTCGCTGGTGACGGCGGCGACCTTCAGGTGCGCGGTGCGGCCGCCGACCAGGGCGACGGTCAGCACGTCGCCGACCTTGATGTGGTTGTCCTTGGCGAAGCCCTCCGGCACGGACATCGCGTCCTTGCCGTAGGCGTCCTGGAGCTTGCCCTGGGTGGTGGCGAGTTGTACGTCCTGCGGGTAGGTCGGGTCCGCGGCGCTGAGCTTCTCCTTGACCTGCTTGCCGGAAGGCGTGGTGAGGGTGGCGCTGACGAGGGTGTACTCGGTGAGGTGGTCGAGGTCCTTCGCCGATTTGATCGCCTTGGCGGCGGCCGGGGTGATGGGCTGCGAGGCGCCGCCCCCGACCTCGACGATGAAGTCCGCGCCGACCGACTTGTCGAGCTGGTCGGTGGCGGAGGCCACCATGGAGGAGCCGACCACCGACATCCCGGCCACCAGTGCCAGTCCGATCATCAGCGCGGAGGCGGTGGCGCCGGTACGGCGCGGGTTGCGCAGCGCGTTGCGCTCGGCGAGCCGCCCCATCGGGCCGAAGAAGCGCAGCACCACCGCGCTGACGGCGCGCACCACCACGCCGGCCAGCAGCGGGCCGACGACCACGAAGCCGACCAGGGACAGCAGCACGCCGATCCCGAGCAGGCCGCCGCCGGAGGACGCCTTGTCCGTGTGCGCGGCGGCGACCAGGGCGAACGCGCCCGCGGCGCACACCAGTACGCCGAGCGCGGCCCGGACCTTCCCGGCCCGGCCGTCGGCCGGGGTCCCGGCGTCGCGCAGCGCGGCCATCGGGGAGATCTTCCCGGCGCGGCGGGCCGGGATGTAGGCCGAGACCACCGTCACGACGACGCCGACGACCAGGCCGACGACAGGGGTGGTGGCCTTGATGGTCAGCTCCGAACTGTCCAGCTTCAGGCCGGCCTTGCCCATGAGCTTCATCAGCCCGACGGCCAAGCCGATGCCGCCGCCGATGCCGGCCACGGAGCCGACGGTGCCGAGCATCACCGCCTCGATCAGCACCGACCGGTTGACCTGGCGGCGGCTGGAGCCGAGCGCCCGCATCAGGCCGATCTCCCGGGTGCGCTGGGCGACCAGCATGGAGAAGGTGTTGACGATCAGGAAGACGCCGACCAGGACCGCGATCCCGGCGAAGCCGAGCATCGCGTACTTCATGAAGTTCAGGAAGCCGCCGACCTGGTCCTTCTCCTTCTTGGCGGTCTCGGCCGCGGTGTCGATCGTGTAGTTGGGCCCGATCGCGGCCTTCACGTTCGCCTTGAGCTGGTCGTTGGTGACGCCCTTGGCGGCGGTCAGGCCGTACCCGGTGTAGGCGTCGGTGCGGCCGAGCAGCTTGGCCTGCGCGACGGCGGTGTCCGTGTAGACCACCGCGGCGCCCGGGTTGGTCTCCTTGAAGGAGACGATGCCGGTGATGGTGACTTTGAACTCGCCGGGCTGCGCGATGACGCGCAGGGTGTCGCCGATCCTCAGGTGCTTGGCCTTGGCGGTGTCGGCGTCGATCACCGCGTCGTGGTCGGTGGCCGGCAGGTGGCCGGAGCTGAGTTCGACCGCCTTGGTCTCGGTGGTGTCCCAGTTGCTGACGATCGTCGGGGCGCCGGACGACGGGCTGATCTTGTTGTTGTGCGCATCGGCGACGGTGACTTCCTCGCTGGTCACGTCGGGCACCGCGGCGGCGACCCCGGTCACGTGCGCGAGCCTGGCCTGGAGGGAGGCCGGCAGGGTGTCCGGGATACCGGTGTCCTGCGCGTTCTTGACCTCCTTGGCGCTGACGGTGACGTCGGAGGCGGAGTTGCCGAAGAGCTTGTCGAAGGTGGCGGTCATGGTGTCGGTGAAGACCAGGGTGCCGCAGATGAACGCCACCGACAGCAGCACCGCGACACCGGACAGGGCCATCCGGCCCTTGTGCGCGAAGAAGTTGCGCACCGATGTCCTGAAGACGGTCACGAGGTCCTCCCGCGACCGTCGAAGGACTTCATCCGCTCCAGCACCGAGTCGGCGGTCGGGTCGGCCATCTCGTCGACGATCCGGCCGTCGGCGAGGTAGAGCACGCGGTCGGCGTAGGAGGCGGCGACCGGGTCGTGGGTGACCATCACGATGGTCTGGCCGAGGTCGTCGACCGAGCGGCGCAGGAAGCCGAGCACCTCGGCGCCGGCCCGGGAGTCCAGGTTGCCGGTCGGCTCGTCGCCGAAGATGATCTCCGGCCGCGCGGCCAGCGCCCTGGCCACCGCGACGCGCTGCTGCTGGCCGCCGGACAGCTGGGTCGGGCGGTGCTTGAGCCGCCCGGCCAGGCCGACGGTCTCCACCACCCGGTCCATCCACTCGCGGTCGACCTTGCGGCCGGCGATGTCCATCGGCAGCGTGATGTTCTCCGCCGCGTTCAGCGTCGGCAGCAGGTTGAACGACTGGAAGATGAAGCCGATCTTGTCCCGGCGCAGCCGGGTGAGCTTCTTGTCCTTCAGGTCGGTGATCTCGGTCCCGCCGATCCAGATGCGGCCCTCGCTGACCGTGTCGAGCCCGGCCAGGCAGTGCATGAGGGTGGACTTGCCGGAGCCGGAGGGGCCCATGATCGCGGTGAAGCGGCCGCGGGCGATGTCCACGTCCACCGCGTCCAGCGCGACCACGCGGGTCTCACCGGAGCCGTACGCCTTCGTCACTGCCCGGCCCGCGGCGGCAACGGCCGTGCGTTCTCCGCTGCCCCCGGCTGTGGGAACCGTCGTAGCCGTCGTCACTTCTGTCTCCCGTTGTTTGTTCTCGCTGGTGCGCGCGGCCGGCGTGGTCCGCGCGGCCGTCGGTCGCGGTGCGCCGGGCACCGGTCGCCTGATGCCCTTGAGCCTGCCGGAGCCGGTGTCGGCGGACAATGGTGGAACTATCCGTTCGCGGGGTGGGGTTATCCCCACCCCGCCGCGACGGCGAGGGGGTTCCAGCCCGCCCTTCGACGGTAGACAGCGCGGACGGCGCGATCGTCATCCGGCGGTACGAACCGGCGGGCGCCGCAAGTAGGTGTGTCCCCCTAGGGGTCTGCTACCCGAGGGGGACATGCGGCTCAGGGTCGGTGGCGCGGACCTGCTCCGACGGCCCGTCAGGAGTCGGCGCGCAGGGCCGAGACGCCCAGCTCGAGGGCGGCTTCGAGATGGGTGGTCCGGCCGGTCTGGAGCAGGATCGCCACGCCGCCCTGGACGCCTGCGAGCAGCGCCGCGGCGGCCTGTTCGGGGTCGGTGCCGGGCGCGGTCGCGCCCTGTTCGCGCATCGCCCGGATGCCGTCGGCGAGCCTGCGCTGCCACTGCTGGAGCAGCCGTGCGGTGACCTCGCGGGAGGCGGGCGTGGTCCGGGTCAGCTGCGTCATCAGCGTGCCCAGCGGGCAGGTCATGCCCTGCTCGCGGTAGCGGGCCAGCACCGCCTCGCGCCAGGCGTCCCATGCCGCCCAGGACGTCAGGTCGCTCAGGAACGGCTCCTGGTCGTGCAGCACCCGGTCCGCCTCGTACTGCGCGACGGCGTACATCAACTGCTCACGGCCGTCGGGGAAGTAGTGGAAGAGCTGGCTCTTGCTGGTCGCGGTCGCCCGGCACACGTCCTCCAGGGTGGTGGCGACCACGCCCCGGGCGCGGATCTCGGCGGCGGCGCCCTCGACGATGCGCTGCCGGGTGGCCCGGCCCTTCGCGGTGAGTTTCACCGGCTGCTGCGTCATGCCTCCAGCGTCGCACAGCACGGCGCCATTTGTGGACTTGCTGGTCCATTTTCTGGGTGCCACTCTCGACCACGCCGCCAGGGGGCACCGCCGGACACCGCGGAGCCCCGGGCGCGCCACACGACAGCGGCACCCAGGAGGAGAAGGTCATGGAACGGCGATTCGACGGCAGGACCGCCCTGGTCACGGGCTCGACCTCGGGCATCGGAGCAGAGGTGGCCCGCACGCTGGCCGCGCAGGGCGCGCTGGTCGTGCTCAGCGGGCGGCGGGCCGAGCGCGGCGAGGCGGTGGTGGAGGAGATCGAGGCGGCCGGCGGCCGGGCGGTGTTCGTGGCAGCCGACCTCGCCGCCGGCGGCGCGGCCGTACGGGGCCTGGCCGACGCGGCACTGGAGGCGGCCGGCGGCCGGCTGGACATCCTGGTCAACAACGCGGCGCAGCTGCTGGGCCTGCTCCCCACCGAGCAGACCGACGAGGCGACCCTGGACACCGCCTTCGCCGTCAGCGTGAAGGCCCCCTTCCAGCTCACCGGGCTGCTGGTGCCGGCGATGGCCGAGCGCGGCAGCGGCGCGGTGGTCAACATGGGCTCCATCAACGGCTCGGTCGGCATGGCCGACTCCGCCCTGTACAGCATGACCAAGGCAGCGGTGCACTCGCTGACCAAGTCCTGGGCGGCGGAGTACGGTCCGCGCGGCGTACGGGTCAACGCGGTCGCCCCGGGCCCCACCGAGACCGAGGGCAACGCCGCCCACGCGGACGTCATCGCACCCCTGCTGGCGGCGAGCCCGGCCCGCCGGATGGGCCGCCTGGACGAGGTGGCCGCCGCGGTGGCCTTCCTCGCCAGTGACGAGGCGACGCACATCCACGGGGCGATCCTGCCGGTGGACGGCGGCTTCACCGCGGTGTGAGCGGCGCGGGAGGCGCCGACAGCACAGGAGGTGCCGGCGGTGCGGGCCGCGCACGCGGGGCCGGGTCGTACGGGTTTCAGCCCATCGTCAGGCGCACCGGGCGTACCCCGCCGAGCAGGGCGGCCAGCGCCCGGTCGACGTCCGGGCCGACGTACCAGTCACCGGTGTGGTCCACCGCGTAGACCCGCCCGTCGGGGTCGATGGCCAGCAGCGCGCCGGACCCCGGCTCCTCGCCGAGCGGGCTGATCTCGGTCTCCAGCGCCCGCCCGAGGTCGCCGAAGGTACGGGCCAGGTGCAGGCCGCGCAGCGGGTCGACGACGACGGCGGAAGGCGCCACCTGGCGGCCGGGACCGGCCGCGGGCGGGATCTCCAGACCGCCGAACTCCGCCCACGCCTCGACCGCCGCCGGGAAGACCGCGTGCCGGTGGCCGCCCGGCGAGAGGTGCCCGCGCAGCCGGTCCGCCCACACCTCGGCCTGCTTGATGTCCCAGCGCCCCGGCTGCCAGCCGGCCGTGCGCAGCGCGGCGTCGACGCCCAGCGGGAAGCGGGTGCCGCCCGCCGTGCCCGCGCTCACGCGCCCGCCGCCGCGGGATCGAAGGGCCGCACCCCGAAGTGCGCGAGCAGGGGCGCGCAGGAGCGGCACGGCGGTGCGTAGCTGCCGTGCGCGGGGTCGCCGTCCTCGCGTATGCGGCGCGCGGTGAGCTTGGCGCCGCGCAGCGCCTTGCGCGCCTCGCCCTGGGTCAGCGGCCGGCGCGAGGCCCGCTTGCCGCGGTTCGCCTCGACCGCCGTCAAGTGCCGTGAGAGGAGCACCGGTTCCGGGCAGCGGCCGGTGAACCGTTCACGCTGGGCGACCGGGAGCGCGTCCAGGAAGTCCTGCACGATCGGGTGGAGCACGGGCGGCTGCTCGCCCTTGGCGCCGGTGCAGGTGAGCACCTCGTCCCGGATGGACAGCGCGGCCGCGATCGCGGGCAGGATGCCGTCCCGGCGGTGCCGCAGCACCGGGGCCGCCATCCCGTCGCGGGCAGCGCTCCAGCTCAGCCTGGGGTCGGCGGTGTCCGCCGCTGGTAGCCGAGTTGTCATATCCTGCCCCGTTCCGTCGTTCACCCGCCCCAAGGCGGCAGCTCCCCCGTCTGCCGGATCAGAGTGCCAAAGACGCCATCCGGGAGGGAAGCGGATCACGATGTGGCGACCCTTCTGTGTGGGCCATGTCACCGTCCTGTGACGTCACCGCCGTGCTTCGAACACGGAGCGCACACATCCGCCGCCGCGCCGTCGCCGTCGCGGGGCGGCCGTGCATGGCGGGAACGGGTGCGCCGCCGCGGGGAGGTCCGTACGGCGCCGCGGGCGCGGGGCGGTTCGCGCGGCGCCGGGCTGACGGGGCTTCATCGTGACCGTGCGGTGACCGTGTTGTGAGCAGCGCCATAGGCGGCGGGGCGGGCCTGGTGCCGTAGAGTCGCGCGGCAGCGGGCGGACGCCCGCGAGGGCCGGGCCGGGACGCCACGGACCGGACGCGGCGCGCGGGCAAGGGCGGCGCCGCGGCGCCGGGCCCGCACACGACACAGGGGAAGCCATAGATGCGGATACGCCCACGCCGTCGCCTACTGACCGGTAGCCGCAGGGTGCTGCCCGTGGCCGTCCTGGTGCCCGCGCTGGCACTCACCGCGGCCTGCGGCGGCGGCAAGAGCAAGGACAGCGGCAGCGCGGCGTCCAAGAAGCTCACCGGCTCGGTGATCACCGCGAAGGACGTGGACCATCTCAAGGTGGTGCCCGCGACCGATGACAGCCAGCTGCTGGGCGCCGAGCAGACCACCGATCCCGCGGCGTGCCAGCCGGTGGCCGACCAGTGGAGCCTGGAGCCGAAGCTCGCCAGGACCGTCTACACCGGCGCGCTGGTCACCGACACCGCGGCCGCGGAGGCGGGCGCGAAGACGATCTCGCTGGAGGTCGTGGCCTCCTACCGGGCCGGGCGCGCGAAGCAGGTGCTCGACCAGTTGTCGGCCGCGGTCGCCCAATGCTCCGGCTACAAGGTCACCCGCAACGGCCGGACATCGACCTTCACGGTCAAGAGCGTCCCCGCGTCCGCGGCGGTCGGCGGCACCTTCGGCGACCAGCAGGTGACCTACACCGTCTCCGACCCCGCGCTCGGCGCCTCCGGGATGGCGCTGGTCACCGTGGTCCGGGTCGGCGACTTCGTGGCGGCCTTCGAGACGGTGCGCGCGGACCACAAGACGGCGGCGCTGCGGGCGGAGATCGCGAGCAAGCAGGTCGACAAGCTGCGGGCGGCGGCCGCCACGAAGTGACCCCGGGCCGGGTCGGACAGGCCGCGCAGGCCGCCCCGCGGCCACCCCGGTCCTCCCCGGTCTGTCCCGGTCCGCCCCAGCTGGCTGCGCCGAAGCGGGCGATCGGGGCGAACCGGGCCGCGGGGAGCGAGTTATCCACAGGCGCGAGGACGGGACCCGCGGGGCTCTTGCACGACCCCCTAGGCTGTCGTCATCAGCTCAGACGCAGCAGGGGGCAATCGCCATGACCACAGGCCCGCAAGGGCTGGGATCACCTCCCGGACCCGCAGCCGCCGCGCGCACCGCGCCGCCCAACGCGGCCTACGCCGGACAGGTCGTGCACTTTCCCGACCCGATCCGGGCCGCCCGCCACCCGCAAGGCGTGTGGGTGGACGACGCGGGCTACCCCGACTTCTCGCCGTACGCCCGCGCGGCGGCCGAGATAGCCGAGCCGCCCGAGGGCTTCGGCGTGGACGAACTGCGCCTGACGGACTACGTGTCGGCCAACGCGGCGCTGCACGCCTCCGGCCACGAACTGTGGGGCAGCCTGTCGCCGGTCGCCACCCCGCACGGCTGGACCTGGCACCACGTCCACGGCAGCCGCCGGCTCGAACTGGTGCCGGTGGAGGTCAAGGCGCTGCTGCGGCACCACGGCGGCCTGGCCGCCTCCGTGGCCGACCACGCCAAGCGCGGCACCCGTCCGCTCCAGGAGACCCGCCCGGTGCACTTCGGGCTGCCCAAGGAGCCGGTCGCGGTCACCGAGCAGCAAGTGCGGGACGTCGAGGAGGAGTTGGGGTACCGCCTGCCCGGCTCCTACCGCACCTTCCTCAAGGCGGCCGGCGGCTGCGCCCCCAAGGGCGTCGCCCTCGACCCCGACCTCGGCCTGCTGCTCGACCAGCCGTTCTTCACCGTCCGCGACGAGGCGGCGACCAACGACCTGGTGTACGTGAACAAGTGCCTGCGCGACCACCTCACCAAGGACTACCTGGCGATCGGCTACATCCAGGGCGGCCTGCTCGCGGTGCGGGTGAAGGGCGAGGGCGCCGGCTCGGTCTGGTTCCTCGGTTACGACGACGCGCGCGACGGCGACCGCTGGGCCACCCCGGCCGAGCGGGTGGCCGAGCTGCTGCTGCCCTGCGGCGACTCGCTCGACGCCTTCCTGCTGAGACTGGTCGGCAATCCGCCCGAGTTGGACACGGTCGCGAATCTGATGGTCGACGGCGGCTTCGCCAGCGCCGCGGCCGTGGAGGGGTGAGACACATGGTCACTTTCGCGCAGGCACAGGAGCGCGCCGAGCGCTGGGTCAACGCGGACGTCCCCGCGTACGCGGCCCGCGAGGTCCACGTCCGCGAGTTCGACCTCGGCTTCGTGGTCTGGTCCGAGGCCCGGGAGGACGGCCCGTCCTCCGACGACGGAGCGGTCCGCGTGGTGATCGCCCGGGACAGCGGCGAGGCCACCTTGTGGCCGGCCCTGCCCATCGGCGAAGTCATCCGCCGCTACGAGGAGGAGTACGGCCAGGTGGCCAACGACGCGGTGCCCGAGCCGCCCCAGCGAGTCGACCTCGAGGCGACCTCGTTCCTGCTCAGCCCACCGCAGTGGCTCCAGGACGCCGCCGACCGGATGGGCATCCCCGACCGCCGGACGTCCGGGTCCGAATCCGGGTCCGGGTCCGGGTCCGGCTCCGCCAGCGGTGCCTCGGCCGACCCGGCACCGGCGCCCGCCGACGCCGCCCCCGCGGCGGGTGAACCCGAGCCCGCGTCCGTGCCCGCGCCTGCTCCGTCATCGGGTGGCCGCGTCGACTACCGCCGCCCCGACGACAGCGGTGCTCCGAACACCGGTTCTGCTGCTGGCCCCGCGGCTCCCGCGGCCGACGCGGCGGGCCCTGGCGGCTCGGAAGCGTCCGGCGGGTCGGGCCGCATCGACTACCGGCGCCCCGGCGACAGCGGTGCTCCGAACACCGGTTCCGCGGCCGACGCCCCGGCTCCGGCCCCGGTGCCCGCGCAGAGCTCGGGCGGCGGCAGTTGGGCCGGCAAGACGGTCAGCGACTCCGGTGAGGGCCAGTCCGTCCCGGTCCCCGAGACCGTCTTCGCGCCGCCGATCAGCGACGCCGACCTGCCCGACCGACAGCCGGCCGGTGCCGAGGCCAGGACGGAGCTGCTGCCCGGCGGGAGCGGGCTGCCGCGCACCATGCTCGCCCCCCAGCAGCAGGAGCCGCCCGCGCCGCCCCGGCCGGGAGTGCCGCACACCATCGGTGGTTCCGAGTTCCCGCCGCCCGGCGGCCCGTCGGTGCCGCTGCCGCCGCCGAGCGGGCTGGCGGGCCCGGCCGGCCCCGCCCCACTGAGTCCCGGCGCCGCCGACATCGCCGACCTGGAGACGTCGCGGGCCATGCCGCCCGGCCGCGGCCCCGCGCCGAGCCAGGGCACGCCGCCCCCGCCCCCCGCGCCGGCTCACAGCACCCCGCCCCCGCCGCCGTACTCCGGTCCCCCCGCGCCGGGCCAGGGCACCCCGCCGCCCCCGCCGTACTCCGGTCCCCCGGCGCCAGGTCAGGGCACCCCGCCGCCCCCCGCGGGTGGCAACCCGCACTACGCGGCCACGATGCTCGCCAGCCCCGGGACGCCCCCGCCCGGCGCCGGCGCGCCGCCCCCGCCGCCCGGCGCCGGCACTCCCCCGCCCGCGAGCAGCGACCCGCACTACGCGGCCACCATGCTCGCCGGCCCCACCCTGCCCCCGCCCGGCGCCGGCGCGCCGCCCCCGCCGCCCCCCGGCGCGGGCGCACCGCCGCCCGCGCCCGGCCCGGCCGCCCCACCGCCCCCGGCGGGCAACGACCCGCACTACGCGGCCACGATGCTCGCCGGCCCCGGCATGCCGCCGCCCGGCATGGGCACCCCGCCCCCGCCGCCGCCCGGCATGGGCGGCCCGGCGATGGGCCCGCCCGCACCGCCCGGATACGGCTATCCGCAGCAGGGCGCGGTGCCCACGGTCGGCCCCGGCTACATGGCGGTGCTGCGCTACCGCGGCCAGGACGGCAGCGAGCAGCAGCTCATCCGGCGCTCGGCACCGGGCACCCCGCACCCGGAGTGGCAGATCCTGCACGAGCTGCGGTCGTTGGGCATCCGTCCCGAGCAGGTGCTCGAACTCCACACCGAGTTGGAGTCCTGCGACCTGCCGGGGGGCTACTGCACCCGGATGATCCGGGAGACCTGGCCGCAGGTGCGGATCAGCCACACCGCGCCGTACGGGCGGGACCACGCGAGCCGCCGCCAGGGTGTGCAGCACCTCCTCACCCACCAGGGCGAGCTGCATCAGGTGGCCGGCGCGCCCGCCCGCCCGCAGCCGCAGCGGGTGCCGATGCCCGACCCGCACAGTGTGCTGCGGGTGCCGCCGGTGGGTCTGGACGTGATCGGCCAGGAGGTGGCGGGCGCGTTCGGCCCGCAGGGCGTGTTCCGGTTCGACCAGCGCGCGGTCTCCCGGCAGGGCGTGCCGGACATCGTGGCCCAGACGCTGGTGTGGGCCGGGCTGCCGACGGACTTCTCGCCGTTCTTCTGGGCGCAGGCCCAGCCCGGCCAGCCGGTGCCGACGCTCGCCGAGCTGGCCGCGCAGCGCGGGGTGCAGCCGGCCGCCGACGCCGGCTCGTACCTGGTGATGGGCAACGACTTCGGCCGCCAGCTGTGTGTGCAGTACGGCACCGCGCACATCGTCGCGGTGCCGTTGGAGGCGGGCCCGGGCGGGCAGCCGGCGCCGCCGCAGTTCGTCAACTCCAGCCTGCCGGAGTTCGCCCGCTGCATGGCGCTGCTCGGGCGGATGTGGCGGCTGCGGATCGGCCTGACGCCGGAGCAGGCCGGGCACTGGACGGTGGACTTCCAGGCGCAGTTGGCCGCGCAGGACCCGGCGGCGATCGCCTCGCCGGACAACTGGTGGTCGGTGCTGATCGAGCAGATGTGGGACGGGCTGCTGTAGGGGCCGTTCGCGCAGGGCGGGGAGCGGGTCGCTGAGGTGGCCCGTTCGCGGCCGTTTCGTGCGGGCCGGGTGGAAGGTGCGCCTTCCACCCGGCCCGTCCGTGTTTCCGGGGTAGAAGACAGTCCGGGCGGCGGAGACCGTCGGAGTGTCGAGGACCGTACAATTCGGTCATAAGCGATAAATGGGAACACGGGAACGGCCCGACGTCGCGAGGGGCAGTGGCCATGAGCAGTGATACGTCCGCATCGACGCAGAGTCCGGCGCGACCGCGCGAGCGGGAGGGGTTCGCGGCCGCGCGCGGCCGGGGCTACCGGCCGGACCAGGTGGACCGGTTCCTGGACGAGTTGTCGGAGGACCGCGACGCCGCGTGGGAGCGGGCGGCCCGGCTGACCGTCCTCGCCAACGAGATGGAGGCCGAGTGCAAGGCCCTGCGCCGCCAGGTCGCCGCGCTCGGGCCCACCGACTTCACCCGGCTCGGCGCCGGCGCGCAGGAACTGCTCCAGATGGTCGAGGAGGAGGCCGCCGCGGTGCGCGAACGCGCCGAGGTCGAGGCGCAGTACGCGAAGGACGCCGCCGACACCGCCCGCCGCACGCTCCAGGACGAGGCCCGCGCGGCCGCGTCCGCCCGGCTGGCCGCCGCCGAGGACCAGGCCCAGCAGGTCCTGGACGAGGCGTGCGGGCGCGCCGCGGAGATCCTGGGCGCCGCCCGCGCCGAGGCCGACGCCGTACGGGGCGAGGCCGGTGCGGCGCTCGACGCGATGCGGCAGCAGGTGGACCGGGACCGGGCGGCCGCCGAAGCGGAGCAGCGCGAGCGGACGGCGGGCATGGAGCAGGACCTCGCCGAGCAGCAGGCCGTGATCGACAGCCGGCTGTCCGGCCTGCTCGCCGACGCCGAACGGCGGCTGGCGCAGGCGCAGCAGGAGCGGGCCGACGCGGAGGCGGCGCTGCGGACGCAGCAGGCCGAGGCGGAGGCCCGGGCCGAGACGCTGATCGCGGAGGCCCGCAGCCATGAGGATCGGGTGCGCCGGGACGCGGAGCGGGTGCTGCGGGAGCACGAACTGCACCGCGACGAGGTACGCGCGCACCTCGCGCACATCCGCGCGACCCTCTCGGACCTCACCGGCCGCCCCTGACGCGCACCACGGCCCGCCGTTCCCGACCCGCACCGCGGTCCACCTGTTCGCGCCCCCGCCCGGGTGCCGCGGGGAAACGCCATACGAACCGCCGCACGAGCCGCCGCACCAACCGCCGTGCCGCGTCAGCCCGCCGTCGGGACCATCGCGGAGACGCGGAAGCCGCCGTCGGGCGTGGGGCCCGCGGCGAAGCCGCCCCCGTGGGCGGTGACCCGCTCCCGCATGCCGGTCAGCCCGTGCCCGCCGCCGGGGATCGCCGCGGCGGCCTGCTCGGCCGGGCCGTTGACGATGAGGACGGCCACCTCGGCCTCGCGGTAGGCGAGCCGCACCTGCGCCGTCGCCCCGGCCGCGTGCTTGCGCACATTGGTGAGCGCCTCCTGCACCACCCGGTACACCGTCGCCTCGATCCGCCGCCCGCACGGCCGCTGCTCGCCCTCGACCGACAGCTCGACGCCCATCCCGGCCGCCCTCGACTCCTGGACGAGCTGCGCGAGTTCGGCCAGGCTCGGCCCGGCGTCGGGCTCGTGGTCGGCGCCGGCATCCGCACCGGCCACCGCACCGGCCACGGGCGGCGCGGCGGGGGGCGCCGCGGACGGCCCCGGCTCCGAGCGCAGCACCCCGAGCATCTGCCGCAGCTCGGTCAGCGCCTGCCGCCCCATCTCCCCCACCAGCTCCGCGCTCTCCGACGCCTTCCGGCCGTCCTTGAGCGCCACCGCCTTCCACGCGGTCGCGTGCACCACCATCAGGCTCACCCGGTGCGCGACCACGTCGTGCATCTCCCGGGCGATCCGGGCCCGCTCTGCGGCACGGGCCCGCTCGGCCCGCTCCGCGGCCTTCTCGGCCAGCAGCTCGAGCTCGCGTTCCAGGCCGTCGGCCCGGTCCCGCAGGCTCTCCACCAGCCGGCGGCGGGCCCGTACGTACAGGCCGAAGAGCACCGGCGGCGCGATGAGGCCGGCCGCGACCAGGATCGAGATGGCCAGCACCAGCGGCAGCCCGAGCCGGCTGCTGGAGTGCCGGACGCTGGACTCGATGCTCACGAACGCGACGAGCATGGTGCCCAGGCCGCACATGCCGGCCAGCAGGGCCGTCAGCCGGCGCGGCACCTCGGACGCGGCCAGGGTGTAGAAGCCGACCAGCGACAGGATCAGGCCGGTCTGCGCGGGGGTGACCGCGATCGCCACCAGCACCACCGCGATCGGCCAGCGGCGGCGCAGCACCAGCGTGGCGCCCACCAGCAGCCCGACCAGCGCGCCCAGTCCGGTGGGGATGCCGACCTTCGCGGTGAACTCGGCGCCCTCGAAGGCGGACTCCAGGGCCGAGGCCGCCGCCAGCGACACGTCCAGCACGACACTGCGCCGCCTGGACCACCACCACAGGCCGGACCAGGCCCGTGCCTGTCCCGGCTCGGCCTCCTCGCCCGGTACGCGCGCCCCCGTCGTACTCATGGCGTCCAGCGTAGGCGGTGAGCGGGCGGTGGAGCCCGGGCGCCCCGAGTGTCCGCCTGATGGGCCGGGCGTCTCGCCGAGCGCCCCGAGACCTATCCTGGAGCGGTCGGACAGCGCGGTCCGCGAGTCCCCGTACCCCGAGTTCGTACCCACTCGTATCCCAAGCCGTCGCCCATTCCACTGCACAAGGAGCCGCACCTGTGAGCAGCGCCGACACCCCACCGGCCAGCAGCACCGCCCTGCGCGCCGACATCCGACGCCTGGGCGAGCTGCTGGGCGGCACGCTCGTCCGGCAGGAGGGCCAGGAACTTCTCGACCTGGTCGAGAAGGTACGCGCACTGACCCGCAGCGACGGCGAGGCCGCCGCCGCCCTGCTGGGCGAGACCGATCTGGAGACCGCGGCCAAGCTGGTCCGCGCCTTCTCCACCTACTTCCACCTGGCCAACGTCACCGAGCAGGTGCACCGCGGCCGCGACCTGCGCGCCCGCCGGGCCAACGAGGGCAGCCTGCTCGCCCAGACCGCCGACCTGCTCAAGGACGGCGACCCGGAGCACGTGCGCGAGAGCGTGCGCAACCTCAACGTGCGGCCGGTCTTCACCGCGCACCCCACCGAGGCCGCCCGCCGCTCGGTGCTCAACAAGCTGCGCCGGATCGCGGAGCTGCTGGACGAGTCCCCGGTCTCCTCCGGCGACCGGCGGCGCGCGGACCTGCGGCTGGCCGAGAACATCGACCTGCTGTGGCAGACCGACGAGCTGCGGGTGGTCCGCCCTGAGCCGGCCGACGAGGCCCGCAACGCGATCTACTACCTCGACGAGCTGCACGCCGTCGCGGTCGGCGACGTGCTGGAGGACCTGGCCGCGGAGCTGGAGCGGGTCGGTGTGCCGCTGCCGCCGCAGACCCGCCCGCTGACCTTCGGCACCTGGATCGGCGGCGACCGGGACGGCAACCCGAACGTCACGCCCGAGGTGACGTGGGACGTGCTGATCCTCCAGCACGAGCACGGCATCACCGACGCGCTGGAGCTGGTCGACTTCCTGCGCGGCGCGCTGTCGAACTCCATCCGCAACTCCGGCGCCAGCCAGGAACTGCTGGACTCGCTCTCCAACGACCTGGTGGCCCTGCCGGAGATCAGCCCGCGCTACAAGCGGCTGAACGCCGAGGAGCCCTACCGGCTCAAGGCCACCTGCATCCGGCAGAAGCTCGTCAACACCCGCGAGCGGCTGGCCGGCGGCACCGCCCACGTGCCCGGGCGGGACTACCTGGGCAGCACCGAGCTGCTGACCGACCTGCAACTGATCCAGGACTCGCTGCGCGCCCACCGCGGCGGCCTGATCGCCGACGGCCGCACCGACCGGACGATCCGCACGCTGGCCGCGTTCGGCCTCCAGCTGGCCACCATGGACGTGCGCGAGCACGCCGAGGCGCACCACCACGCGCTCGGCCAGCTCTTCGACCGGCTGGGCGAGGAGTCCTGGCGGTACGCCGACATGCCGCGCGACTACCGCCGCAAGCTGCTCGCCAAGGAGCTGCGCTCGCGCCGCCCGCTGGCGCCGAGCCCGGCACCGCTGGACGCGGCGGGCGCGAAGACGCTGGGCGTCTTCCACACCATCCGCGAGGCGTTCGAGCGGTTCGGCCCGGAGGTCGTGGAGTCGTACATCATCTCCATGTGCCTGGGCTCGGACGACGTGTTCGCCGCCGCGGTGCTGGCCCGCGAGGCCGGGCTGATCGACCTGCACGCCGGGGTCGCCAAGATCGGCATCGTGCCGCTGCTGGAGACCACAGACGAGCTGAAGATCGCCGACAAGCTGCTCGACGAGATGCTCTCCGACCCCTCCTACCGGCGGCTGGTGTCGCTGCGCGGCGACGTGCAGGAGGTCATGCTCGGCTACTCCGACTCCTCGAAGTTCGGCGGCATCACCACCTCGCAGTGGGAGATCCACCGCGCGCAGCGCCGGCTGCGCGACGTCGCGCACCGGCACGGGGTGCGGCTGCGGCTCTTCCACGGCCGCGGCGGCACCGTCGGCCGCGGCGGCGGCCCCTCGCACACCGCGATCCTCGCCCAGCCGTGGGGCACCTTGGAGGGCGAGATCAAGGTGACCGAGCAGGGCGAGGTGATCTCGGACAAGTACCTGATCCCCTCGCTCGCCCGGGAGAACCTCGAACTGACGGTCGCGGCCACCCTCCAGGCGTCGGCGCTGCACACCGCGCCGCGGCAGTCCGACGAGGCGCTGGCGCGGTGGGACGCGGCGATGGACATCGTCTCCGACGCCGCGCACACCGCCTACCGCGAGCTGGTCGAGGACCCGGACCTGCCGCCGTACTTCTTCGCCTCCACCCCGGTCGACCAGCTCGGCGAGCTGCACCTGGGCTCGCGCCCGTCCCGCCGGCCGGACTCCGGCGCGGGGCTGGACGGGCTGCGGGCCATCCCGTGGGTCTTCGGCTGGACCCAGTCCCGGCAGATCGTGCCGGGCTGGTTCGGTGTCGGCTCCGGCCTGAAGGCGGCGCGCGAGGCGGGCCTGGACGCGGTGCTGGAGGAGGCCCACGGCCAGTGGCACTTCTTCCGCAACTTCCTGTCCAACGTCGAGATGACGCTGGCCAAGACGGACCTGCGGATCGCCCGCCACTACGTCGACACCCTGGTGCCCGACGAGCTGAAGCACGTGTTCGCCACGATCGAGGCGGAGCACGAGCTGACGGTGCGCGAGGTGCTGCGGCTCACCGGCGAGTCCGAACTGCTCGCCGGGAGCCCGGAGCTGGCGCAGACGTTCCACATCCGCGACCAGTACCTGGACCCGATCTCCTACCTCCAGGTGACCCTGCTGGCCCGCCAGCGCGCGGCGGCCGCCCGCGGTGAGGAGCCGGACCCGCTGCTGGCCCGCGCCCTGCTGCTGACGGTCAACGGTGTGGCAGCGGGGCTGCGCAACACCGGCTGACCGCCCGGCGCGCGGCCTCGCCCCGCACCGGCCCGGGCGGCGGGCGGGGCGGGGCCGCGACCAGCGGCACTCCGCCTTTCCCGGGTGACGCGCGTAGCTAAAAATGCCGACCGGTAACTTCGGTCAAGGCGGCTCCATAACCCGGATGAGCCCCTACGCTTTTCAACAACGCCGGTGGGGGCCGGCGGGTATCAGGGGGCGAGACGCACGGGGTCCGGCGCCCGGGCAGGGACGGCGGTCCATGTCCGGGCGCCGGGCTCCCCGCGAGGCGGTTGCCCACCGCCACTTGGGGGAGCGCCGTGAATCGGGAGTGGTGTCCGTGGGTCGTATCCGGGTCCTCGTCGTCGACGACCATCGTATTTTCGCCGAGTCGCTCGCAGCCGCGCTCGCGGCCGAGCCCGACGTCGATGTGTCCGCCGCCGGCAGCGGTGCCGCGGCACAGCGCTGCCTGGACCGGGCGGCCGCCGACGGGCGGCGCTACGACGTCCTGCTGGTCGACGCGGACCTCGGCGCGGGTCAGCCCCCGCCGGTGACGCTGGCGGCGGTGCCGCCGGCCGTGCCGTCGCAGCCGCGGCCGCTGGAGCCGCGTGATCCGGTGCTCGACGGCCTCGCGCTGGTGGAGCGGATCAGGGCCGCCTACCCGGGGACCCGTACCGTGGTGCTCGCCGAGCGGGACGACCCGGTGCGCGCCGCGCGGGCCCTTCAGTCCGGCGCGTCCGGCTGGGTGGCGAAGGACTGCTCGCTGTCGCGGCTGCTCGCGGTGGTCCGCGGGGTGCTGCGCGACGAGACGCACCTGCCGCCGGCGCTGCTGACCGGGGTGCTGCGGGAGCTGACCGCGGCGCGCCGGCACCGTACCGAGAGCGAGCAGCTGGTGGAGTCGCTGACGCCGCGCGAGCAGGAGGTGCTGCGCTGCATGGTGGCGGGGCTGGGGCGCAAGGCGGTCGCCGAGCGGCTGTTCCTGTCCCCGCACACGGTCCGCACCCATATGCAGAACGTGCTGGGCAAGCTCGGGGTGCACTCCACGCTCGCCGCGGTCGCGCTGGCCCGGCGGGCCGGGGTGGGGCCGGTGGAGCTGCTGCCGTCAGCCGGGGACGTTGTCGAACGGCGCGGTTAGCTGCCGCAGCAGCCCGGCGAGTTCCACGCGCTGCCGGTCGGTGAGGTCGCCCAGGATCGCGCGCTCCTGGGTGAGCAGTCCGGCCAGCGAGCGGTCGGCGCGGTCCTGGCCCTGCGGGGTGAGCCGGACCAGCACGCCGCGCCGGTCGTTGGGGTCGGGCCGCCGCTCGACCAGCTGCTTCTTGGCGAGCCGGTCGATCCGGTTGGTCATGGTGCCGGAGGTGACGAGGGTCTGGGTCAGCAGCTGCCCCGGCGAGAGCTGATACGGCTCGCCGGCCCGGCGCAGGGCGGTCAGCACGTCGAACTCCCACGGCTCCAGCCCGTGTTCGGCGAAGGCGATCCGCCGGGCGCGGTCCAGGTGCCGGGCGAGCCGGCTGACCCGGCTGAGCACCTCGAGCGGCTCCACGTCGAGGTCGGGGCGCTCTCGGCGCCATGCAGCGACCAGCCGGTCGACCTCGTCCTCCATGCGCTCAGTGTAGTAGGTCTGTCGACATGAAGTCTCTTGACATCAAGATATCTCTGGGAGCAGTCTGAAGGTGAAGGGCAGAACCTTGCTCTCCGTTTTCGCCGGCTCCGCACCATCCAGGGAGTACGAACGATGCCAGCAGCTCCGACGTGGGACCCGTACCAGTATCTCCGGCACTCCACCCATCGCACCCGCCCCTTCCTCGATCTTCTCGCCCGGATCACCGACGTGCCCGGCGGCGACGCGCCCCGGATCGCCGACATCGGCTGCGGGCCGGGCAACGTGACGACACTGCTCGCCGACCGCTGGCCCGGCGCGCGCATCACCGGCTTCGACAGCTCGCCCGACATGCTCGAAGCCGCACGTGAACACGCCGGCCCGACCCCCGGCGGCGGCGCACTCGACTTCCGGCGGGCCGACGCGGCGGTGTGGACACCCGAGGAGCCGTTCGACCTGATCGTGTCCAACGCGGCGCTCCAGTGGGTGCCCGGGCACGCCGACCGCTTCCCCTCCTGGCTCGCGCACCTGACCCCCGGCGGCGTGCTCGCCTTCCAGGTGCCCGGCAACTTCACCGCGCCCAGCCACGCCCTGCTCGCCGAGCTGTGCGACACCCCGCGCTGGCGCGCCCGCCTCGAAGGACACGGCCGCCGCTACGTGCACATCCTCTCCCCCGCGGAGTACCTGGAGCGCCTGACCGAGATCGGCTGCACCGACGTGGACGCCTGGGAGTCCACCTACGTCCAGCTGCTCCAGGGCGAGGACCCGGTGCTGGACTGGACGAAGGGCACCGCGCTGCGCCCGGTGCTCACCGCGCTGGAGGACGACCCGGCCGCCGCCCGCGAGTTCGTCGCCCAGTACCGCGACCTGCTGCGCAAGGCGTACCCGGCCGGCCCGCACGGCACGGTCTTCCCGTTCCGCCGGATCTTCGCCATCGCCCGCGCCGGCGCCCCGGAGGCCACCCGGTGATCGTCGGCCTCGACCACGTCCAACTGGCCGCGCCGCCCGGCAGCGAACCGCGGCTGCGCGCCTTCTACACCGGCGTCCTCGGCATGACCGAACTGGCCAAGCCCCCGTGCTCGCCGGGCGCGGCGGCTGCTGGTTCTCGGCGGGCGGCGCGGTGCTGCACCTGGGCATCGAGGAGGAGTTCCGGCCGGCCCGCAAGGCGCACCCCGGCCTGCGCGTCGACCGCGTCCACGACCTCGCCGCCACCCTCAAGGAGCACGGCGCGCCGGTCGTATGGGACTACGACCTGCCCGGACACCTGCGGTTCCACACCGAGGACCCGGTCGGCAACCGGCTGGAGTTCCTGGAGCCGACCACCGTCTGAACCCTGACCGCTCCCCCTCCGGTCCGGCCCGGGCCGCCGCCGTGCGCGACGGCGGCCGGGCCGGGGCCGGTACGGGGGGTCAGTTGTTGTAGCGGCTCTGCGCGCGCTCCAGCCCCTCGGTCACGAGCTCCTCGACCGCGTCGGCGGCCCGGTCCACGAACCAGTCCAGCTCCTTGCGCTCGGCCGAGGAGAAGTCCTTGAGGACGAAGGCCGCCACGTCCATCCGCCCGGGCGGACGGCCGATCCCGGCCCGCACCCGCAGGTAGTTCGCGCCGAGCGACTTCGTGATGGACTTCAGGCCGTTGTGCCCGTTGTCACCGCCGCCGAGCTTGAGCCGCAGCGTGGGGTAGTCGATGTCCAGCTCGTCGTGGACCGCGATGATGCGGTCGGTCGGCACCTTGTAGAACTCCTTGAGCGCGGTGACCGGCCCGCCGGACAGGTTCATGTACGACATGGGCTTGGCCAGCACCACCCGCGCGCTCGCCGGGCCGGGCGGCCCGATCCTGCCCTCGACCACCTGCGCCTGCGCCTTGTGGGCCCGCTTGAACTTCCCGCCCATCCGCTCGGCGAGCAGGTCCGCCACCATGAAGCCGATGTTGTGCCGGTTGCCGGCGTACTCCGGCCCCGGGTTGCCCAGGCCCACCACCATCCAGGGCCCTGTGCTGTCGCTCATCCACATCTCCGAAAGCAGTCGCCGTACACCGTAGAACCGTAAGGGGCGCGCACCCTGGCCGGCGGTCCTTACACACCGCATGGACGCCGCATGGACACCGCACGCAAACGGCCGCCGCCGCACCCGGAGGTACGACGGCGGCCGACGCGATCTGGTTCAGCTCTCGTCCGCGGCGGGCGCCTCGGCGGCACCCTCGCCCTCGGCCTCGGTCTCGCCCTCGGCGGGCGCCTCGGCCTGCGCGGAGACGACCTGGATCACCACGGCGTCCTCCTCGGTGACCAGCGAGGTGCCCTTCGGCAGCGCCACGTCCTTCGCCAGGATGGACGCGCCCGCCTCCAGACCCTCGACGGAGACGGTGAACGCCTCGGGGATGTGGGTCGCCTCAGCCTCGACCGACAGCGTGTTGAGCACGTGCTCCAGCAGGTTGCCGCCCGGGGCCGGCTCGCCCTCGGCGGTGACCGGCACCTCGACGGTGACCTTCTCGCCGCGCTTGACGGCCAGCAGGTCGACGTGCTCGATGAAGCCCTTCAGCGGGTCGCGCTGCACGGCCTTGGGGATGACCAGCTCGGAGGAGCCGTCGATGTCCAGCGCGATCAGGACGTTCGGGGTGCGCAGCGCGAGCAGCAGCTCGTGGCCGGGGACCGTGACGTGCCGCGGGTCGGCGCCGTGGCCGTAGACGACCGCGGGGACCTGGTTGGCGCGGCGCACCCGGCGGGCGGCGCCCTTGCCGAACTCGGTACGCACCTGGGCGGGGATCTTCACTTCAGCCATGGGAATCAGCTCCTCGTAAGGGCGGGCAGTACGGTCGCCCGGCCGCGACGGGCCGATCCTGCACGAGGAGCGCGTCGATAACGGAGGTGCGGCGGACATGCGTCCGGGCCCTTCCCTCGCCGAGCAACCTCGACAGCGTAACGGTGGGAAGGGCCCGGAGCGAAATCCGCGGGCGCCCGGCAGGCGGGACGACGCTGTGCAGCGGCGACGGACTAGTGCGCGTCCTCGAAGAGCTTGGTGACCGAGCCGTCCTCGAAGACCTCGCGCACCGCGTTGGCGATAGTCGGCGCCATCGACAGCACGGTGATCTTGTCGAGGTCGGTCTCCGCCGGCGTCGGCAGCGTGTCGGTGAAGATGAACTCGCTGACCTTGGAGTTCTTCAGCCGGTCCGCGGCCGGACCGGACAGCACCCCGTGCGTGGCGGTGACGATGACGTCCTCCGCGCCGTTGGCGAACAGCGCGTCCGCGGCGGCGCAGATGGTGCCGCCGGTGTCGATCATGTCGTCGACCAGCACACACACCCGGCCCTTGACGTCGCCGACCACCTCGTGGACCTTCACCTGGTTGGCGACGTCCGGGTCGCGGCGCTTGTGCACGATCGCCAGCGGCGCGCCCAGCCGGTCGCACCAGCGGTCGGCGACCCGCACCCGGCCGGCGTCCGGGGAGACCACGGTGAGCTTGGCGCGGTCGACCTTCGCGCCGACGTAGTCCGCCAGCACCGGCAGCGCCATCATGTGGTCCACCGGGCCGTCGAAGAAGCCCTGGATCTGGTCGGTGTGCAGGTCCACGGTGAGGATGCGCTCGGCGCCCGCGGTCTTGAACAGGTCGGCCATCAGCCGGGCCGAGATCGGCTCGCGGCCGCGGTGCTTCTTGTCCTGCCGGGCGTAACCGTAGAAGGGCACGATCACGGTGATGCTCCGGGCGGAGGCGCGCTTGAGCGCGTCCACCATGATGAGCTGCTCCATGATCCACTGGTTGATCGGGCTGGTGTGGCTCTGCATCAGGAAGCAGTCGGCGCCGCGGGCCGACTCCTCGAACCGCACGTAGATCTCGCCGTTGGCGAAGTCGAAAGCCCGGGTGGGCACGAGCTCGACCCCCAGCTCGTGTGCCACCGCCTCCGCCAGATCGGGGTGGGCGCGGCCGGAGAAGAGCATCAGCTTCTTCTCACCGGTCGTCTTGATCCCGGTCACTGCACCGTCTCCTTGGTGTTCGACTGGTGTTCGGCACAGCGCCGCCCAGTGTCGGACGGGCTGGCGGAATTGTGTGCACCACACACGGTACGCCCCATCCGGCGCACCTGTGCACCTCACGTCCGGCCGATGAGACGACCCTCACTCAGTCCTGTGCGCCGGGCTCCTCGCCCTGCTGCTGTGCGCGTTCGGCCGCCTGCGCAGCGGCACTGCCAGGGCGCTTGCGGGCCACCCAGCCCTCGATGTTGCGCTGCTGGCCGCGGGCGACGGCCAGCGAACCGGAGGGCACGTCCTTGGTGATCACCGAGCCGGCCGCGGTGTAGACGCCGTCGCCGATCACCCGGGGGGCGACGAACATGTTGTCCGCGCCGGTCTTGCAGTAACTGCCGATGACGGTGTGGTGCTTGTGCTCGCCGTCGTAGTTCACGAAGACGGTGGCGGCGCCGATGTTGGTGTGGTCGCCGATGGTCGCATCGCCCACGTAGCTCAGGTGCGGCACCTTGGTGCCCTCGCCGATGGAGGCGTTCTTCATCTCGACGTACGTGCCCGCCTTGGCCTTCGCGCCCAGCTTCGCGCCCGGCCGCAGGTAGGCGTACGGGCCGACGGACGCCCCGGCGCCGATCTCGGCGTGGTCGGCGACCGCGTGGGTGACCCTCGCACCCGGCCCCACCGACGTGTCGGTGAGCGTGCACTCCGGGCCGACCTCGGCGCCCGCCGCGATGCTGGTGGCGCCCAGCAGCTGCGTGTTGGGGTGCACCAGCGCGTCGGGCTCCAGGGTGACGGTGACGTCGATCCAGGTGCTGGCGGGGTCCACGACGGTGGCCCCGGCGCGCATGGCCGCCTCCAGCAGGCGGTCGTTGAGCGCCCGGCGGGCCCGCGCGAGCTGCACCCGGTCGTTGACCCCGGCGATCTCGTGGTGGTCCGCGGCGACGTAGGCGCCGACCCGGTGGCCGGCGTCGCGCAGGATCGCCAGGGTGTCGGTGAGGTATTCCTCACCCTGCGCGTTGTCGGTGGTGAGCTTGCCCAGCGCCTCCGCGAGCAGCCGCCCGTCGTAGGCGTACACACCGGAGTTGATCTCCTTGACCGTGCGCAGCGCCTCGGTGGCGTCCTTCTGCTCGACGATCGCGGTGACCTGGCCGTCCGAGCCGCGCACGATCCGCCCGTAGCCGGTCGGGTCGGGCACCTGGGCGGTCAGCACGGTGACGGCGTTGCCCTCGGCGCGGTGCGCGGCGGTGAAGTCGGCCAGCGTCTCGGCGGTCAGCAGCGGCACGTCGCCGTAGGTCACCACCACGGTGCCGTCCACGGCGCCGCCGCCGCGGGTGAGTTCGGCCAGGCCCACGCGCACCGCGTGGCCGGTGCCGAGCTGCTCCTCCTGCACGGCGGTCAGCGCCTGCGGGTCCTGCTCGGCGAGGTGCGCGGTGACCTGCTCGCGCCCGTGGCCGACGACGACCACCAGGTGCTCGGGGTCCAGCGCGCGGGCCGCGGCGACGGCGTGCCCGATCAGCGAACGGCCGCAGATCGAGTGCAGGATCTTGGGGGTGGCCGACTTCATGCGGGTGCCCTCACCCGCGGCGAGGATGACGACGGCAGCCGGGCGGTTGGGGCTCACGCGGAGACTCCTCGGCTTGTGGGCTTCGGGTGGCGGACAACCGCAGCTTACCGAGGGGTGGGGGACTTCTCCCGATCCGCTCCGCCGCCAGGACTCGAACCCGGACTTAAGGCACCAAAAGCCCCAGTGCTGCCAATTACACCACGGCGGATCAACTCGACGCGGCAGCCCCGCAGTCGGGGCCCACCGGGCCGTACCGCACCCATCATGCCGTACGACACGGGGTGGACGCGACGCCGTTGTGGGGTAAAGATCCATTCTCAGGACCCCGCGAGGGAAGGTAACCCTTACCCGACCGGTCCTGTCGCCCGCCGGGCGCCGCTGCAATACTTACGGCGGCGTAGGTTGTGCGGCACGCGGCCCCCGCGCCGTGCAAGCGACTTTCCGACAACCTCTCCCACCAGCCCCTTTCAGTCCCCCTCCTCTGCACAAGGGACGCATATGACCACACAGACGGACGTGATCACCGAGGCCCGGGAACCCGGGCCCGCAGGACAGGGATCGCCGCTGCCCAGTGCCACCCGCGGCGGCGAGAGCAAGCGGTCCATCGAGCAGATCACCCTGCTGCTCTTCATCTGCATCCCCTTCGTGGCGCTCGCCGCGGCGGTCCCCCTGGCGTGGGGACGGGGGATGAGCTGGCTGGACGTCGGGCTGATGGTCGTCATGTACTTCCTCGGCTGCCACGGCATCACCATCGGCTTCCACCGGCACTTCACCCACGGCTCGTTCAAGGCCAAGCGCCCGCTGAAGGTGGCGCTGGCCATCGCCGGCTCGATGGCCGTCGAGGGCCCGATCGTGCGCTGGGTCGCCGACCACCGCCGACACCACAGGTTCAGCGACGCCGAGGGCGACCCACACAGCCCGTGGCGGTACGGCGAGACCGTCCCCGCGCTGCTCAAGGGCCTGTGGTGGGCGCACATGGGCTGGCTCTTCGACGAGGAGCAGACCCCGCAGCAGAAGTACGCGCCCGACCTGATCAAGGACCCGGCGATCCGCCGGATCTCCCGCGACTTCTGGCTGTGGACGGCGATCTCGCTGCTGCTGCCGCCGCTGGTCGGCGGGCTGGCCACCATGTCGTGGTACGGCGCGTTCACCGCGTTCTTCTGGGGGTCACTCGTCCGGGTGGCTCTGCTGCACCACGTCACCTGGTCGATCAACTCCATCTGCCACGCGGTCGGCAAGCGCCCGTTCAAGTCCCGCGACCGCTCGGGCAACGTGTGGTGGCTGGCCGTGCTGTCCTGCGGCGAGTCGTGGCACAACCTGCACCACGCCGACCCCACCTCCGCCCGGCACGGCGTGCTGCGCGGCCAGGTCGACTCCAGCGCCCGGCTGATCCGGTGGTTCGAGCTCGCCGGCTGGGCCTCCGACGTCCGATGGCCGGACGCCGCCCGGATCGCCGCCCGCCGCCAGGAGCCGGACCGCCAGGACGTCGACGCAGCGGCATGATGACCAGGTGAGCGACGGCGAGGACGGAAGAACGGCCCGGCACCCGGGTGCGGCGGCGGGGGCACGGCGCGCCCGGCGGGTGCGGATGACCGCGAAGGAGCGGCGCGAGCAGCTCCTCAGCGTGGGTCGGACGCTCTTCGCCGAACGGGGGTACGAGGGCACCTCGGTGGAGGAGATCGCGCACCAGGCGGGGGTCTCCAAGCCGGTCGTCTACGAGCACTTCGGCGGCAAGGAGGGGCTGTACGCGGTCGTGGTCGACCGCGAGATGCGCCGCCTGCTCGACATGGTGACCGGCGCCCTCACCGGCGGGCACCCCCGCGAACTCCTGGAACAGGCCGCGTTCGCCCTGCTCGACTACATCGAGCAGCACACCGACGGGTTCCGGGTGCTGGTCCGGGACTCCCCCGTCGCGCAGTCCACCGGCACCTTCGCCTCCCTGATCAGCGACATCGCCACGCAGGTGGAGGACATCCTCGGCCAGGAGTTCGACCAGCGCGGCTTCGACCCCAGCCTCGCCCCGCTGTACGCGCAGGCCCTGGTCGGCATGGTCGCGCTGACCGGCCAGTGGTGGCTGGACGCGCGCCGCCCGCCGAAGGCCGAGGTGGCCGCACACCTGGTGAACCTCAGCTGGAACGGCCTGTCCGGCCTGGAGCAGCGGCCGCGGCTGATCGGCCACCGCAAGAGCTGACCGCCCGCCGGTCCGGGCGGCGCGCACGGGCGGGCGGCGCCGTCAGCCGACGGTGCCGCCCGCCCGTGTGCGCGGTCCACGTGTCAGGGCGTGTCCCGCGTGCTCTGTGTTCCCGGGTGCTCTGTGTTCCCGGGTTCCCCGCGCTTCCCCGGGTTCCGCGCGTTCCCCCGAGCTCCCCCCGCTACCAGAGGCGGCGGGCCCCCGCCGACGGGGAGATGGCGAAGTGCCGCGACTGCGGGAGCGCCGCCGCCACCGCGTCGGTGACCCGCTCCAGGTCGCCCGCTTCGAGCAGCACGATCGCCGAGCCGCCGAAGCCGCCGCCGGTCATCCGGGCGCCGAGCGCGCCCGCGGCCAGCGCGGTGTCCACCACGAGGTCGAGTTCCGGGCAGGAGACCTGGAAGTCGTCGCGCAGCGAGACATGGCCGGCGGTGAGCACCGGGCCGATCTCGCGCACCCGGCCGGCGTCGCACAGCGCGAGCACCTCCTCGACCCGCTGGTTCTCGGTGACCACGTGCCGGGTCAGCCGGCGCAGCCGGTCGTCGGGCAGCGCCGCGAGCGCGTCGGCCAGGCCCTCGAAGGGCACGTCGCGCAGCGCGGGCAGGCCGAGCGCCGCGGCGGCGGCCTCGCACCCGGCGCGGCGCTCGCCGTAGGCGCCGTCGGCGTGCGCGTGCTTGACGCGCGTGTCCACCGCCACCATGGCCAGGCCCGCGGCGGCCAGGTCCAGCGGCACCTGCCGCTGGCCGAGGCCGCGCACATCCAGGTGGAGCGCGTGGCCGTCGGTGCAGCAGGCCGAGGCGGTCTGGTCCATCACGCCGACGGGCGCGCCCACGTAGGTGTTCTCCGAGGACTGGCACAGCAGCGCCAGGTCCTGCCGGGACATGCCCCGCACCCCGTGCAGTTCGGTGAGCGCCAGGGCGGTGACGACCTGGAGCGCCGCGGAGGAGGACAGGCCGCCGCCGACCGGGACGTTGCTGTCGTAGAGCAGGTCGGCGCCGCCGACGTCGTGGCCGGCCTGGCGCAGCGACCACAGCACGGCGGCCGGGTAGCGGACCCAGCCGGGGGTGGTGCCGGGGGCGAGGTCGGCGACGGCGAGTTCGACGACGCCGTCCTCCATGTCCGCCGAGCGCAGCCGCAGCAGGCCGTCGTCGCGGCGGGCGACCGCGGCGCGGGTGATGTGCGGCAGCGCGAACGGCATGGCGAGGCCGTCGTTGTAGTCGGTGTGCTCGCCGATCAGGTTGACCCGGCCGGGCGCCGCCCACCCGCCTTCGGGGGCGCGCCCGAAGGTGTCCTTGAACGCGGCCTCGAACGCGGCGGCGTCCGGCAGTGCGGAGTCGGTCATCGTATGTCGCCCTCCCCGAGCGATTGAGCGAAGTTCCATGCGTCGCGGACGATGCCGGCCAGGTCGGCGCGGCTCGGCTGCCAGCCCAGGCGCTCGCGGGCGCGGTCGGCCGAGGCGACCAGCACCGCCGGGTCGCCGGGGCGGCGCGGCTGCGAGACGGCCGGGATCGGGTGGCCGGTGACCTGGCGGACGGTCTCGATGACCTCGCGGACGGAGAACCCGTTGCCGTTGCCGAGGTTGCAGATCAGGTGCTCGCCGGCCGGTGCCTTGTCCAGCGCCAGCAGGTGGGCCTCGGCGAGGTCGGCGACGTGGATGTAGTCGCGCAGGCAGGTGCCGTCGGGCGTCGGGTAGTCCTCGCCGTAGATGGCGACGGACTCGCGGCGGCCCTGGGCGACCTGGAGCACCAGCGGGATGAGGTGCGACTCGGGGTCGTGGCGCTCGCCCTGCCGGCCGTAGGCGCCGGCCACGTTGAAGTACCGCAGCGAGACCGCTGACAGCCCGTGGGCGGCGCACTCGCCGGTGATCATGTGGTCGACGGCGAGCTTGGTGGCGCCGTAGGGGTTGGTCGGGGCGGTCGGCGCGTCCTCGGTGATCGGCACCGTCTGCGGCTCGCCGTAGGTGGCGGCGGTGGAGGAGAAGACGAGCTTGCGGACCCCGGCGGTGCGCATGGCGGCGAGCAGTTCGAGGGTGCCGGCCACGTTGTTGCGCCAGTACTTCTCCGGGTTGGCGACGGACTCGCCGACCTGGGAGGAGGCGGCGAAGTGCAGCACCGCGTCAAAGGAGCCGTCGAGCACCTTGCCCGCGTCCTGGATGCGGCCCTCGACGAACTCCGCGCCCTGCGGCACGCCCTCGCGTACGCCGGTGGACAGGTCGTCCAGCACCGTCACCTGGTGGCCGGCGTCGAGCAGGTAGGCGCCCACGACCCCGCCGACGTAGCCGGCGCCTCCGGTGACCAGCAGCTTCTTGGGGCGCGGGGTCCCGGTGGATTCGGTCACTTGGTGGCCACCTCTCGCAGTCGCTGGGCCGCGGCCTCCGGCGGCACGTCGTTGACGAACGCGCTCATGCCGGACTCGGAGCCCGCCAGGAACTTCAGCTTGCCCGAAGTCCGCCGGATGGTGAAAAGCTCCAGGTGGAGCGCGAACTCCCGGCGGTCGGGCGCGCTGAACGGCGCCTGGTGCCAGCCGGCGATGTACGGGGTGGGCGGCTGGTCGGGGCCGAAGATCCGGTCGAAGCGGCGCAGCAGCTCCAGGTACACGTACGGGAACTCCGCGCGCGCGTCCTCCTCGAGGCCGAGCAGGTCCGGCACCCGGCGGTTGGGGTAGAGGTGCACCTCGTACGGCCAGTGCGCCGCGTAGGGGACGAAGGCCGTCCAGTGCTCGCCGGCCAGCACGATCCGGCTGCCGTCGGCCCGCTCGTCGGCGAGCACGTCGTCGAAGAGGTTGCGGCCGGTCTCGGCGCGGTGCTCGGCCAGCGAGCGCAGCATGAGCGCGGTGCGCGGGGTGACGGACGGGTAGCCGTAGATCTGCCCGTGCGGGTGGGCGAGGGTGACGCCTATCTCCTCGCCGCGGTTCTCGAACGGGAAGACCTGCTCGACGCCGGGGTGCTGGGACAGGTCGCTGGTGCGGTCGGTCCACGCGTCGAGCACCAGGCGGGCGGCCTCGGGGGTGAGCTTGGAGAACGACGAGTCGTGGTCGGAGGTGAAGCACACCACCTCGCAGCGGCCCTTGTCGCCGGCGAGCGACGGGAAGCGGTTCTCGAAGACCGCGACCTCGTAGTCGGTGTCGGGGATCTCGGTCTGCCGTCCCTCGCGCGAGGGGCACAGCGGGCACTGGTCGGCCGGCGGGTGGTACGTGCGGCCCTGCCGGTGCGAGGCGATGGCCACGGTGTCGCCGAGCAGCCGGTCGAACCGGGTCTCGGAGGTGGTGGCCACCGGGTCGAGCGGGCGGTGGTCGACGGCGTCGCGGACCACGGCGTCGGTCGAGTCGTAATAGATCAGCTCACGGCCGTCCGCGAGCCTGGTCGACGTCTTCTTCACCTACGGCACCTCTTGCCACGATCACTCAACGCTTCCAACAGAACCGAACACAATGAATCACAACACAACAGCACAGTCAATGCCAGGGGCCGATGAACTCACACAGGTTCGTCTTCATGGGCGCGTGGGCTCGGGGCGGGGCACCGCGGGGCACAACCAAACAAAGCCGAACAGATCACGACGCAAAACGGCGAAACGACCGACGGGCAGGGGGCGTTCGGCGCCGGTCCGTACGGGTTTCCGGGCGTGACGGGCTGCGCGGGCGTTCTGCGTGCGGGCCTTTCGGGTACGGGAGCTGCGGGCGCCGGTGCTCAGGCGCCGGGCGCGCTCAACGCGCGGGGTCGTCCGCCGCGCGCTCCAGCAGCCCGGTCCGCGCCGCCAGCGCCGCCGCCTCCAGCCGGGAGCCCACGCCCAGCTTCATCAGCACCCGCTGCACATGCGTGCGGGCGGTGCTCGGCGCGATCCGCATGCCCGCCGCGATCACCCGGGTGTCCTCGCCCTCGGCGACGCGCACCAGCACCTCGACCTCGCGCGGGGTGAGCATCTCCAGCAGCCGGGCGCCCTCGTCGTCGGGCTGCCGGGCCGGGTTGAGCAGTTCGGCGAACGCGCCCTGGAGCAGCTGCTGCGCCACCGCCACCTCGCCGGTCCTGGCCTTGGCCATGGCCCGCTCGACGCCCTCGATCCGCTCGTCGTGCCGGACGTAGCCGGACGCGCCGGCGGCGAAGGCCGCGGCGATGCCGCGCGGGTCGGGCACCGGGCCCAGCACCACCACGGCCACCGTCGGCCGCTCCCGCTTGATCCGCGCGACCGTGTCGAAGGCGCCCGGCTCCGCGGGCGCCGCGGTGCCGAACAGGCAGACCTCGGGCGTCCTGCTGAGCACCAGGTCGGCAGCGCCCGCGGCCGGCGCCGCGGCGGCCAGCACGCGGTGCCCGCGCAGCCTCAGCGCCGAGGCCAGCGCCTCGGCCAGCAGCCGGTGGTCGTCGACCACGACGAGCCGTACACCCATCTCGGGTCTCCCCCATCCCCCGCGGCCCCCACGGCCGCCGGTACCGGTCCCCAGTCCATACCGCGACCGGGCCGGTCCCAACCGCACCCCGTGGTGCGGAAGCACGGGCCGCCGCGGGAACACCCGGTCGGCCGGCGCGCCCGGACGAGCCGGGCGCGCGTCGGTCAGCTGTACGTCACCAGGTATTTCTGGCCGGACTCGCCGGCGTAGACGGTCTTCGAGGCGAGGTAGAGGACGCCGTCGTGCCACACCAGGTAGCGGGAGTCGCCGACGGACTCCAGCCGCTGGTAGGCGTCGCTGCCGAGCGTGGCGTAGGTGCTGATCGCGCCGCTCGACGGGTCGAGGGTGACCAGCCGGCCCGCCTTGTCGTACTGCGGCTCCTCGTAGCCGAGGACCTTGCCGTCCTGGAAGCCGATGCCGGTGATGTCGTAGTTGCCGGTCGGCTTGGCGACCCACTTCTGCTTGCCGTCCGACAGGTTGAACGCCGCGATGCCGCTGAGCACGTTGCCGGAGCCGGAGGTGGCGCCGTCGAGCGTCAGGTAGACGGTGTCCTTGTCGACGAGCACGTTGTGCACGGACTGCACCTCGATGCCGTCGTCGTCGACGTGGTACTTCTTCGTGCCGAGCGAGACCCGCGACTGGAGCTTGCCGTCGACGAGCGAGGCCACGTCGGTGTAGGTGGTGTCCTCGGTGCCGAGCAGCACCACCACCGGGTCGGTGGAGACGACCGCGCTCACCCGCAGCCCGTCGGGCGCGTTCCAGGTCCACTTCGGGGCACCGGACTTGGCCGGGTCGACGACCTGCACCTTGTACGCGGCGTCGTAGTCGCAGTCCAGGACCGCGACGAACTGCGCGCCGCCGGCGTACCCGGAGTCGCGGCAGTTGTCGCCGCTGTCGCCGTCGCCGGCCTGCCACAGCTTCGTCTGGTCGCTGAGCTTGTAGCCGACGGAGCCCTCGCCCCAGGTGATGCCGACCGCGTCGCCGCTGACGGCCATCTCGGCGTAGGTGAACGTCGAGGTGGTGCCGGGCAGCGTCGCCGTCCACAGCGACTTGCCGGTGGCCAGGTCGATCGCCATGATCTTGTCGCACTTGGCGCCGTACTGGATGGCGGTCATGTCCTGGTAGGAGTCACGCGCCGCGGTGCAGTCCGAGCCGCCCGCCGCGGGGATCGTCCACGCCTGGGCGCCGGTGGTGGCGTCGTAGCCGACCACCTTGCCGATCTGGTTCTTCACCACGTACTTGTCGGTGAACCAGATGCCCAGCGAGTCCTTGAGGTTGTCCTTCTCCGCGACGGTGTCGGCGTCCTTGTCCCACTTGAAGTCCAGTTCGGACTTGTGCGCCGCGGTGGTCGGACCGCCGCTGGGGCCGCTGGAACTGGCCTGCGGGTCCGGGTTGTCCTTGCCGCCGCCCCTGGTCGCGAGGTACACGCCGCCGCCGATCACCAGCACCGCGGCCACCACGGCCGCCACGATGACGAACAGCTTGTTCTTCGACCCGCCGGTGCCGGGCCCGCCCGGCTGCATGCCGTACGGGGGCTGCCCGCCGTAGGGCTGCTGGCCGTACTGCGGCGGCGGGGCCTGCTGCGGGTAGCCGTACGGGCCCGGCGGGGGCTGCTGGCCGTAACCGGGCTGGCCGGGCGGGGGCTGCTGGCCGTAGCCGGGCTGGCCGTAGCCCTGGCCGGCGGCGGGCTGCTGCGGCGGCGGGCCGGGGTAGCCGTAGCCCGGGGCGGGCGCCGCCGGGGGCGGCGGGGGCGGGGGTTGAGGCGCCTGCTGCTGGGGGAACGCGGGCTGGGTCGGCGCCGCGTACGGGTTCTGGCCCGGGGGCGGCGGCGACGCGTAGGGGTTGTCCGGCTGCGAAGGGGGCGGCGGCACTGCCCCGCCGGAACTCCCGTACGGGGGCGGGTTGCCGGGGGGCGGGGGCGGCTGCGACATCAGCAGGTCCTTCTTCGGGCCGGGCGAAAGGGCGTGCGGGCTGCGGGCGTGCGGGGCGCGAAGCGCGGGCCATCCGCTCCGGTGCGGTCCGAACGGACACGGCGGCGACGGCCGCGGTCCGGGCGGACGCACTTCGGGCGAATGCGCTTCGGAGGAGCGGAAACTCTTTCTATCACCCGGCCCACTTGACGCCGCGGGCCGCCGCTGTTCCGTTATCAGCCCGCTACACGTCCCCCACCGATGCGGCAACTCCGGCCCGCTCCCGGGCACCCCGCGCGCCCGGCTACGCGTCCTCGGCCAGCTCCAGCCAGCGCGTCTCCAGGTCCTCCCGCTCCTCGCGCAGCGCGCGCAGTTCCGCGTCGAGCGCGGCGACCTTCTCGAAGTCGGTGGCGTGCTCGGCGATCTGGGCGTGCAGTTCGCCCTCGCGCTCGCCGACCTTGTCCAACCGCCGCTCCACGCGCTGGAGTTCCTTCTTCGCCGCGCGGGTGTCGCGGGCGGTGGCGCCCGCACCGGCGGCCGCGCCGGAACCGGCGGCGGCACCCGGCGCCGAACCGGCGCCGCCCGAGGGCCGGTTCGCCTGCTTCTGCCCGGCTGGCGGCGGCGCCGCGGCCGCCAGCAGGGCCTGCCGACGCTCCAGGTACTCGTCCACACCGCGCGGCAGCATCCGCAGCGTACGGTCGCCGAGCAGCGCGAACACCCGGTCGGTGGTGCGCTCCAGGAAGTACCGGTCGTGGCTGATCACCAGCATCGAGCCGGGCCAGCCGTCGAGCAGGTCCTCCAGCTGGGTCAGCGTCTCGATGTCGAGGTCGTTGGTCGGCTCGTCGAGGAAGAGCACGTTCGGCTCGTCCATCAGCAGCCGCAGGATCTGCAGCCGGCGCCGTTCACCGCCGGACAGGTCGCCGACCGGCGTCCACTGCTTCTCCTTGCCGAAGCCGAACCGCTCGCACAGCTGGCCCGCGGTCATCTCCCGGCCCTTGCCGAGGTCGACCCGCTGCCGTACCGACTCCACCGACTGCAGCACCCGCTGCGCGGGGTCGAGTTCGGCCACCTCCTGGGAGAGGTAGGCGAGTTTGACGGTGCGGCCCACCACGACCCGGCCGCGGGCCGGCTGCCGCTCACCGTCGCTGGCCGCCGCCTCGGCAAGGGCGCGCAGCAGCGAGGTCTTGCCCGCGCCGTTCACCCCGACCAGGCCGATCCGGTCGCCCGGACCGAGCTGCCAGGTGATGTGCTCCAGCAGCGTCTTGGGGCCCGCGGTGATCGTCGCGTCCTCCAGCTCGAACACGGTCTTGCCGAGCCGGGAGTTGGCGAACCGCATCAGCTCGGCGCTGTCGCGCGGCGGCGGCACGTCCTCGATCAGCGCGTTGGCCGCCTCGATCCTGAACCGCGGCTTGGAGGTGCGCGCGGGGGCGCCGCGGCGCAGCCACGCCAGCTCCTTGCGCATCAGGTTCTGCCGCTTGGCCTCCTCGGTCGCGGCGATCCGCTCCCGCTCGGCGCGCGCGAACACGTAGTCGCTGTAGCCGCCCTCGTACTCGTAGACGCTGCCGCGCTGCACGTCCCACATCCGGGTGCAGACCTGGTCCAGGAACCAGCGGTCGTGGGTGACGCAGACCAGTGCGGCGCGGCGGGCCCGCAGGTGGCCGGCGAGCCACGCGATGCCCTCCACGTCCAGGTGGTTGGTGGGCTCGTCGAGGACGATCAGGTCCTGCTCGCCGATGAGCAGCTTCGCCAGGGCGATCCGGCGCCGCTCGCCGCCGGACAGCGGGCCGATCACGGTGTCCAGGCCGTCCTGGAAGCCGGGCAGGTCCAGCGCGCCGAACAGTCCGGTGAGCACGTCCCTGATCCGCGCGTCCCCGGCCCAGTCGTGGTCCGGGCGGTCCCCGACGATCTCCTGGCGCACGGTCGCGGCCGGGTCCAGCGAGTCGTTCTGCGTGAGCACGCCCAGCCGCAGGCCGCCCTGCTGCGTCACGCGCCCCGAGTCCGGGTCCTCCAGGCGCGCCAGCATGCGCACCAGCGTCGTCTTCCCGTCGCCATTGCGGCCGACCACCCCGATCCGGTCCCCCTCGGAGACCCCGAGCGACACCCCTTCGAGCAGCATGCGCGTCCCGTAGGTCTTGCTGACGCTTTCGACATTGACGAGGTTGACGGCCACGGACGGCTCTTCCTTGGGGACGGTACGGGGGGTCTATGGGTGCGGGGCGGTGAGAGGCGGGGGTTACGGGGGGTCTGTGGGTGCGGGGGGCTCAGAGGCGGGGGATGCGGGGGTCTATGGGTGCGGGGACAGCGGGGTCAAGGGTAATGCGGGTGAGGGGCATGCCCCCGGGCCGGTCACGGGAGGACGGTGGCGCCCGGAGCCGGAGCGGCGGCGACCCGCGCGGACGTGCCGAGCGCGTCGGCGATCTTCACCGCGCCCGCCTCGTCCGCGGCGAGGAAGGCCACGGTCGGCCCGGACCCGGAGACGATCCCGGCCAGCGCCCCGGCCCCGCGCCCTGCGGCGATCGTGTCGGCCAGTGCCGGACGCAGGGACAGCGCCGCGTCCTGGAGGTCGTTGACCAGCACCCGGGCGAGCGCATGCGGGTCCCCCGCGGCCAGCGCGGCCACGAGCGCCGGGTCCGCGGCGGGCTCGGCCACCTCGCCGGCCAGATCCCCGCTGCCGCCCGCCCGGCGCAGCCGGTCACACTCCCGGTACACCTCGGGCGTCGACAGCCCGCCGTCGGCCAGCGCGAACACCCAGTGGAACGTACCGCTGACCTCCAGCGCGGTCAGCCGCTCCCCGCGCCCGACCCCGAGCGCGGCGCCGCCGAGCAGCGGGAACGGCACGTCGCTGCCGAGCTCCCCCGCGATCCGCAGCAGCTGCGGGGTCGGCGTGTCCAGCCCCCACAGCGCGTCGCAGGCCAGCAGCGCGCCCGCCCCGTCGGCGCTGCCCCCGGCCATCCCCCCGGCCACCGGGATGTCCTTGGCGATGTGCAGATGGACGTCCGGCTCGATGCCGTGGAGTTCGGCGAGCGCGATCGCGGCCCGCGCGGCGAGGTTCGTACGGTCCAGCGGGATGCCCTCGACGTCCCGCCCCTGCGCGGTGACCGTCAGCCCGTCCGCGGGCGCCGCGGTCACCTCGTCGTACAGGCCCACCGCGAGGAACACGTTCGCCAGGTCATGGAAGCCGTCCGGCCGCCGCCCGCCGACGGCGAGCTGCACGTTGACCTTGGCGGGCACACGGACGGTCACGGCGGTCACGATCAGATTCTCCTCGGTTCGTACGACATTCGAAGTTCGCGTCGGGCGGGGCGGGTCGGGTCGGGTCCGGGGCAGGTCCGGGGGCGCGGGGCCGTCACACCGCGCGGTGCTCGGCGATCGCCGCGAACTCCTCCACCGTCAGCGCCTCGCCGCGCGCCTGCGGCGGCACCCCCGCGGCGACCAGGGCCGCCTCCGCGGCCGCCGCCGACCCGGCCCACCCGGACAGCGCGGCCCGCAGCGTCTTGCGGCGCTGCGCGAAGGCCGCGTCCACCACGGCGAACACCTCCGCCCGGGTCGCCGTGGTCTTCGGCGGGTCGCGCCGCACCAGGGACACCAGGCCGGAGTCGACGTTCGGCGCGGGCCAGAAGACGTTGCGCCCGATCGAGCCCGCGCGCCGTACCTCCGCGTACCAGTTCGCCTTCACCGACGGCACCCCGTACACCTTGTTGCCGGGCGTCGCCGCGAGCCGGTCGGCGACCTCGGCCTGCACCATCACCAGCGTCCTGCGGATGCTCGGGAAGGTGGCGAGCATGTGCAGCAGCACCGGCACCGCCACGTTGTAGGGGAGGTTCGCCACCAGCGCGGTCGGCGGTGGGCCGGGCAGCTCGGCGAGGGCCATCGCGTCGCTGTGCACCAGCGTGAAGTCCCCGGCCCGCGCCGGCAGCCGCGCGGCGACGGTCGCGGGCAGCGCGCCCGCCAGCACGTCATCGATCTCGACGGCGGTGACCTTGCCCGCGGTCTCCAGCAGTGCCAGCGTGAGCGACCCGAGCCCCGGTCCGACCTCCGCCACCACGTCGTCCGGCCCGACCTCCGCGGTGCGCACGATCCGCCGTACGGTGTTCGCGTCGATCACGAAGTTCTGGCCGCGCTGCTTGGTCGGCCGCACCCCCAGCGCGGTGGCCAGCGCGCGCACGTCGGCCGGTCCGAGCAGGGCGCCGGGCGCTTCGGGGTCTGTCGTACTCACACCCGCAAGGCTATCCGCAGCCGTCAGTACCCGAAGACCCGCGCCGTGTTCCGGGCCACCGCCGCCGCCACGGTGTCCTCGTCCTCGCCCCTGGCCGCGGCCATCGCGCGCAGGGTGACCGGGATCAGGTAGGGCGCGTTGGGCCGCCCGCGGTGCGGCACCGGGGTGAGGAACGGCGCGTCGGTCTCCACCAGCAGCAGGTCCAGCGGTGCGGCGGCCACCGCGTCCCGCAGGTTCTGCGCCGACTTGTAGCTGACGTTCCCGGCGAAGGACATGTAGTAGCCGCGCTCGGCGCACAGCCGCGCCATGGCCGCGTCTCCGGAGAAGCAGTGGAAGAGCACCGTGTCGGGGGCGCCCTCCTCCTGAAGGATGCGCAGTACGTCGTCGTGCGCCTCCCGGTCGTGGATGACCAGCGCCTTGCGGTGCCGTTTGGCGATCGCGATGTGCCGGCGGAAGGAGTGCGCCTGGGCCTGCGCGCCGTCGGGCCCGGTGCGGAAGTAGTCGAGCCCGGTCTCGCCCACGCCCCGCACCTGCGGCAGCGCTGCCAGGGTGTCGATCTCGTCGAGCGCCGCTTCCAGGGCCGCCGTCCCGCCCGGCTCCCGGTCGCCCTGGCGCGACCAGTGGTCGGGGTCGCCGTGCACGATCCGGGGCGCCTCGTTGGGGTGCAGCGCCACCGCCGCCCAGATCTGCTCGTACTGCGCCGCGGTGCGCGCCGCCCAGCGCGAGCCCTCCAGGTCGCAGCCGACCTGGATCAGGGTCCGCACCCCTACCGCGGCGGCCGCCTCGAGTGCCTCCTCCACGGTGCCCGACTGCATGTCCAGGTGCGTGTGGGAGTCGGCGACCGGGACGCGCAGCGGCTCGGGGGCGGGCGCGGGCTCGGCGTTGTTCTTCGTCGGCATGCGTCCGATCCTAGGGAGCCGCGCGGCGGGCGGTCCGCGGCGGGGCGGCGTGCCCGCGGTGCAGCAGCGCGAGCAGCGACCAGTGGCGTACGTGCGGTGCGGCGGGCGGCTGCTCCTGCTTCGCTTGCGGGTGCGCGGCGCCCGGCGTGTGCGGGGCGCTCGACGTGTGCGCGGAGCTCGGCGTGTGCGTGTGCGTGTGCGTGTGCGCGTGCCAGCGCGACACCGCCTCGTCGACCTGGCCGGCGCGCATGATGCGCACCAGGTGGCCGCCGCAGTTCCCGCAGCTGGGCCGGGTCAGCGGCGAGGGGACCGCGGCGCCGTCGGCCAGGTACGTCACGTAGGGGCGGCCCGAGGTGTCGACATGGTGCTCGATCTCGTACGCCTGCTCCCAGCCGTGCCCGCAGCGCATGCACGCGAAGGAGTACGCCTCCCTGACGTTGGCCGGGTCCGTGCGCCCGGCAGCCCACCCGGCCGTACGCCCGTTTGCGGGCCCGCTTCCGATTCCGCTTCCGCTTCCGCCGGTGTCGCTCATGGCCACTCCTGGGCCCGCCGGACACCCTGCCCGACCGGGACTTCCCACCTACCAGCGAACGCCCGGCCGGGCCCGGCCGCAGCACTCCGAGACGAGACTTGGGTCAGATTTGGCGTGTTTGTGGGAGATCGGCGGGGTCGTCTTGCCCGGCCCTTCGTGTCAGCCGGGCCGCACGCCGGGTAAGCGCCGTATACGTCACCGGCGTGCTCGTACCCGCAGGTTCTTTAAGAGGCGGACCCGTGTCCGCGGGTTCTTTAAGGAGGCGGGCTCGTATCCGCAGGTTCTTTAAGGAGGCGGACTCCGCCCGCCTTCACGTCTTCGCGTGCTTGGCCGCCACCACCGCGTCGAACACGTCCCGCTTCGGCACGCCCGCCTCCACGGCGACCGCCGCGATCGCCTCCTTGCGGCGCTCCCCGGCCGCCTCCCTGGCCGCGACCCGCCGTACGAGCTCTTCGGGTGCCACGTCGCCCGGTTCCGGGGCGGGGGCGCCCTCGACCACCACGGTGATCTCGCCCCTCACCCGTTCGGCGGCCCAGCGCGCCAGCTCCGCGAGCGGGCCGCGCCGCACCTCCTCGTACGTCTTGGTCAGCTCCCGGCACACCGCGGCGCGCCGCTCGGCGCCGAACACCTCCGCCATGGCCGCCAGGGTGTCGTCGATCCGGTGCGGCGCCTCGAAGTACACGAGCGTGCGGCGGTCGGCCGCGACCTCCTTGAGCCTGGCCAGCCGCTCCCCCGGCTTGCGCGGCAGGAAGCCCTCGAAGCAGAACCGGTCCACCGGCAGGCCCGAGACCGCCAGCGCGGTCAGCACCGCCGACGGCCCCGGCACCGCCGTCACCCGTACCCCGCGCTCCACGGCGGCGGCCACCAGCCGGTAGCCCGGGTCGGACACCGACGGCATGCCCGCGTCCGTCACCAGCACCACCCGCGCGCCACCCTCCAGCGCGTCGGCCAGTTCGCCGGTACGGGCCGCCTCGTTCCCCTCGAAGTACGACACCACGCGGCCGGCCGGTTCCACGCCGAGCGCCTGGGTCAGCCGGCGCAGCCGCCGGGTGTCCTCGGCCGCCACGACGTCGGCCGCGGCGAGTTCGGCGGCCAGCCGGGGCGGGGCGTCCGCGACGTCGCCGATCGGCGTGCCGGCCAGGACCAGGAGGCCCTGCCCGGGGGCGGCCTCGGGCCGGACGACGGGGTGGGCCGGGCCTTCGGACGGGTCTTCGGCCCGGTCTTCGGACGGGCCTTCGGAGGGATCTTGGGACGAATCTTCGGAGGAGCTGGTCACGGACCGAGTCTAGGTGCGGCCTCGTACGCGGCCCGGCCCGCCGGCCCGCCCCGCGGACCCGGCAGACGGACCGGCGCGCGGATCACGCACACGGATCGCGCGCTCGGATTACCGGACAAAGCCGCCTCCCGGTGCGTACAGCTCATCGCAATCTCAGACGCTTTCCCTACGATGGCCCGGTGACGAGTGAGACCGTGGCGCAGGACCGTGCGCAAAAGGGCGTCCGGGCAACGGCGGAGCCGAGCGCGTGGGCGCGGCGGCTGCGGGGGTTCGGGCACGTCGGAACGCCCCGGACCGACACCCGCGAGCGCCTGGTCCCCCCGTTCCCCGAACCCGGGACCAGGATCTGGCAACGGCTCGGGCTGAGCCCGCGCCTGGCCCACCTGGCGGCGAAGTGGTCCGGCTGGCTCGGCCCCCTCCTGGTCGCCGTCCTCGCGGGCGGCCTCCGCTTCTGGCACCTCGGCAGCCCGCGCGCAGTCGTCTTCGACGAGACGTACTACGCCAAGGACGGCTGGTCGATGATCAAGTACGGCTACGAGGGCACGTGGCCGGACGGCAAGGTCTCCAACCCGCAGATCCTCGCGCACCCGCAGGTCATCCCGCTGTCCAAGATCGGCAGCTATGTGGTGCACCCGCCCGCCGGCAAGTGGCTGATCGGCGCGGGCGAGTGGGTGTTCGGCCTGAACCCCTTCGGCTGGCGCTTCATGACGGCCGTGGTCGGCACCCTGGCGGTGCTCCTGCTCTGCCGGATCGGTCGGCGGCTGTTCCGCTCCACCGCGCTCGGCTGCATCGCGGGCACCTTGATGGCGGTCGACGGGCTCGAGTTCGTGATGAGCCGCACCGCGCTGCTCGACCTGTTCATCATGTTCTTCGCGCTGGCCGCGTTCGGCTGCCTGCTGGTCGACCGCGACTGGTCCCGCGCCCGCCTGGCCGCGGCCCTCCCGGTGGACGGTGACGGCTTCGCCGGGCCCGACGACGCCGTCGGCTCCCGCCAGGGCATGGGCTGGCGCCCCTGGCGCGTCGCCGCGGCCGTGCTCCTCGGCCTCGCCGCTTCCAGCAAGTGGAACGGCATGTACTTCCTCGCCTTCTTCATGATCCTCACGCTGCTGTGGGACGTCGGCTCACGGCGCGTCGCCGGCTCCCGCAGCCCGTACCTGGCCGTCCTGCGCAAGGACTTCGGCTGGTCGGTGCTCACGATGCTGCCGATCGCCGTGGTCACCTACCTGCTCACCTGGACCGGCTGGTTCCTGTCCAGCGACGGCTACGACCGGCACTGGGCCGACGGCCGCGGCGGACTCTGGTCCTTCATCCCGGCCCCGCTGCGCAGCCTGTGGCACTACGAGCACGACGTGTACAAGTTCAACGTCGGCCTGCACACCTACCACCCCTACCAGTCCAACCCCTGGAGCTGGCTGGTCCTGGGCCGGCCGGTCTCGTACTACTTCGAGTCCCCGAAGATCGGGCAGGACGGCTGCACCGCCACCGAAGGCTGCGCCCGCGAGATCCTCGCCCTCGGCACCCCGCTGCTGTGGTGGTCGGCCTGCTTCGCCCTCGTCTACCTGCTCTACCGCTGGATCGCCCGCCGCGACTGGCGCGCCGGCGCGATCCTCTGCGCCGCGGGCGCCGGCCTGCTCCCCTGGTTCCACTACCAGGACCGCACCATCTTCTACTTCTACGCCGTCGCCTTCGTGCCCTACCTGTGCCTCGCGGTCACCATGATGATCGGCGCCTTCCTCGGCCCACGCGAAGCCACCGAGACCAGACGCATGTGGGGCGCCGTCGGCGCCGGCACCCTCGTACTCCTCATCATCTGGAACTTCATCTACTTCTTCCCGATCTACACGGGCATGACGATCCCCTACCACTCCTGGCAGGCCAGGATGTGGCTGGACTCCTGGATCTGACCGGCATCAGGTCATGACCTCTCCCCCTCCGGTCCTCAAGTCCTCTTGAGGACCAGAGGGGAAGAGGTGCTGAGGTGTTCAGATGCCGAGGTGCTGAGGTGCTGAGGTGCTGCCCTACTCGTCCGCGAGGGCGTTCGTGAAACCCGGGTTGCTGGGCAGGATGCCGCCGTCCACCGGGAGGGTGACCCCGGTGATCCAGGAGGCGTCCCGCGACGCGAGGAACGCGACGGCCGCGGCGATGTCGGCCGGCTCACCGATCCGTCCCAGCGGATACACCTCCGCGGCCTTGGCGAGCGATGCCTCGCGCCCCGCCCACGCCGGGGTGCGGATCGTGCCGGGCGCCACGAGGTTGACCCGCACCCCGTCCGGCGCCGCATGCACCGCGAGGGTGCGGGTCAGTGACACCAGGCCGGCCTTGGCCGCGCTGTAGGAGTGGTTGCCGAAGTACGACAAGCCGTTGACCGAACCGATGTTGACGATCGCGCCGCGCCGCCGGGGCGCGTTCATGAGGTGCGGAAGAGCGGCGCGCGAGCATCTCATCGCACCGCTGAGGGTGACATTGAGGTCGTGCTGCCACGACTCGTCAGTCTCAAGGGTGAAGTCGTCATGGTGCTCACCGCACGAGTAGGCGTTGTTCACCAGGACATCCAGGGTGCCGAACACGTCGACCGCGCGGGTGATCGCCGCGTCCACCGAGGCGCGTTCCGCGACGTCGCAGCGCACCGCCTCCGCCCGGCCGCCGTCCGCCCGGATCGCGGCGGCCGTACGCGACGCCGCCACGCCGTCCAGGTCGGCGATGAGCACCCCCGCTCCCTCGTCGGCGAATCTGCGCGCCGTCGCCTCACCGATGCCGCGAGCCGCCCCGGTCACCACCACGCCGTACCCGTCAAAGCGTCCAGTCACCCGTTCAGCGTAGGCACTGGCGAACCGCCCTGGCCAGAGCCTGGGCCCGGGGGTCCGCGGTGACGTTGCGCTGCAGCCCGTTGGTGACGTACGCGAAGCCGATCCCGCTCTCCGGGTCCGCGAAACCGAGCGACCCGCCGCGCCCCGGGTGCCCGAACGACCCCGCGACCAGCAGCGGCGAGGCCGGCCCGTGCAGCATGAAGCCCAGCCCGAAACGGGTGTTGACGACCAGCACCCGGTCCGGCCCGTCCGCCTCCATGGTGCGCGCCGCCGCCAGGGTGTCAGGGTCGAACAGCCGCCGCCCCACGCCCGTGGCCAAGCCGCCGCCGGCCCCGCCGTCCGCCGCTTCGGTTGTCGCTTCGGTTGTCGCTTCGGCCGTCACGTCGCCGAGCAGCGCCGCGTAGCAGCGCGCCAGCGACCGCGCCGTGGTGATGGTGCCCGACGCCGCCAGCTCGCCGGCCTGGTAGCCGGGGTCGTTCTCGTCCGGCGGCGGCGTGATCGCGGCGAACGCCCGGCTGGTGAGCGACTCGGGGTCGCCGTAGGCGTCCTTGACGCTGCGCTTCGGGCGGGCGCGCAGCCCGCCGGACGCGGGCGGCTCGGGAGTGCTGACGGGGCCGATCCGGCCGACGCGGTGCGCCTGGTCGTCGGGCAGTCCCATCCACAGGTCGAGGCCGAGCGGCCCGGCCAGTTCCTCGGCGACGTACCGGCCGATGCTCCGGCCGCTGACCCGCAGCACCAGTTCCCCGACCAGCCAACTGAACGTCTGCGCGTGGTAGCCGTGCTCGCGCCCCACCGGGAACAGCGGCGCCTGGGCGGCGACCGCCCGCGGCCCCGACACCCCGTCGACCGCCTCCTGCGGCGTGAGCGGCGTGTCCAGCGCGGGGACCCCGGCCCGGTGCGCCAGCACGTCCCGCACCGTCACCCGGTCTTTGCCCGCCGCCTTGAACTCGGGCCAGTACGTGTACACGGGCGCGTCGAGGTCCAACTGCCCGCGCTGGTGGAGCAGCAGCAGGCACACCGCCCCGACCCCCTTGCCCGCCGACCTGACGACCTGCGCGGTATCGCGCCGCCACGGCCCGCCGCCGTCGAAGCCCGTACGCCCGGCCCACAGGTCCACCACCGGCCGGCCGTCGTGGTAGAGCGCCACGGCGGCCCCGACGTCCCCGCGCCGCCCGAAGTTCTCCGCGAAGGTCTCCCGCACCGGCTCCCAGCCGTCCGCGACCGCCCCATGCACCGTCGTGGCGCCGTCCGCGCCTTCGTGCCCGCCGTACGCGTCCTGCGCGCCCTCGCCGCTCATCCTCCGTGCCCTCCCGGAACACACCCCCGCCCACCTGCCCCGTACCCCCCGATCGTACGAACCGGCGGCGGGCGGCACGCGACGGGCCCGCGGCGGGGCCGTCCCGGTCGTGGTGACCCGGGAGCGGCCCCACCGCGGGCCTGGTGGGGGGATTCGCCGCCTTACCTGCCGAGGACGGTCAGGAGGCTACGACAGCGGCGGGTACGCGTTCTGCAGGAGCTGGTGGAACTGTGCCGAGAACCAGTGGCCCGCGAGCGGCGAGTCCGGCAGGGCGCCGGTCGGGTTGTTGCCGTTGCGCGCGTTGCCGCCGTAGGTCGGGTCGCACATCTGGTCGAAGCCCTTGCCCTCGTCGTTGGCGATGGCCTTGCTCGAACCGTCCGACTCACCCGGGGGCTTGATCCACACGTAGGCGTCCAGCCCTGCGGCCGGGGCCGCGGTCGGGCGCTCGCCGATGCCGGCGCCGGACTGGTTGCACCAGTTGCCGGCGTGGATGCGCCGGTCGATCCGGCCGCCGTCCACATAGGTGTCGACGCTGGTGGTGGCACCCGGACCGGTGGGCCGCGCCGATCCGCCCCAGCCATTGCGGCCGGTGTCGATCAGCATCCCTATATTGCTGTCGAAGCCGACGCTGACCAGTTCGGTGCGCAGGGCGGTGGCGTACGACTGCTCGTCGACGTAGTTGTTCCAGTCGACCCACTTGGACTGCCGCACGGTCGTGCCGTTGACGCTGTCGGTCACCTTGAAGTTGGGCTCCACGGTGGCGCTGTAGTTCGCCGTGTTGGTGATGAAGCCCTGCACGTCGTGGACGGTCGCGCCACTGGTGGTGGCGGCCTTCAGGAACTCCTGCGCGGCGGGGACGAAGTTGCTGTCCCAGCCGAGCCACGCGTGGTGGCCGGCGTCGATGTAGTTGTAGGTGTTCGGCAGCGCGCCGAGCTTGGCGAGCGCGTAGCCGACGCCCTTCTCGTAGTTGCCGTTGGCCTTCATGGTGGCGCAGGCGGCCGTCGAGCCCGCCTCACCGCTGGCGTTGGTGACGATGTTCGGCAGCGAGTCCGGCTCGATGATGTTGACGATCCGGAGGTTCGCGTACGCCGGGTCCGACATGATCGACGTGATCGGGTCGATGTACTGCGTCTCGTACGTCGACAGGTCGTCCGGGCCCAGCTCGCCGTTGGAGGCGAGCGCGGAGCAGTCGCGGCCGGGCAGGTCGTAGATGACGAACTCGACCGTCAGCGGCTGGCCGCCCGCCTGCGCGACCGCCTCGTCGAGGTGGTCCTTGAGGCCCATGGCGCCGTCGGCACCGCCGATCGCGGCGATCCGGTCCAGCCAGACCGCGGTCGACTGGCCGGCGATCGCCGAGCCGCCGTCGGCGGACGCCTCCGCCGACCACTCCGGGTTGACGTACCCCTTCGCACCCACGTACGGGTTGTCCACCCGCTGGCCGTCGCCGCCCGTCGGCGGGGGGGTCGTGCTGCCGCCAGTGGTGCTGCCGCCGGTGGTGGTACCGCTGGTGGTACTACCGCCAGTGGTACTGCCTCCAGTGGTGCTGCCGGTGGTGCCGCCGCTGCCGGTGCCGCACGCGACGCCGTTCAGCGTGAACGCGGTGGGCACCGCGTTGGTGCCGCTGTACGACCCGTTGAAGCCGAAGCTGACCGTGCCGTTGGCGGCCAGCGCGCCGTTGTACGACAGGTTCGACGCGGTGACGGCCGCGCCGCTCTGGCTGATGTCCGCGCTCCAGCCCTGCGTCACCTTCTGGTTGCCGGCGAACGACCAGCCGACCTTCCAGCTCGTGGCCGCCGCGCCGTTGTTGGTGACCGTCACGGACGCGGTGAAGCCGCTGTCCCACTGGGACGACACGGTGTAGTCGACCGAGCAGGCGCTGGACGCCGCTTGGGCGGTGGTGCTGCTCAACGCCGCCGCCACAGCGCCGGAGGCGACGACGAGCGCCCCTGCGGCCAGTGCGGCCGTTCTCCTTCGAATGATCGGAACTGCCATGCGAACGACCCTCCATTGGGGGGATGGACCCTCGACACTCCGTCGAAAGGTCATGGGAGGTGGTGCCGTTGGTGCGTGGTGCAGTTACACGCTCTTAACGTGGGAGCGCTCCCATAGTGAGGAGCCTCCCTATCCCTGTCAATGCTTGAAACACAACCCGGGCACAGGCTCCGCAAGACCCCCAGCTCAGGGTCGCGTTGCTGCGGCGGGCGCGCACGGGCGATGTCGCGCACTCCGACCACCTGCCGTTGACATGCCGTCAAGTGATGTACAGAACCGCTTATTGACGTGCCATGGTGCTTCGACTGCTCGTACGGGTGACCGCTGGGGCCGTACAGGTGAGGTCGCAGACGCTGGGCAGCGGGCAGCGGGCACCGGGCGGCGAGGCGCAGTCACCTGAACGGGTGAGGTCGCATGGGGTGCGGGGCGCGGCAGCGCGAAGGGGGCGGGAGGGTGAACGCACATTCACCTGCTGTCGGGGCGGCCGTCCGCCGCCTTGGTGCTGCTCGCCGGGGAGGCCGGGGAACCGGTTCGTACGCAACCCCTTGCCGCGCCGACACGGTCGCGTAACGTGCTCCCCTGAGGTTCTACCGGCGAGTAAGGATGACCGAGGGAGCGGGCCGATGGCGCTGGACGCGGACGTCGTGGTGGTGGGCGCGGGGCTGGCCGGACTCGTGGCCACGGTGGAACTGGCCGAGGCGGGCCGCAAGGTGATCCTCCTCGACCAGGAGCCGGAAGCGTCCCTGGGCGGGCAGGCCTTCTGGTCGTTCGGCGGGCTGTTCTTCGTCGACTCCCCCGAGCAGCGCCGGATGCGCATCAAGGACAGCGCGGACCTCGCCTGGCAGGACTGGCTCGGCACCGCGGGCTTCGACCGCCCCGAGGACCACTGGCCGCGCCGCTGGGCGGAGGCCTACGTGCACTTCGCCGCCGGCGAGAAGCGCGCCTGGCTGCACGACCGCGGCCTGCGGGTCTTCCCGGTGGTCGGCTGGGCCGAACGCGGCGGCTTCCTGGCGACCGGCCCCGGCAACTCTGTGCCGCGCTTCCACATCACCTGGGGCACCGGCCCGGGTGTCGTCGCGCCCTTCGAGCAGCGGGTGCGCGACGCGATCGCCCGCGGCCGTGTCGAGTTGCGCGTCCGGCACCGGGTGACGTCCCTGACGAAAACCGACGGCGCCGTGGACGGCGTGGCGGGCGAGGTGCTGGCGCCGAGCGGCGTGGCCCGCGGCGTGGCCAGTTCCCGCGAGGTCGTGGACGACTTCGAACTGCGCGCCCAGGCCGTGGTGGTCACATCCGGAGGCATCGGTGGCAACCACGACCTGGTGCGCGCCGCCTGGCCGAAGCGTCTGGGCACCGCACCCGCCAAGCTGCTGTCCGGCGTCCCCGCGCACGTCGACGGCCTGATGCTCGGCATCACCGAGGCCGCGGGCGGCCGCCTCATCAACGGCGACCGCATGTGGCACTACACCGAGGGCATCGAGAACTGGAACCCGATCTGGGCCCGGCACGGCATCCGCATCCTGCCCGGCCCGTCCTCCCTGTGGCTGGATGCGACCGGCAAGCGGCTGCCGGTGCCGTATTTTCCCGGCTTCGACACCCTGGGCACCTTGGAACACATCATGAGCACCGGGCACGAGTACACGTGGTTCGTCCTCACCCAGAAGATCATCGAGAAGGAGTTCGCGCTGTCGGGCTCCGAGCAGAACCCGGACCTGACCGGAAAGAGCGTGCGCGAGGTGTTCAAGCGGGCGCTGCCGGGCGCCCCGGGGCCGGTCGAGGCGTTCAAGCAGCACGGTGTCGACTTCGTCGTCGAACGCGACCTGGGCGCCTTGGTGCGCGGCATGAACGCGATCACGGGCGACGGCCTCATCGACGAGGCCGCGCTGCGCGGCGAGATCGAGGCCCGCGACCGGGAGATCGCCAACACCTACACCAAGGACCTCCAGGTCACCGCGATCCGCGGTGCCCGCAACTACATCGGCGACAAGCTGGTGCGCACCGCCGCCCCGCACCGCCTGCTCGACCCGAAGGCCGGCCCGCTCATCGCGGTCCGGCTCAACATCCTCACCCGCAAGTCGCTGGGCGGCCTGGAAACCGATCTGGACGGCCGTGTGCTGGCCGGAGCCGCCCCCGGCGGCGAAGAGGGCGCGGCGGGCCGGGGCGAGCCTCTGGCGGGCCTGTACGCGGCCGGCGAGGCGGCCGGGTTCGGCGGCGGCGGGATGCACGGCTACCGGTCCCTGGAGGGCACGTTCCTCGGCGGCTGCCTGTTCTCGGGGCGTACGGCGGGGCGCGCGGCGGCTCGCGCCACGGCGTGAGCGCAAGTGCGTCCGTGCGCCGGGCGCGAGGCGATCCGCGCCCGGGCGCGCGGTATCCGTGTGGGGCGTACTGGTGCAGGGCGGGGGCGCGCGGCGGCGTGAAAAGTTGCCCGCCCCGCGGGCGCCCCGAACCATGGGAGGGGTGAGCGACGGCGCGTACCTCCGGTTCCCCCACCTGCACGGCGACCTGCTCAGTTTCGCCGCGGAGGACGACATCTGGGTGGCCCCGCTCGGGCCGCCGGGCAGCGCTCCCGGGCGCGCGTGGCGGGTGACCGCCGACCGCACCCGGGTCGGCGTGCCCCGCATCTCACCCGACGGCGCCTCCATCGCTTTCACCACCTGGCGCAGCCTGGACCCCGAGGTGTACGTCGTCCCCGTGGACGGGGGCTCCCCGCGCCGCCTCACCTACTGGGGCAGTTCCGACACCCGGGTGTGCTCCTGGACGCCTGACGGCCACATCCTCGCGGTCTCCTCACACGGCCAGCCGTTCGCCTATCACACCTGGGCGCACAGCGTGCCGACAGAGCACGAGCCCGGCGCCCCGCTGCCCTGGGGGCCGGTCTCCGACATCGCCGTGCACGACTGCGAGGACGGGGAGCGGCGCACCCTGCTGCTCACCGGCACCCCGCCGCACGAACCGCACGCCTGGAAGCGCTACCGCGGCGGTGCCACCGGCCGCCTGTGGCTGCACGGCGAGCGCCTGGTGGCCGAACTCGACGGTCACCTGTCGTCCCCGATGTTCGTCGCCGGACGCATCGCGTTCCTCTCCGACCACGAGGGCATCGGCAACCTGTACTCCTGCCGCCCCGACGGCAGCGACCTGCGCCGCCACACCGACCACGCGGACTTCTACGCCCGGTCCGCCGCCACGGACGGCAGCCGCGTCGTCTACCAGTGCGCGGGCGCCCTGTGGCTGGTCGACGACCTGTCCGCCGACGCCGCCCCCCGCCGCCTGGATGTGCGCCTGGGCGGGCCGCGCAGCGGCCGCCGCCCCTACCAGGTGCCGGCCGCCTCCAACCTCGACGGCCTCGCCATGGACCGCACCGGGCGCGCCAGCGCCGTCTGCGTGCGCGGCAGCCTGTACTGGCTCACCCACCGCGACGGCCCCGCCCGCACCATCAGCGACGTCCCCGGCGCCCGGGTGCGGCTGCCGGAGATGCTCGGCGACACCGGCCTGGTCGCCTACGTCACCGACATCGAGGGCGAGGACGGCATCGAACTCGCCCACCTGCCGGGGCACGCCTCCCGCGCCCTCACCCGCGGCCCCGAGAGCGTCGGCGACATCCCCGGCGACTATGCGGCCGACCTCGTCTTCGCCCCGCGCAACGGCGTCAGTGGCGACATCGCCGCCGATGTCGTCCCGGTCGGCGGGCCGGCCGTCACCGGAGCGGTCCGCTGGATCAGCGACCTCACCCGTGCGGGTGGGTCGGCGGGCGCGAAGGTGACGCCGGGCGAAGTCACCCGCCCGGGTGATACGGGCCCCCAGTCCTACGCCCCTGCCGGCGGCGACAGCGACCGGGGCGACGGCACCGACGGCGCCACAGGCCCGAGCCCCTTCGGCGACGCGCCCGACACCCCGCACGCGCGCTTGGCGGTCGGCCGCCTGGGGCGCGTCACGGAACTGGTCTCCTCGCCCGACGGCGCCGTCCTCGCCGTCGCCGCCCACGACGGGCGGCTGCTGCTGGTGGCGACCGGCGAGGGCGACCCCGACGACGAGTACGGTCCGCCCCGCCCGCCCGTCGCGACAGGCACCGTCGACGAACTCGTCCGCTCCACCAACGGCCCGGTCCGCGACCTCGCCTTCTCCCCCGACTCCGCGTGGCTGACCTGGTCGCATCCAGGCGTCGGGCGCTCGCTGCGGTCCATCAAGATCGCCCGGCTCACCGACCACACCATCATCGACGTGACCAACGGCCGCTTCGAGGACGAGCAGCCGGTCTTCACCCGGGACGGCCGCTACCTGGCCTTCCTGTCGTGGCGCGGCTTCGACCCGGTGTACGACGTGCACACCGGCGACCTGTCCTTCCCCCTGGGCTGCCGCCCCTACCTGGTGCCGCTGAACTCCGCGACGCCCTCGCCGTTCGCGCTGCGGGTCGACGGCAGCCCCGTCGGCAGCGGCCTGGACCCGGGCGAGGGCGGCAGCGACGGACCGGTCGTGGTGGAGGCTGAGGGGCTTCCCAGCCGGGTGACGCCCTTCCCGGTCCCCGCGTCGAAGTACAGCGCTCTGGAGCCCGTCCAGGGCGGTCTGGTGTGGCTTCGGTGGCCGATCTCGGGTGCGCTCGGCGAGACGTTCGTCAATCCGACCGACCCGTCGGCCCGCCCGAGCCTGGAGTACTTCAACCTCGGGAAGTCCAAGCGCGTCGAGCTGGTCCGCCACATGGACTGGTACGCCGTCAGCGGCGACGGCCAGCGCCTGGCCGTCTTCGACGAGGGCGAACTCGCCGTGCTGCCCGCCAACGAACGGGGCGACGACGACTCCACCGTCTACGTCGACATGCGCCGCATCCTGCACGAGGTGGAGCCGACCGCCGAGTGGCGCCAGTCGTACGCGGAGGCCGGCCGCCTCATCCGCGACTTCTTCTGGGCACCGGACATGTGCGGCGTCGACTGGCCCGCGGTCCTCGACCAGTACCGGCCGCTGGTCGAACGCGTCGCCACACCCGACGAGTTCGCCGACCTGCTGCGCGAGGTGCTCGGTGAGCTGGGCACCTCGCACGCCTACGTGCAGCCCGCCCGCCGCAACGAAGGCCCCCCGCACTACCAGCGGCCCATCGGGCTGCTCGGCGCCGACTTCCAGCGCACCAAGGAAGGCGACTGGGCGGTCGCCCGCATCCTGCCCGGCGAGTCGTCGGACTCCAAGGCGCGCTCGCCGCTGGCCGGCACGGGCATCCGCGAGGGTGCCGTCCTCACCCACGTCGACGGCCGCCGCGTCGACCCCCAAGCGGGCCCGTACCCCCTGCTGTCGGGCGCGGGCGGCACCAGCGTGGAACTCACCTTCTCCCCGCCCGGCGGCCGCGGCGCGCCCCGCCGCATCGCCGTGGTACCCCTCGTGGACGACCGTCCGCTGCGCTACCAGCACTGGGTGGCCAAACGGCGCAGCGTCGTCCGGCACCTCAGCGGCGGCCGCTGCGGCTACCTGCACATCCCCGACATGGGCGGCTCGGGCTGGGCACAGTTCAACCGCGACCTGCGCAAGGAAGTCGCCTACGACGCCCTGCTGGTGGACGTACGCGGCAACGCAGGCGGCAACATCAGCGAACTGGTCATCGAGAAGCTCACCCGCACGGTGCTCGGCTGGGACGTCACCCGCAACGCCCAACCGGTGTCCTACGCGGGCAACGCCCCGCGCGGCCCGGTCGTCGCGGTCGCCGACGAGGCCACGTCGTCCGACGGCGACATGATCACCGCCGCGTTCAAACTGCTGCGGCTCGGCCCGGTCGTCGGCCTGCGCACCTGGGGTGGCGTCGTCGGAATGACCGGCCGCCACCGCCTGGGTGACAACACCGTCATCACCGTCCCGATGAACGCCGCCTGGTTCGACGCCTACGGCTGGTCCATCGAGAACCATGGCGTCGCACCCGACATCGAGTGCCTGCGCACCCCGCTGGACTGGGCGGAAGGCAGGCACGGCCAACTCGCCGTCGCTGTCCGCGAGGCACTGTCGCTGCTCGGCGAACACCCGGCGGCGGTACCGCCCGACCTGTCGTCCCGCCCCAACCGCGCCCGCCCGCCGCTGCCCCCGCGCTCCTAGGGTGCGGACCAGCAACGCAGAAGGGGCGCCCGCAGGGGGCGCCCCTTCCGTGTCACGGCGTCCGCGCGCTGCGCGACGCCGGTGTCAGCTCAAGAACGTCAGGCCTGGTCGTCCTGGCTGCCGTCCTCGGACTCGCGGCCCATGCGACGCGACACCTGGTCCTCGAGGTCGGAACGGCGCTCCTGCGCCTCCTGGCGCATGCCGCGCTGGGCCTGCTCGGGGTTCTGAGCATCGGCGGACTTGTCCCGCCGGTCGCCACGCGCGCCCTTGGCCTGCTCGGCGTAGTCCTCAGCCTTGTCCTTGAACTGATCGAAAGCACCCATGGTGACTCCTCCTGTGGAGTTGGGGAATGGGGCCTCGACAAGAGTTACATGACCGGACACCCCTCGCATCCTGGACAAATAACCTCAGGTCAGCGCGCGGTTACAGCTACGGAGCGGTGTGGGCGGACGTCCTCGCCGACTCGTCCGCGGCGCCTCCCTTGCCGACCAGTCCGCGCCGTGCCCCCGGCGCGCGGTCCAGCGCCGCGCCGGCCCGGCGCATCTCCCGCTGCCCCAGCGCGCCGCCGATCACCGACGGAAGATAGCCGCGCACCGGTTGCATGCCGCGCAGCCACCACTGCGCGTACACGTGAGGCGAGCGCCGTACGATCCCGGCGACCAGCCGGTCAACCGCCGGTTCCAGGGGATACGTTCGGTTCGTCGGCCAGGGAAGCCGCGCACGCATGGTGCGCAGGGCGTCGTCCTCGTCGGCGCCGCGCACCATGTCGGTGTCGGTCCAACTCAGGTACCCCACTCCGACCTTGACACCCTTGGGGCCCATCTCGGCGCGCAGGCTGTGCGCGAACGCCTCGACCCCCGACTTGCTCGCGCAGTAGGCGGCCATCAAGGGTGCGGGGGTGATCGCCGCGAGTGATGCGATCTGCAGAAAATAGCCGTGCGAGTCGACGAGCGCCGGCAGGAACGCCCGCGCGGTCGAGATGCTGCCCAGCAGGTTGACCTGGATCACCCGATCGAAGGCATCGGGGTCGGACTCGAGGAACGGCCCTCCGGTGGCGACGCCCGCGTTGGCGACGGCGATGTCGATCCGCCCGAAGTGTGCGCGGACCTCCGCGGCCACTTCGGCCATCGCCGCCCGGTCGGTGACATCGGCGGTCCAACTGGCGGCCTCTCCTCCCAGTGACGCGGCGACGTTCTTCAGTTCGTCGGGCTCCAGGCCGACCAGCGCCAGCCGGGCGCCGCGCGCGGCGAGTTTGCGGGCGAGCAGTTCACCGACGCCGCGCGCCGCGCCGGTGACCACCACCACCCGGCCGTTCAACGACGTTGCGCTCATGCGCTCTTCTCCTCCACGCCGTCGGCCGCCACCCGGCCGGCCTCCACACCTTCGGGCGCCGCGGCGCCCGTCAGGTGATCGGACGCCATGCCACGTATCGCCGCTTCCACGCTGCCCGCGTCCTCCAGCGGCGTCATGTGGCCGCGGCCGGGCAGCTCGGTCACCCCGACGCAGTGCGGCAGCGCGGCGGCGATGCGGTACGTGTGCACCTTGGGAGTCAGTTTGTCGACAGTTCCGACGATGACGGCGGTGGGCGCGGTCAACTTGGGCACCTGGGTGTCCAGGTCCAGCGCGGCCAGCACCTTGCCCCACTCGGAACGCTGCCGCGGCCGGCAGGCGTGCACCATGCGCGCACAGGACGTCACCTGTTCGGGTGACGACCCCGGGCCCATCACCCCGTATTTCAGCGCCGCCTTGGCAGCCGGCGTCACCGGGCCCAGAGGCAGCCTGGAGACGAGGATCTGGCGGTGCAGTACGTCACGCAGCCAGCGGGCGCTCAGTCGCGGCGGCAACACCTGCGTCGTGCGGACCAGCCGGCTGCCGCCGGTGCTCACCAGCAGCACCGCGGCGGCGTGCTCGCGCACGGCGGGGCGGTCGGAGGCCGCCATGATCGTCATGCCGCCCATGGAGTGGCCGACGAGCAGCGCGCGCTCGCCCTTCGACAAAGTCGTCTCCAGTACGGCTTCCAGGTCGTCGGCCAGCATGCTCGTGTCGTAGCCCTCGCGCACCGCGGACGAGCCGCTGAGGCCGTGGCCTCGCTGGTCGTAGGCGATCAGCCGGAAGTCCGACGCCAGGGCGCGCACGACCGGCGCCCACAGCAGTGTCGAGCACGTCCACCCGTGCGCCAGCACCACCGGGGGCGCGTCGCTGCGGCCGTACTCCTCGACGTTCAGGCGGGTCCCGTCCGCGGATACCGCGGTCAGGGTCCTGCGCGGCTGGACCGCCTCGTACAGCGTCGTCATGACGCCACCTCCACAGCTCGCCCGGACGCGGGCCCGGCGATCGGCCGGCCCGCGGGTGCCAGTAGGTCGTACTCGGAGAGTTTCAACTGCTTGGTGGCGCGCCGGAACTCCGCCGTGGTGCCCGGCCAGGCCGTCGTGTTGCGGCCGTTGGCGTCCAGGTACCAGCTCTTGCAGCCACCGGTGTTCCACACGGTGCGCGCCGCACGGCGCTGCATCTCCTCGTTCCACGCGGCGACCGCCGCCGGTTTCGCATCCAGGGCGGCGGCGCCCGAACGCTCCAGCGTGCGCATGTAGTCCGCGACGTAGTTGAGGGACGACTCGATCATCAGGATCATCGAACTGTTCCCCAGGCCGGTGTTCGGCCCGATGATGAACAGGAAGTTCGGGAAGCCGTCGACGGTGCAGCCGCGCAGGGCGGCCATGCCGTTCTTCCAGTGCTCCTTCAGGCTGAGGCCGTCCGCGCCGATGACGCGGTCGCCGATCGGCATGTCGGTGACGTGGAACCCGGTCCCGAAGATGATCGCGTCGACCTCGCGCTCGGTGCCGTCGGCCGTGACCACCGACGACCCCCGCACCTCGGCGAGCGCCGAGGTGACCACCTCGGTGTTGGGCTGCGCGAGCGCCGGATAGTAGGCGTTGGACAGCAGGATGCGCTTGCATCCGATGGTGTAGTCCGGGGTGAGGCGAGCGCGCAGCCCAGGGTCCTTGACGGACCGCCTCAGGTGTCCGCGCGCGATCCGCTCGGCAGCCTTCATCAGCTTCGGCTGCTTCACGAACGCGCCGACCTGGAACTCCCGGATCAGCCACAGCACCGCCCGGCGCATCTTGGCGGTGCCGGGCACCGTGCCGTGCAGCCACCGCTCCGCCGCACCGATCGGACGGTCCACCCGCGGCATCACCCACGGCGGGGTGCGCTGGATGACAGTCAGCTTCCCTACTTCCGGCTGGATCGACGGCACGATCTGGATCGCCGAAGCACCGGTGCCGACCATGGCGACGCGCTTGCCCTTGAGGTCGAAGTCGTGGTCCCAGCGCGAGGAGTGGAACACGTTCCCGGGGAAGCTCTCGATGCCGGGCACATCGGGGATCTTCGGGTCGGACAGCGGGCCGGTCGCGGAGACCACGACATCGGCGGTCAACTCGCCGCGGGCCGTCTTCAGGTGCCAGTGCCGCGCCTCGGCGTTCCAGCGCGCCAGCTGCACCTCCGCGCCGAAGCGCAGGTGCTGCCGCAACCCGAAGGTGTCGGTGACCCGTTCGAGGTAGGCGCGGATGTGCTCCTGACCGGAGAAGGCCCGTGGCCAATCGGGGTTCGGGGCGAAGGAGAACGAGTACAGGTGCGACGGTACGTCGCAGGCGCAGCCCGGGTAGCTGTTGTCGCGCCAGGTGCCGCCCACCGCCTCCGCCCGCTCGAGGATCACGAAGTCGGTGATCCCCTCCCGACGCAACCTGACCGCGGCCCCCAGGCCGCCGAAGCCGGACCCGATCACCGCCACCCGCACGTGCTCGATGTCGTCGTCCATGGCACCGCCTCCCACGTCGCCAATCGCGCCAGCAATCACTGGCACAGTTGGACTGTAGGGCACCTACCGTTACCTCCGGTAGGGGTAGGTCCGGATTTCGCCCGCCCGGATCGCCGCGGAAAACCCCCGAAGCGCGCCTTGAACGCCGACTGGACGCCCGCAGGGCGTGATCCCGTCCAGGAACACCGCTGCCGGGCAACAGAAGGCGAGAGGGCTGCTCAGGGCGTTTTCCGCGCACCCTAGGCTGACCACGTGGACGACAACGAGACCGGGCCGCGCGAGTACCGCGTCGAGGAACTGGCCGAAGCAGCCGGCATCCCCGTCAGGACGCTGCGGTTCTACCGCGAGCGGCGCCTTCTTCCACCCCCGCGCCGCGAAGGGCGGATCGCCTGGTACTCCGAGGACCACCTCGCGAGGCTGCGCACCATCTCCGCCCTCCTGGAACGCGGCCACACCCTGGGCGGTATCGCCGAGCTGATCGCCGCCTGGGAGCAGGGCCGCACCCTGGACGGGGTCGCCGAACGCCTCGGGCTGGAAGGCGCGCTCACCTCCCCCTGGTCGGAGGAGACACCGGTAAGGCTCAGCCCCCAGGAACTCGCCGATTACTTCGGCGAAGACATCAGCCCGGAGAACCTGACCAACTCCCTGGAGATCGGATACATCGCGGTCGACGGTGAGTACGTCGTGCATGTCAGCCGCCGCCTGCTGGACGCCTCGGCCGCACTCGTCCGCGAAGGGGTGCCCCTGTCGGCGGTGCTGGCCGCCGGCCGCGAGGTACGCAGCCACGTCGACGCCATGGCCGACCTGTTCACCCAGGTGATCAAAACGCACGTCATCGGCGACCTGGGCGCCTTGACACCTGACGACGCCCACCGCATCACCGAGTCCTTGCACCGCCTTCGCCCGCTGGCCAAGAACATCGTCGACGCGGAGATGTCGCTCGCCATGGACCGCAGGGTGCGCGCGGAGATCGACACCTGGATGCGCAGCCACCCCGATCCGGCGGTCGGCGAGCATCCCGCCCCCGACCCCGCCGGCCAGGAGGCCTGACCCGGCCCCGCGAGCGTCGTACCGTACGACCTGAGAGAGTGGATAGGGCCCATCAATCAGGAGGTGCCCCGTGCAACAGCCTCATGACGCCAATGCCGAGCAGGCCATCCTGGGCCGCATCAGCAAGATGGTCTCCGATGAGAAGGCCCTGCGGGACCTGCTCGCGGAAGAAGGCGACGAGGGCGGGGACCAGCGCGAGCGGCTCGCCTCCCTGGAGCGCGAACTCGACCAGTGCTGGGACCTGCTGCGCCAGCGCCGCGCCCTGACCGAGGCCGGCGAGGACCCTGGGGGCGCCCGCGTACGGCCCTCCTCGACCGTGGAGGGCTACCGCTCATGAGCCGGGCCGCCGACAGCGACCTCACCGTCATCGACGTCCCCGCCGCCCACCGCTATGAGGCCCGCGCCGGCGACAACCTCGCCGGTGTCGCCTCCTATCTGCGCGGCGACTCGGTGATCGCGTTCGTCCACACCGAGGTGCAGGAAGGGTACGAAGGCCGCGGCGTCGGCTCGGCGCTGGCCCGGGCAGCCCTGGACGACGCGCGCGCCCGCGGGCTCGGCGTCCTGGCGATCTGTCCGTTCATCGACGGCTGGATCGGCAAGCATCCCGAGTACGAGGACCTGCGCCACACACCTGAGAGCAAGGTGGCGGACTAGCCACTCCAGGGGCGCGGTCCGCCTCCTGGGACTGGGATACGCGGGCCGCATACGGGGCCGTGCCGGTCGACCGCACGAAGGTCGGTGTCGGATTTCCGCCAGACCGACGCCCTGACGAGGGGCGACACTGGTCGTGTGCATACGGACTTCGACGCCTGCGTCCGCGCCGTGCAGTCGAAGGACTCCCGTTTCGACGGGTGGTTCTTCACCGCGGTGCTGACCACGCGTATCTACTGCCGGCCGAGCTGCCCCGCCGTACCGCCGAAGGCCGAGAACATGACCTTCTACCCCAGTGCGGCGGCCGCCCAGCAAGACGGGTTCCGCGCCTGCAAGCGCTGCCGCCCTGACGCGAGCCCCGGCTCGCCGCAATGGAACGAGCGAGCCGACCTCGTGGCCCGCGCCATGCGGCTGATCAGCGACGGCGTCGTCGACCGGGAGGGTGTGCCGGGCCTCGCGACCCGCCTCGGCTACAGCGCACGGCAGGTCGAGCGCCAACTGCTCGCCGAACTGGGCGCGGGCCCCTTGGCGCTGGCCAGGGCGCAGCGCGCGCAGACCGCTCGGCTGCTCATCGAGACGACGGCCATGCCGATGGGCGACGTGGCGTTCGCGGCAGGCTTCGCCAGCATCCGCACTTTCAACGACACCGTGCGGGAGGTGTTCGCCCTGTCCCCCGGCGAGTTGCGTGCCAGGGTCGCCAAGGGCCGGCCGGCGGCCACCGCGGGCTCGATCTCCCTACGGCTGCCGTTCCGCCGACCGCTCAACCCGGACAACCTCTTCGGCCACCTCGCGGCCACCGCGGTCCCCGGTGTCGAGGAGTGGCGCGGGGGCGCGTACCGGCGCACTCTGCGGTTGCCGCACGGCCCCGGTACGGTCGCGCTGCGGCCCCACCCCGACCACATCGGCTGCCTGCTGTCCCTCACCGACTGGCGCGATCTGGGCCAGGCAATCAGCCGCTGCCGCCGACTGCTCGACCTGGACGCCGACCCCCTCGCCGTGGACGCGCTGCTCTCCTCCGACCCGCTCCTTGCGCCCCTGGTCGCCAAGGCGCCCGGCCGCAGGGTGCCGCGTGTCGCCGACGGACCGGAGTTCGCGGTACGCGCAGTGCTCGGGCAGCAGATCTCGACGTCGGCGGCGCGCACCCACGCGGGGCGCCTCGTGACGGCGTACGGGGAGCCCGTCGCGGACCCCGGCGGCGGCCTGACCCACCTGTTCCCGTCACCCGAGACGCTCATCGAGCGCGCTCCCGAGTCCCTGGCGATGCCGCGGACCCGGAAAGACACCCTCACAGCCTTGCTACGCGCCCTTGTGGACGGCGAGCTCGACCTGGACGTGGGCAGCGACTGGCAGCGCGCCAGGGCCCGTCTCACGGCCCTTCCCGGCTTCGGGCCATGGACGGTGGAGAGCATCGCCATGCGCGCGCTCGGGGACCCGGACGCGTTCCTCCCGACCGACCTCGGCATCAGGAACGCGGCCCGCAACCTCGGCCTGCCGACCACCCCCGCCGCACTGACACGCCACGCCGCCGCATGGCAACCATGGCGCGCATACGCGACGCAGTACCTGTGGGCGACGGGCAGCCACCCGATCAACGTCCTCCCCGCCGACGACCACCCGACCATCGCAGTTTCCGCAAACCCACCCGCCGTTCGCAGCGCTTGAGTCACAGAAGGCACCACACCAATGAGTACCGCGACCACAAAACCGACAGCAACCACCGTTCACACCGTGGTGGACAGCCCCTGCGGTCTGCTGACGCTCGTCGCCCGGGAGGGTGAACTCAGCGGCCTGTACATGACCGACCAACGGCACCGACCACCGTCGGAGAGCTTCGGCCCGCGCGCCGACCTGCCGGCGTTCGACCGTGTCGAGGAGCAGCTCGCCGCCTACTTCGACGGCGACCTCAGCGCCTTCGACCTGCCACTGAACATGGCAGGCACGCCCTTCCAGAAGCGCGTGTGGGCAGCGTTGTGCGACATCCCGTACGGCCAGACCGCCACCTACGGCGAGTTGGCCGCGGCGATGGGCCACCCCACCGCCTCCCGCGCGGTCGGCCTGGCCAACGGCAAGAACCCGATCAGCATCATCGTGCCCTGCCACCGCGTCGTGGGTTCCGACGGCAGCCTCACCGGCTACGGCGGCGGCCTCACCCGCAAGCGGTGGCTGCTGGACCTCGAACGTGGCACGCAGCAGCCCACCCTGACGTGAAGTCACCCGCGCGGGTGACATGACGCCATCGTCCCCGCGCACGAGCAGGGGCCCGGTCGGCCGTATCGACCTACCGGGCCCATGGCTCAGTGCACTACGGCGGCAAGGCCGTCAGACCCGCACGCCCTCCAGGTCCTCGTCGTCGTCCGAGGACGCGACAAGGCTCGGGCGCTCGGCGAGGTTCTTGCGCAACTGCTCACCTTCGACGTCGACGTTGGGCAGCGCGCGCTCGAGCCAGCCGGGCAGCCACCAAGCCCACCGGCCCAGCAGCGCGAGCACCGCGGGCACGATCGTCATCCGCACGATGAAAGCGTCGAACGCGACCGCGATCGCCAACCCGAAGCCCATCATCTTGATCATCGATTCCGACGATCCGATGAACCCGGCGAACACACTGATCATGATGACCGCGGCCGCCGACACCACCCGCGCACCATGGGTGAAGCCCGTGACGACCGCCTGCCGCGGCGACTCGCCGTGCACATACGCCTCGCGCATCCGGGTGACCAGGAACACCTCGTAGTCCATGGCCAGCCCGAAGACCACGCCGACCATGAAGATCGGCATCATGCTCATGATCGGTCCGGTCTGTTGAACACCCAGGAGACCGGACAGCCAGCCCCACTGGAAGACGGCCACCACCGCACCGAGCGCGGCGAGCACCGACAGCAGGAAGCCGAGGGCCGCCTTCAACGGCACGAGCACCGACCGGAACACGATCATCAGCAACAGGAACGCCAACCCCACGACCAGCGCCAGATACGGCACCAGTGCGTCGTTCAGCCGCTGCGAGACGTCGATGTTCATCGCGGTGGTACCGGTGACGAGCACCTTGGCACCCGTGGAGTCGGCAAAGTCCTCCGCATGACCGCGGATGGTGTGCACCAGGTCCTCGGTCTGCGTGCTGCTCGGCTTCGACGCGGGCACCACGGTGAGCGTCGCCGTGTCCTTCTGCTTGTTGAACCCCGGGTCCGTGACCGTCTTGACGTCGGCGAAGCCCTCGATGGTCCGCTTGATCTCCTGCGCGGCGGACTCCGGCTGCTTGCTGTGCGCGGCATCGACGACCACGGTCAGCGGCCCGTTGAAGCCCGGCCCGAAGCCCTCCGACAGCATGTCGTACGCCCTGCGCTGAGTCGTGCTCACCGGCTGCGAACCGTCGTCCGGGAGCCCCAGTTCCATCCGGCTCATCGGAATGGCCGCGAGGCCCAGTGCCACCACCGCTGCGACAAGGAACGGCACTCGGCGCCGCACGACCAGCCGCGCCCAGCGCGTGCCCATGTTCGGCTTGTCGCTCGCGCTGGCACGGCCCTTGCGCACCTTGCGGGTGAGCACCTTGGTGCCGGCGAAGCCGAGCAGCGCGGGGATGAGGGTGAGCGCGATGAGCACGGCAAGCGCGACAGTGGCGGCCGCCGCCAGCCCCATCTTGGTGAGCATCGGGATGTTGACAACCGCGAGGCCGGCCAATGCGATCAGCACCGTGAGCCCGGCGAACACCACGGCGGAACCCGCCGTACCGACCGCCCGGCCGGCCGCTTCCTCGCCGTCCCGGCCTTCCATGAGTTCATGGCGGTGACGCGAGACGATGAACAGCGCGTAGTCGATGCCGACCGCCAGGCCGATCATCGACGCGAGTGTCGACGAGGTGCTCGACAGGCCGAGCGTCGTCGCCAAGGCAGTGATGGACGCGATACCGACCCCGACACCCATGATGGCGGTCAGAAGCGGCAGCCCGGCGGCGACCAGAGAACTGAACGTGATCAAAAGCACGACCGCCGCTATGCCGATGCCTATGACTTCGCTGTTTCCGGTCTCCGGCGATGCCTGGAGCGCGGTACCGCCCGTCTCGACGGTCAGCCCGGCGTCACGACCGTGCTGCGCCGCGTCCTCGATCGCGGTGTGGGTCGCGTCGGTGATCTCTGTCGACTTGGCGACATAGGTGACGGACGCGTAGGCCGTGGTGCCGTCCTTGCTGACGGCGTTCGCGGTGAACGGGTCCGCGACGGTCGCCTTCTGCGGGCTGTTCTTCAGATCCTCGACGACCTTCTCGACCGCCGCCTTGTTCGGTCCCGCGGTGATCTTCTGGCCGTTCGGCGCCTGGAAGACCATCCGTGCGGACGCACCGTCGGCATTGGTACCCGGGAAACGCTCGTGAAGCAGGTCGAAAGCCTGCTGCGCCTCGGTGCCCGGGACGGTGAAGTTGTCGGCAGGCGCGGACTTCGCGGTCACTGCTCCGACGCCGGCCAGGGCGAGCAGCGCCACCCACAGCAGGACGACGTAGCGCCGCTGCCGGAAGGAGAACCGGCCCAGTTTGTAGAGGAATGTGGCCATGGAGGCATGAGCTCCCGTCAGGAGGAGGGCGGACTTGGGCGTGTGGAACCAGCCCGACGACGAGAGCGGCGTGTCAGGTGGAGCGTGGCAAGTCGGTATGGAGGTACGAAAAATTCGGTTGTGCGGATGTGGTCAGGTCAGGTCAGCGGCCGGACGGACTTCACCGGCCGCCCATCGTGCCGCTCGGCTCAGGACAGGCCGAGCGCGGGGACGACCACCGCGTCGATGTATCTGTGGCTGTACTCCGGGTCGGGGTCGACGCCTTCGATGATGGCGCGGGTCAGCGCTCCCCCGAACAGCATGTGCGGCACGAAGTCGCGCGCCGGGTTGTTCGCGTCCAGCTCGCCGCGGTCCACCGCGCGCTGCACCAGTTCGGCGAAGCTGGCCAGCTCCGGTTCGATCAGCAGCTCGCGCAGGGCGCGGAAAAGCTCGATGTTCTGGAACGCCGCGTGCGACAGTCCTCGCATCAGTTCCTGGTCGCGCTTGACCTCGCCCTCGTCGTGCAGCCGCACGAGTTCGTGGAGGTCGCCCGCAAGGGAACCGGTGTCGATATCCGCGAGGGATACCGGCTTGCACTGCCGAAGCGCGGTCGCGACCAGTTCCGGCTTGCCCTTCCACTGGCGGTAGAGGGTCGCCTTGCTAGAGCGGGTACGGGCCGCGACGGCGTCCATGGTCAGCGCCTCGTAGCCGACCTCGCGCAACAGGTCGACCACAGCCTCGTACAACTCCTGCTCACGTTCGGGAGTCAAGCGGCTGCGCCGCGTAGAGGCGCCGGCTTCCGGCGACATGCCCTCTCCTCCCTGCGTGGTCGGTCGCGCCGATCATACGGACTCGCCGCACGGAACGAACGCGCTTCGAAACGATGTCGTACACCTAAGAGGGTAGACGGCCCGCAATCGAAACGCCACCGTTTCGATCGTGGGCCGTATCACGTCCCCTCCAGGCAACCGTCAAGCCCCCATCAGGCTGTTTCTTCGCGGAATGCCGACACATGAGCGCGCCATGCACGCATTCCGGTCGTTCACACCCCGTCGTCGACTCGTGCCCGACCGTCACGCCGGCAACGCGATCGTGTGCCCGGTGTGTTCGACCTTCGCACGCAGATACCTGACATTGGAGACCGAGACGTGGGCAGCGGTCGGGATCTGCTCGACGATCTCGACACCCAGGGTTGCGAGCTGCCGCGCCTTGTCGGGATTGTTGCTCAGCAGCCTGATGCCCCCGACCTCCAAGGCCGCGAGCATCTGCGCGGCAGCGGAGTAGTCACGTTCGTCCTCGGCCCGCCCGAGCGCGAGGTTCGCCTCATAGGTGTCGAGGCCGCCATCCTGCAGGGCATAGGCATCGAGCTTCGCGTAGAGCCCGATACCGCGCCCTTCCTGCCGCAGGTAGAGCAAGTAGCCGCCAGTAGCGGCGATCCGTTCCACCGACTCCCTCAACTGCGGCCCGCAGTCACAGCGCTCGGAGCCGAACACGTCTCCCGTCATGCACTCCGAGTGCGGACGCACCAAGGGCACCTCGGCAGCGCGGTAATCACCCAAGCCCAGCGCGAGATGCTCCTTGCCGTCGACCAGACCGGTGAACGTGTACACATCGGCGCCCGTCGCCCACCCGTCCGAGAACCGCAGCGGAATCCGCACCTTGGTACGGATGGTGGCGGCGGCCACTGCCGCGCCAGCGTTGACCGTCATCGCCACTCCCTCGCAAGATCTTGAACTCTCAAGCTCCCGCCTGGCGCTGAATATTTCCCCCGCCCGACGTGGCTCGGGTCACACCGCGAAGCCGCCGCCGTCTGGGGCCATGCCGCCACCGGTCACCGCGGTCGGTAGACGGCCACCGCGAAGGAAGCCGTTGTCTCGACGGCGTCACCCATGGCCGCGATACGGCCGACCAGTTCCTCAGGCCGCACGTGGTGGGCCGAAGGACCCATGGAGACGAGGTCGTGTGCTTCCTGGGCGGTCAGGCTCAGGCGGTACTCCAGTTCCTGCGCGCCGCCACCCTCGAACGTGAAGTGGGCGTCGAGCGTACGCGCGAGACGGTCCTCCTTCGACGCGTCGACCTCCAGCAGACCCGCCGCGCCGCGGAGTTCGGCCAGGTGCCGAGACGTCGGGGTGACCACCACCAGTGCGCCCTCCGGACGCAGAACACGCCGGAACTCGGAACCGTTGCGCGGCGCGAAGACATTGAGCACCACATCCGCCGCCCCGGAGCGCACCGGAAGCTCACGCCACACGTCCCACACGGCGGCCGCCGCCCGCGGGTGGGCACGAGCAGCCCGCCGCAGCGCGAACTTGGAAGCGTCCAGACCGAGCCCCACCGTCTCCGCGGCGGCGTCCAGAACAGCGGCGAGGTAGTAGCCGGTTCCCGCGCCCGCATCCAGGACGGTGCCGTGTGTGCCGCACCACCGGGAAGCGACGTCGGCCACGGCGCGGGCCAGCGGCGCATAGTGCCCTGCCCCGAGGAACACTTCCCGGGCGCCGACCATCGGCCCGGTGTCCGCCGTGCCGGCGCGCATGTCTCCCGTCAGGAGGCTGACGTAGCCCTGCCGCGCGATGTCGAACGTGTGCCGCCGGCCGCACCGCAAAGCGCCCGCCGACAGATGGAGCCCACCGCCGCAAAGGGGGCAGCGCAGTACGTCCAGGAGCCTGCGGCGCGGATCTCCGTCTTCGAACGCGCTCGGGGGCATGCTCTGTTCCTCGGCATCGGTCGTCATCAGTCAACGTTCCGTCGGCAGAGCCACGTGCTCGGCACGAGCCCGCGACAGCGACGGCGATACAGCCAAAACCACCGAGCCGGCTCCTGCGGGCCTCGCGAACCGACATCGGGGATTTTCCCATGCGGGCCCGGTGCGGCCGTCAGGGGGCCGCCTGAGGCCCCGGACGGGGGCTCGACGGAGATCCTCCAAGGTGACTCTCGGTCGATCACCGTGCGCAAGAACGCCGATACGGTACGCGAACACGTAAGGCCGAACTCCGGCGTGTCCACGAAGCTGCGGCCCTGCGAGCCCCGCCCCGGACGTCCGTGTGGCGCGTGGACATCCTGACGACGGAGCACATCAACGCCTGCCCAACGACTCGAAAGCCGCAAGCCGCGAGTCACGAGCGGACAAAAGCCCGTGGCCAAGCGACGGTTCACCACGGTGCAACTGCGATCCCGCCCCCAGGGGGTATTCCTCGCCATGCCCTGAAGAGCAGCGGTTCGGGTGTTGCTCGGCAGCCGGCGCTGGACACATCCACCACCTCGGCAGAGCCGTCAACGGGGTTGAGAGCCTGCCCGCAATAACCCGGAAACGATGAAATCCCGACCGATCGTCATGATCGGTCGGGATCTCTCCAACCACTCCCAAGTCAGCCCGAGAGCAGCTGTGTTGTTGTGGACCTGAGGGGATTCGAACCCCTGACCCCCTCGATGCGAACGAGGTGCGCTACCGGACTGCGCCACAGGCCCTTGCAACGAGGAAAACTCTAGCACCCCGCAGAGGGTGGTCGTGAACCGGTTATCGGCTGGTCCACGACGTTCACTCGTTGGCGGCGCGCGGGCGGTCGGGATCGGCGTACTGGTCGAACAGCGGCGTCCGGGAGCTGCGCGGGCGGCGCGCCGGAGGCTGCTGGGGGCGGGGCTCAGCCGTCCCCTTGGGCTGCTGGCCTTCGCGGCGCTCGTGGGGCTCCCGGGCAGCCGCGGCGTCGCCAGGCGTCGTACCGGAACGGGCCGAACTCCAGGTGCCGGGAGCACCGAGGTCGACACCCTCCGACGTACGGGGAGCGACAGGAGCGGTCACGTAGGTCGGCAACGGCACCGGAACGGGCGCCCAACCGTCCTCACCGGACTGCTGGGCGCGCTGCTGGTCGACCCACTCGGCGTGGTCGGTCTGCTCCACCAGGGCGCGGCGGTCGGCGGAACGGGGCGAGGGCGCAGGGGCGGGCGCCGGCGGCGGAGCCGGACGGGCCGCTTTGGGCGCGGGCACGGGGCGCTCGTCGCTTTCGAGGCCGCGGTCCGTCACCTGGGCGGCAGGTCGCGGTGCCCTGAGGCGTCGCGCAGCCTCGGCAGCCCGCCGCTGGTCGAGGCGCACCTCGTAGCGGCGGCGCTCCTGGCGGCGCATCTGGCCGATGTAGACGGTCAGCAGGACCGCCGGAATCGCCGGGACCCACAGCAGCTCGACGCCGCCGACGGCAGCGGCGATGGCGCCGGCCGTGAAGGCGAGGAAGAGCGAGGTGGTGATGCGGCGGCGGCGTGCGAGCAGTTGGGCGCGCTTGTCCTTCCCGCCGCCCGGGCCGGCCGCCGGGCCTGCCTGGGGTGCGGAACGGGCAACCGGGCGTCGCACCTCGGTCGCAGGCACGGCCAGCCCCCGGACGTCGACCGACACGTCCGGCTCATCCGGGTCGGCGTCGTCGTCCGGTGCATCGGCGTCGGGCTCGACGTTCTCACCGCGCGCCCTGGCGACGCGCCGCTCCATCGCCGCGCGCCCGGACAGCAGCCGGATGGCGGTGCTGAAGCGTTCCGTCGGACGCGCTTCGTTGAGCTCGTCCTGCCTACGGAGCCACATCGGCACCAGGTAGGCAGCCCAGGCCCCGACGATGACTGCGTAGATGAGGCCACTACTGCTCACGAGCTACACCGTAGGGGCGATCGAGACACGCCATTGGCAATTCGGCCCGGTGTGTCGCACGATCTGGCTGATAGATCGAGATTTTTGTGCGATCAGCGCCCCATCGCCTTTACTTTCGAACAATAGTCTTATTTTTGGGATGTGCTCGGCCTTGCTTGCCGCCACCGGTTGAGGAGGCCGTCGGGCACCTCTTCGGCAGTGAGCGCGTAGACGAGGTGGTCGCGCCATCCGCCGTCGATATGCAGATAGCGCGGACGCAGGCCCTCCTCCCGGAAGCCGAGCTTTTCGGCGACCCGGCGGCTGGGGCCGTTCTCGGGCCGGATGCACACCTCCACCCGGTGCAGTCCGACCCGCCGGAAGCAGTGGTCGACGGCAAGGGCGACGGACGTCGGCATCACACCGCGACCGGCGACCGCCTCGTCCACCCAGTAGCCGATGTGCGCCGAGCACATGGAGCCCCAGGTGATTCCGGCGACGGTCAGTTGACCCGCGAGCCGCCCCTGATAGTCGATGACGAACGGCAGCATGCGCCCCGCGTTCGCCTCACGGCGAAGGTGTCTGACCATCTGACGGTACGTGGGGCGCTGCACGACCTGCCCCGGCGGTGCGGGCGGCACGGTGGCCTCCCAGGGGCGCAACCAGTCGCGGTTGCGCCGGTTGACCTCACGCCATGCGCGCTGGTCGCGCATCCGGATCGGGCGGAGGGTGATGTCACCGTCCACCAACTCGGCCGGCCAGGACCCGTTCAGCTCGGTCTCCCAGTGACGGAATGCGGATCGTCGCCTGAGTGGCGATCCGGCTGCTCTTGAGGGTGATCGCCGCCGCGGATCTGGTCGACGGCATGTGCGACAAGCGGTGCGAGGACGGTGAGCCCGTCCTTCACCCCGCCGGTGGAGCCGGGAAGGTTCACCACCAGGGTGCGCCCTGCGACCCCTGCGACGCCACGTGAGAGCGCCGCGGTGGGCACTTTGCGCGTACCAGCGGCACGGATCGCCTCGGCGATGCCCGGCACCTCGTAGTCGAGCAGTGTCTTTGTGGCCTCGGGGGTGCGGTCGGTCGGCGAGAGCCCGGTGCCGCCGGTGGTGATCACCACGTCGTAACCGGCTTCCACTGCGGCGGCAAGCGCCTCACGCACGGGTTCCCCGTCGGGCACGACCCGGGGGCCCTCCGCGGCGAAACCCCACTCGGTCAGTGCCGCGACGATCAAGGGGCCGCCCCGGTCCTCGTACACGCCCGCTGCGGCGCGGTTCGACGCGGTGACGGCCAAGGCGCGCGGGCGGCCACTTGGCCGGTCGGCACCGTGTGCACTCATGACCGCCGCCAGTCACCGGACTTGCCGCCGGTCTTCTCCTCGACGCGGACATCAGTGACAACGGCGCCCTTGTCGACGGCCTTGACCATGTCGACGATGGTGAGCGCGGTGACCGTGACAGCGGTCAGCGCCTCCATCTCGACACCTGTGCGGTCGGTCGTCCTGACCGTCGCGGTGATCTCGACCGCCTGGTCGGTCACCTCCAGGTCGATCGTCACAGCGGACAGCGACAGCGGGTGACACAACGGGATGAGGTCGGGGGTGCGTTTGGCACCCATGATGCCGGCGACCCGTGCGACGGCGAGCGCATCGCCTTTCGGCAGCCCGTCGGCACGCAGGAGTTCGACAACCCGGGGCGCAACCAGGACGCGTCCCGTGGCACGCGCGGTACGTGCGGTGACGTCCTTCGCGGAGACGTCGACCATACGGGCTGCGCCTGCCTCGTCGACGTGGCTGAGGTGCTGCTGAGCGCTGCTCATCGTTCTCCTGGTGCGGTCGCTTGCGCAGACACCGTATCGGCCTGCTGCCGGGCACGGCGCGTTGGCCCGCAAGCCAGGATGCCAGTGCTAGTCGAGGACGACCACGTCGACTTCGCTGCCCGCGGCGAGCGAGGTGACCTCTTCCGGTACGACGATCAGCGCATCGGCGTACGCGAGTGCCTTGACCAGGTGGGACGCCGCACCACCCACAGGAGTGACGGTCCCGGACCGCTTGTCGTACTGCGCCCTCAGGAACTGCCGCCTACCGTCCGGCGAGTCCTCGATCGCGGTGGTGCAAGCCGCTTGTACGACCCGGCGGTGAACGTCAACCGCGCCCATGAGAGTGCGGATCACCGGTCGCGCGAACATCTCGAACGACACATAGGCGCTCACCGGGTTGCCCGGCAGCGCAAGGAGAGGAGTGCGTTCGGGACCGATCCGGCCGAACCCCTGCGGCTTACCCGGCTGCATGGCGAGCCTTCGGAAGTCGACGTGCCCGGCGGCATCGTCCGCGTCGTCGCCGAAAGAACCTCCCAATGACGTCAGCGCTTCCTTGACTACGTCGTAGGCGCCGACACTGACGCCACCACTGGTGACGATGACGTCGGCGCGGATGAGCTGGTCCTCGATGGTGGCGCGCAGCGTCTCGACCTCGTCGGCGACGGCCCCGACCCGGTACGCGATGGCACCGGCGGCCCTGGCGGCGGCGGTGAGCGCGAAGCTGTTGGAGTCGTGGATACGGCCCGGGGTCAACTCCTCACCCGGTTGGACCAATTCGCTGCCTGTGGAGACGATCACGACCCTGGGGCGCGGCCGGACGGTGACCGTTCCGCGGCCGATCGCCGCCAGGAGCCCGATCTGAGGTGCTCCGAGGACCGTGCCCGCCGCGAGCGCCAACTCGCCGGCTGTGACATCACTGCCGCGGGCCCGCACGAACTGACCCGCTTCCGGAGCCCTGTGCACGCGGACCTCGCCGCTGGCGCCTCCCGGGTCGTCGCCGAAGGCCGTCATGGAGTCGACCGGTCCGCCGCCTGTGCCGCCGTCGGTCCACTCGACGGGGACGACGGCCTCGGCTCCCTCGGGCAGCGGGGCGCCGGTCATGATGCGGGCCGCCTGTCCCGGGCCCACGGCGGGCGGCTCACCGCTGCCCGCGGCGATGTCGCCGATCACCTCGAGCACGGCAGGGTGCTCCCGGGTCGCCGCCTTGGTGTCGGCCACCCGTACGGCGTAACCGTCCATGGAGCTGTTCGGGAACGGTGGCAGCGACGTGGGCACCGTCACGTCCTCGACCAGTACGCACCCTTGGGCGTCGAGGAGTTGCAAGTCGATCGGGTCCAGCGGTGAGAGCTGCCCCAGGATGTTGTCCAGGTGCTCCGCGACGGACCACAGACGATCGACTCCGTGACTCACTCTTGCATCTCCTCATTGACGTACGAACGCAACCAGGCCCTGAAGTCGGGGCCCAGGTCTTCACGTTCGCATGCCAGTCGGACAATCGCACGCAGATAGTCACCTCGGTCGCCGGTGTCGTAACGGCGGCCGGTGAAGACGACGCCGTGCACGGGGCCGGCAACCGTCTCCTGGTGGGCCAACTCGCGAAGGGCGTCGGTGAGCTGGATCTCGCCGCCCTGGCCGGGCTGGGTCTTCTTGAGGACCTCGAAAACACCGGGGTCGAGTACGTACCGTCCGATCACGGCGTAGTTCGACGGCGCGTGTGCGGCTTTCGGCTTCTCCACCAGGTCGGTGACACGCACCACGTCGGAGTGAGCCGTCGGCACTATGGCGGCCGACCCGTACAGGTGAATGCTGCTCGGGTCGACTTCCATGAGCGCGACGACGCTCCCGCCGTACTGCTCCTGGACGTCGATCATCCGAGGCAGGAGCGGGTCGCGCGGGTCGATGAGGTCGTCGCCGAGCAGCACCGCGAACGGCTGGTCCCCTACGTGTGGCTCCGCGCACAGCACCGCGTGCCCCAGACCCCGCGGGTCGCCCTGGCGTACGTAGTGCATGGTGGCGAGGTCGCTGGACTCGCGCACCCTGGCGAGCCGGGAATCGTCGCCCTTGCGGCTGAGCGCCTCTTCGAGTTCGTAGTTGCGGTCGAAGTGGTCCTCCAGCGGCCGTTTGTTGCGCCCGGTGACCATCAGCACATCGGAGAGCTGTGCCGCGACCGCCTCCTCCACGACGTACTGGATCGCCGGCTTGTCCACCACCGGCAGCATCTCCTTGGGGGTGGCCTTGGTGGCAGGCAGGAACCTGGTGCCGAGTCCGGCCGCCGGGATGACAGCCTTGGAGATCCGGGTCCGCGTACGTGTACTCGTCATGCCGTGCACCATAGCGACGAAGAATGTGGAGAAGATGAAGAAAGAGTTGATTGCGGTTGATGGCCTTACCCAGAATTCGGTCAGAGTATGACTGCCGTTCCGATGCACAAGGCCGAGTTGCGCGCACGAATCCTGGAAGCCAGGCGCGCATTGACCGCGAGTGAACGCCAGGCGGCAGGCGCGGCGCTTGCCCAGAGGGTACGGGACTGGGCACCACTGGCAAGCCCCGGGACGATCGCCGCCTACGTCTCCACCGGCACCGAGCCCGGAACACATGATCTGATCAACGCCCTCCATGCCGATGGCACACGCGTGCTGCTCCCGGTGCTCCAGCCCGACAACGACCTCGACTGGGCCTGCTACGAGGGCCGGGACAGCCTTGCGAGGGCCTCACGGGGTCTTCTGGAGCCCACCGGAGACCTTCTAGGCCCCCAGGCCATCACCGCGGCGAACGCGGTGCTACTGCCCGGACTCGCCGTGGACCGGCGCGGGGTGCGCCTGGGCCGCGGCGGCGGATCATACGACCGGGTGCTGCAGCGCTTGGCCGCGGCTGACGTCCACCCCGCACTCGCAGTGCTGCTGTACGCGCACGAGGTGGTCGACACGGTTCCTTTCGAGCCGCACGACCACCTCGTCGACGCTGCCATCACCCCTGAGGGTGTCTCCCGGTTCCGTCACCCCGGGAGCGCGGCTACGGCGTGAGCGCCATCTTCGCCTTGGCGGCCTTGTCGACGCGCTTGTCGGAGTAGTACCAGGGCAGCAGCTTCCCGGCCGCCCACAGACTCGTCTGGTCGGTGTAGTGGGCGTTGAAGGCGTGGCCCGAGGCTCCTGTGAGGTTGATCCACCGGGACTTGTCGAAGTCCTGGAGGTTGACGATCATCCGCATGGAGGGCACCCACTCGACGTCGTACCCGCCGGCCGCGTTCCAGCCGGTGGCGTCGACGGCGGCCTCACCGCCGCTGAGCTGCCAGGGTCCGCGGTTCAGTATCGTCTTCAGGATGCCGGGGCCGTCGGTGCCCAGTGTCTGGTTCTTCAGCTCCAGCTTGTGCAGCCGGCCCCAGCTCCAGGTGTCTATGTCCTTGCCGAGCTTGGCGGTCAGTTCGTAGCGGGCGTCCTTCATGGCCTGCTGCAGCAGCTGGTCGCGGTCGCTGCGGTGCGACGCGTCCTGGTCGACGCCGTAGAACGCGGTGGTCGACATCGTCCACCACTGGCTGTTCGGCTCCTGGAGGATGTTGCGGACCACCTCGAACCAGCGGTCGCCGCCATCGGGCTGCGCCTCGTCGGCGTCCCGCTCGCCGCACTCCTCGACCGTCTTCGGCTTGCCGTCGAGGTCGTCGACGGGCCCCGTCGCCCCGACGGGAGGCACTCTCAGGCACTGCCCCTTGGGCCGCAGCTCCTTGGGCAGCTTGTTGCCGAAGGCCAGCTTCAGGACGTTGCGCCACACCGCGTTGAAGTAGGCGGCGGCAGCCGAGTCGGAGTCCTGGTTGTAGTCCCATCCCTCGAGCAGCTTCTGTGCGTCGCGCACATAGCTGCCCTTGTCGTTCTTTATGTTGATCTTCAGCAGGTAGGGCACGAGCAGCTTGGCGATCTCGCTGCTGTCGTCGTTCTGCATGGACTGCATGTCGTCCATGGAGATCTTGCCGCCGTCCTTGATCTTGGACGCGATGAGGTCGTTGATGCGCTGACTGCGCGTGCCGTAGTCCCAGTCGTCCGTCAGCAGGTAGGGGTACTTGCTCTGGTCGATGACGGCCTGGTTCGCGGTGACGATGTAACCGCTCGGCGGGTTGTACTCGTACGGCATCGCCTTGGTCGGGATGTATCCCTTCCAGTCGTAGTGCGAGTCCCAGCCGGGCACGGGGTAGGTGCCGTCGTCACCGGAGGCGCGCACAGGGACCTTGCCCGGCGCCTGGTAGCCGATGTTGCCCTTGGTGTCGGCGTAGATGAGGTTCTGCGACGGTACGGCGAAGTCCGCGGCCGCAGCGCGGAACTGGGTGAAGTTCGTCGCCCTGTCGAGCTCGAACACCGCGTCCATGGTCTTCGAGGGCTGCAGCGCGGTCCAGTTCAAAGCGACCGCATAGCCGCTGTTGACGCCGCCTGGGGGGTCCGTGACGGGCGCGGTCTCACCGACCGTACGCAGTTCGTCGCTGCGGTCGGAGATCACCGGACCGTTGTTCGTCTCCCGGACGGTGATCGTGCGCGACTTGCCGCCGGCGACCTTGATCGTCTCGCGCCGCGTCGTGAACGGCACCTGCTTGCCGTCGAACAGGTACGTCTTGGCGGTGACCTTCTCCAGGTAGAGGTCGGTCACGTCGGCACCCAGGTTGGTCATGCCCCACGCTATGTCCTGGTTGTGGCCGATGATCACACCGGGCATTCCGGAGAACGTGAAGCCGGTGACGTCGTAGGGGCACGACTTGCTCAATGTGCGGCAGTGCAGCCCCATCTGGTACCAGACGGACGGCAGCTGCGGCGCAAGGTGCGGGTCGTTCGCAAGCAGCGGTTTGCCCGTCGTCGTGTACTTGCCGGACACCACCCAGGAGTTCGAACCGATGCCGCTGCCGGTCGGGCCGAGCAACGTAGGCATCTGGTCGATGATCTGAGAAATACCGGCGAGCTGGGTGTCGACCGAGCTGCTGATGTTCTGGGGGCTGCTGGAACTCGTGGAGTCCTGCGAGTCGGCCGAATCCGCCGGGGTGTACGTCTTGGTGGTCGGGTCGACCGTCCCCGCCTCGACGATCGGCTGGTTACGGCTGTAAGGGTAATCCGGGTAGAGCTGCTTGATCTGCGCCTGGCTGAGGCGGCTCGTCATCAGGGTGCGGTCGATCTCGTCCTGCATGTTGCCGCGCAGGTCCCACGCCATGGCCTTCAACCACGCCACGGAGTCGACCGGCGTCCAGGGCTCCGGCTTGTAGTTGTTGCTCAACGACAGCGCGGCGTACTCCAGGGACAGCGAGGCGCCGCTGTGGTCCGCCAGGTAGGCGTTGACACCGTCGGTGTACGCCTGCAGGTACTCCTTGGTGGTGGCGTCGAGTTCGGTGTCGTACTCCTTCTGCGCGACACCGCGCCAGTCCAAGGTGCGCAGGAAGGCGTCGGTCTCGACCTCGCTCTTGCCGAACATCTCCGACAACCGCCCGGAGGTGAGGTGACGGCGTACGTCCATCTCGTAGAAGCGGTCCTGCGCCTGTACGTAACCCTGGGCGCGGAACAGGTCGTCGGGGGTGTCTGCGTACAGCTGCGGAATGCCGTTGGCGTCCCGGTCGACGTCGACCGGTGCGGACAGGCCCTTGAGCTTCAGGGAACCCGACGTCTGCGGGAAGGAGGCGCGCACTGTGCTGACGCTCCAGTACGACCCGTAGCCGAGGCCCGCCACGAGCAGGAGCACGACCGCAATCACGATGATGCGTAGGCGGCGGGACTTCTTCCGTGCGGGCATCGCTGTCCTTCGAGGGCAGGGTGGACCGGATGATCAAGTGCTGGTTGTGCAAGGGCAACCATAGGCGCACGGGCTGTGGCCGGGAGACCGGGCGTCCGGGTGACCATACAGCGGACCAGGGAATGTCAAGGGAGGGTAAATTATTAGGTAAGGCAACGAAGTTGAAAGGACCGGGCCCCTGACTGTCCACCACCTGAACGAGATCCTGCTGATCGGCGCCGCGGTCCTGCTGGTCGCCGTGGTCGCCGTGCGGCTGGCCTCACGAAGCGGCCTGCCGACGCTGCTTGTCTACCTCGGCATCGGCGTGATCATCGGACAGGACGGCCTGTTCGGCTTCACCTTCGACAATGTCCAGCTCACCCAAGTGCTGGGCTACGCGGCACTGGTGGTGATCCTTGCCGAGGGCGGTCTCGGCACCAAGTGGCAGGAGATCAAGCCCGCGGTCCCGGCAGCATCCGTCCTGGCCACCGTCGGATTGCTGGCGAGCGTGTTCGTCACCGCGACCGCCGCGCACTACCTGGTCGGACTGGGCTGGCGACAGGCGCTGATCGTCGGCGCCGTGGTGTCGTCGACGGATGCCGCGGCGGTGTTCTCCGTCCTGCGCAACATCTCGCTTCCCACTCGGGTGACCGGCGTCCTGGAGGCCGAGTCCGGCTTCAACGACGCCCCCGTGGTGATCCTTGTGGTGGCGTTCTCCTCAACCAGCCCCGTCGAGCACTGGTACCGGTTGCTCGGCGAGATAGCGCTGGAGCTGGCGATCGGTGCCGCCATCGGCCTCGCGGTGGGCTGGATCGGCGCGTACGGCCTCAAGCGCGTCGCCCTGCCGGCGTCCGGCCTCTACCCCATCGCCGTCATGGCCATCGCGGTGGCCGCGTACGCCGCCGGCGCCATGGTGCACGGGTCGGGCTTCCTCGCCGTCTACATCGCTTCGCTCGTCCTGGGCAACTCCAAGCTGCCGCACCGCCCCGCCACAAGGGGCTTCGCCGAGGGACTCGGCTGGATCGCGCAGATCGGATTGTTCGTCCTGCTCGGGCTTCTGGTGACACCGCACGAACTGGGTGACGACATCGTGCCCGCGATCATCATCGGGCTGTTCCTGACGCTGGTGGCGCGGCCTGCCTCGGTGGCCGTCAGCCTGCTGCCGTTCGGTGTCTCCTGGCGTGACCAGGTGCTGATGTCATGGGCCGGCCTGAGAGGCGCCGTGCCCATCGTCCTGGCGACCATCCCGATGGTCGCCGACGTCGCGGACAGCGAACGGATCTTCAACATCGTCTTCGTCCTCGTGATCATCTACACCCTGGTGCAGGGACCGACGCTGCCCTGGGTCGCCCGGCATTTGCACCTCGGCGACACGGACGGAGCCGACGCCGCCGATCTCGGCATCGAATCCGCACCCCTTGAACGTCTGCAAGGGCACCTGTTGTCGGTCGCGATCCCCGGCGGCTCGAAGATGCACGGCGTCGAAGTCGGCGAGCTGCGGCTGCCGCAGGGCGCCGCCGTGACGCTGGTGGTGCGCGACGGCAAAAGCTTCGTTCCGCAGCCGGCGACCATATTGCGCAGGGGTGACGAGCTGCTCGTCGTAGCCACCGACCCGGTGCGCGATGCGACAGAGGACCGCCTTCGCGCCGTCGGACGCGGCGGCAAGCTGGCGGGTTGGCTGAGCGGCGGCGGGTGACCTCGAGGCGCAGGAGGACAGGTCGCGGCTACGTATGATGAGGAGGTATTTGTCGAGTACGACCCCTGCCTGACGCAGGACCGGCGCGGGGTGCCCGCGCTGAGCGGACGGTCCTCGGCGCGAGCGCCTCCTATGGTGCGCACGCGCTACCAGGCGGCAGAAAGTCCGGAACGTGGCATCCAAGGTGCCGACATCTTCGTCGTCCCCCCTGCCTTCCTCGCCTTCCCTGAAGCCCCTGGCCACAGCTGCGCGGACGACGCCCGATGCGCGGACCGCGCAGAAGGCTCGCAGCACCGGGTACCGCGGGCTGCTTCGCACTCCTGGAGCATGGGCGTTCGTCCTGCCGGGATTCGCCGCGCGGCAGCCGTTCGCGATGCTGACCATCAGCATGGTGCTGCTCGTCCGGCACGCGACAGGCTCCTACGGGATGGCGGGCGCCGCAGCAGCCATCACCGGAGCCGCGAGCGCCCTGTGCGCTCCTCAGGGCGGCCGTCTCGCGGACCGGTACGGCCAACGCGCGGTCCTGCTGCCCGGGGCCGCCCTGCACACGCTGTCCGTGCTCGCCGTGGTCGTACTCGCGGTGTCCGGGGCGCCCGCCTGGGCGCTGCTCCTTACCGCCGTGCCCGCAGGCGCCACGGTCCCGCAGATCGGGCCAATGGTGCGGTCCCGCTGGTCCGTCGCCCTGGATGACCCCGCGTCGCCCCTGATGCAGACTGCGGCGGCCTTCGAGTCCGTGACGGACGAGCTCACCTTCGTGGTGGGGCCGGTCATCGCGACCGCGCTGTGCGCCTCCGTCCACCCGGCGGCCGGCCTGGTCGCCGAAGCAGGGTTGACCCTGGTCGGTGGCGCGCTCTTCGCCGCCCAGCGCCGTTCCGAGCCGCAGCCGCACCGGTCGTCGGCGGACGGCGGCGTCAAGCACGCCTCCGCGTTGTCGCTCCCTGGGGTGCAGGCGTTGGCGATCGCCTTCCTGGGTGTCGGGGCAGTGTTCGGGGGCATGCAGGTGTCGCTCGCCGCATTCACCCAGGAGATCGATCGGCCAGGCCTGAACGGTGTGCTCTACGGCGCCTTCGCGGCAGGCAACATGGTGTCCGGGGCGATCTACGGTGCCGTGTCCTGGCGCCGTACACCCCGCACTCGGCTCCTCGCCGCCTATATGGGTCTCGCGGCGGCCTGTGCCCCTCTTTGGGCCACGCACTCCCTGGCGCCGCTGAGTGTGCTGCCCTTGATCGCGGGTCTGTTCATCGCGCCCACGATCGTGACGGCGTACTCACTCGTCGACACCTTGGTGCCCCGGTCGGCGCGGACCGAGGCGTTCACGTGGCTCACCGGGGCGGTCGCTTTCGGTCAGGCGATCGCGGTGACCGTCGCAGGCCTGCTGACGGACGCACACGGTTCGTCGGCCGGCTTCGCGGTGCCACTGGTGGGCACGGTGACCGCGCTCGCGGTGCTGATCGGGCTGCGCGGGCGCCTGGCCCCTCCCCCCGCAGGGGCGAAGGCGACGGGTGGGATCGGTCACCGTCCGCCGGTCTCAGTGGACTGACGGCGGGAAATACTGCACTATTGAGCGTCGTTAGCACTCAACAAGTGAGAGTGCCAGGAGGAGCAAGTGCCGACGTACCAGTACCAGTGCACCGAGTGTGGCGAGGGCCTTGAGGCGGTGCAGAAGTTCAGCGACGACGCGCTGACCGAGTGCCCCAACTGCGGCGGACGGCTGCGCAAGGTCTTCTCGGCAGTGGGCGTGGTCTTCAAAGGCTCCGGGTTCTATCGGACCGACAGCCGCGGCTCCTCGTCGAGCAGCACCCCGGCGCCCAAGAGCAGCACCTCGGACACCAAGTCCACCGGCAGCAGCAAGCCGTCCACTCCGAGCAGCACGCCTGCCTCCGGCTCCTCCTCGTCGTCGAGCAGCGCGTCGGTCGCCTGACCGGCGCCCCGGCACGAGCGCGGCACTCGTAAGGCTCCGACGGCCCCCGCTGTCCACACAGCGGGGGTTCGTTGCGTCTTCGGCCCGATTAGGCTGCTCCCCATGGTCGAAAACAGCGGCGCGCAGACTCTGGCGGAGATCGGCGTCATCGGGGGATCAGGGTTCTACTCGTTCCTCGATCATGTGACGGAAGTCACTGTTGATACGCCCTATGGCGCGCCGAGCGACTCCCTGTTCGTCGGCGAGGTCGCAGGACGCCGGGTCGCGTTCCTGCCCCGGCACGGCCGCAAGCACCACCTGCCGCCGCACCGCATCAACTACCGCGCCAACCTGTGGGCCCTGGCGTCGGTCGGCGTACGCCAGGTACTCGGGCCCTGCGCGGTAGGGGGCCTGCGGACCGAGTACGGGCCCGGCACACTCCTCGTCCCCGACCAGCTGGTCGACCGGACCAAGAGCCGGCTTCAGACGTACTTCGACGGCGAGACCCGTGCCGACGGCCGGACACCCAACGTGGTGCACGTGACCTTCGCCGACCCGTACTGCCCTGTCGGCCGGCGCGCCTCGGTCGCCACCGCGAGGGCCGGCGGTTGGGACGCCGTGGACGGGGGAACACTGGTCGTCGTCGAAGGCCCGCGGTTCTCCACGCGCGCGGAGTCCCGGTGGCATGCTGCGCAGGGCTGGTCGGTCGTGGGGATGACGGGGCATCCCGAAGCGGTCCTCGCCCGAGAACTCGGTCTGTGCTACACCTCGTTGACGCTGGTCACGGACCTGGACGCGGGTGCGGACACCGGCGAGGGCGTCTCGCACGAGGAGGTCCTCGAAGTGTTCGCGGCGAATGTCGGGCGGATGCGTGACGTCCTCTTCGACGTGGTCGGGGCGCTGCCGGAGAGCAGCGAGCGGGACTGCCTGTGCGTCGATCCCCTCGGCGGGCAGGACGCCGGCATCGAGCTTCCCTGACTCCGTCCGCCGGGCGAGCGCGCGGGCGTCTGAGCACCGACGGCCGGTCCGGCCACCGGTTCAGCGGCCGGACCGGCAGCCGGTCCACGGTTCCTGGGCCCGCTGGAACTCCCGCGCCCGTCCGCCGGTTCCTCCCCCACCCGTGGAATCCGGGCGGGGGAGGCGGAGTTGCCGGGGTCCGACAGGGTTCGGCAGCGGTCAGGCGGTGGTGCAGGTGGCGGTGGGCCAGGTCCAGGTGCCGTTGGTCTGGAGCGTGATGCCCCAGGTGTTGCCGTTGCCGTTGGGGGTGGCGACGAGGGTTTGGGCGTCAGGGTAGGAGGCGCTGATGTTCCAGGTGGCGATGATCTTCTCGGGGGTGGGGACGTTCACGGTGACGCGCCAGGCGGAGGAGCCGCTGACAGCGATGCTGAGGTTGTAGCGGTCGCTCCACTGCTCGCCCGCCGTGAACTGTACGGTGCAGCCGCTGCCGCCGCCCCCGCCGGTGGTGCCACCGGTGGTGCCGCCGGTGGTGCCACCGGTGCTCGTACCGCCGGAAGTGGTGCCGCCGCCGCTGTCCACCGTGATGCTGGAGTTGCCGCTGCTCTGGTAGCCCTCGGTGGCGAGGATCATGTAGTTGAAGGTGCCGAGGTTCATGCCGTGGCTCGCCCAGGCGTCGAAGTGGTTGCCGGTGGTGATGGTGCCGCCGGTGCGCTTGGACTGCCGGACGCTCCAGTACTGGTTGAAGGTCGCGGTGCCGATGATGGAGGGGGCGTTGACCCGCTGGGTCTCGTAGATGTCGTACGTGCCCCCGTCGCTGGTGACGGTGCCCTTGTAGGTGCCGGTGGGCCGGTAGGTGCCGTAGTTGTCGACGATGTAGTACTCGACGAGCGGGTTGGTGGTCCACCCGTACAGCGACAGGTAGGCGTTGCCCGAGGGGTTGAAGCTGCCGGAGTAGTCGACGGCGCGGCGGCTGCCGGTGGCCCAGCCCTTGCCGGCCACGAAGTTGCCGCTGTTGCTCCAGGAGGTGCCGTAGGAGCCGCCGGCGCCGAGGTCCATCGAGGTGGAGCCGCCGCCGTCGGTCCAGAACGAGTAGTAGTAGCCGTTGTTGGTGCCGGTCTGGCTGGTAGTGATGATCGTGTCGGCGTTGGCGGTGCCCGGCAGGATCATCGCGGCCGCGGCGACGAGCGCGGCGGCGCACAGTGTGCCGAGCAGCAGGCGGAACAGGCCCGCTCTGCGGCCGTCCGGGCGGGGCGCGACGGCGCCGCCCGCGGGGGCTTCATGTGTCCGGTTCATCATGTGCGTGCTTCCTCCTTGTGAAGGCGTGGGGGTCAGGCAGCACGGCCCCGACGGAGCGACGGGCGCCCCGCGGTGACGGCGAACAGTGTTGAACCGGCCCATCGGACTGTCAACACTTTCGGCATGATTTACGAAAGAGTCGCCGCCAGTTCGACAACACGGCCGCGCCAATGTCCCTGATCAATGGCCGGATTGGACAGACGAGCCACGGCGGACGCGATCCGCGGTGCGCGAATGGCGCACTCGGTGTCGGGCTAAATTCTCGAAACTTTCGCCGATCTTCACGAAGATGCGACGGCACACCCCGAGTCGGTTCCCCGGACGCCCTCCCGCTCCCACACCAAACCGGCCGCGCGGCACGCGTCCGGTTTGGTGTGGGAGCGCTCCCGGCGCGAACACGACACGGCGGCAAGCCGCCAAGGACCCGCATTGACCGGCGGATCACCCGCGCTGGATTTTTGTGCTGGCCACTCCCCCCACACCACCCCCTCCGACAACGTTGCCGGCTTCCCCCGCCACCTCCGGGAGTCCTCTTGCCAGTCAGACCCATACCCGACCGGCCGGCCACCGCCCGGCCGCGCCCCGCCGCCGCGGCAGCGGCCGCCGCGCTCCTCGCCGTCCTCGCCGTCCTGGCGGTGCTGCTCCCCCAGCAGGCCGTCGCCATTCCGGCCTCCGCCGGGAGCGGCACTGCCAACGGTTCCAGCGCCAGCGCCAGCGCCGGCTCCGACTCCGGCTCCGGCACGGGCGCCGGCTCGGTCGGCGCCGAACCGGCCTGCGGCACCCCGCAGCCGGGCCACTTCAGCTGCTTCGCGCTGCGGCGTACCGACCGCACCCCCTCCCTCGGCGTGCGGCGCGACAGTTCGGGTGCCGCCGCGGCCCCGGACGGCTTCGCACCGGCCGACCTGCGCGACGCGTACGACCTGCCGGCCGACGGCGGCGCGGGCGCGACCATCGCGGTGGTCGACGCCTACGACAACCCCGACGCCGAGTCGGACCTCGCGGTCTACCGGGCGCAGTACGGCCTGCCCGCCTGCACCAGCACCGACGGCTGCTTCCGCAAGGTGGACGAGTACGGCGGCTCCGGCTACCCCGCCTCCGACGAGGGCTGGGCGTCCGAGATCGCGCTCGACCTCGACATGATCTCCGCGGTCGCCCCGCAGGCCCACATCCTGCTGGTGGAGGCCGACTCGGCCGGCTCGGACGACCTGGGCACCGCGGAGAACACCGCGGTCGGGCTCGGCGCGCAGTACGTCTCCAACTCCTGGGGCGGCTACGGCGACAGCACCGACGATCTCGCGTACGACTCCGCGTACTTCGACCACCCCGGCGTCGCGGTGGTCTTCAGCTCGGGCGACGACGGCTACGGCGTCAGCTACCCGGCGTCCTCGCCGTACGTGACCGCGGTCGGCGGCACCTCCCTGGTGCGCGACTCCAGCTCCCGCGGCTGGGACGAGTCGGTGTGGAACGGCGTCACGCAGGGCGCGGCCGGCCCGCACTGGGGCGCGGGCGGCTCCGGCTGCTCCGCGGTCGAGCCCAAACCGCCGGCCCAGTCGGCGGTCGACTGCGCCGGCCGCTCGGTCGCCGACGTCAGCGCGGTGGCCGACCCGGCCACCGGCGTCGCGGTCTACAACTCCTTCTCCGACGTGGGCTGGAACGTCTACGGCGGCACCAGCGCCTCCGCGCCGATCATCGCCGGGGTGTACGCACTGGCCGGCACCCCTGTCACTGGCACGTACCCGTCGTCGTACCCGTACGAGCGGTCCGGGTCGCTCAACGACGTGACCCGCGGCGACAACGCCAGTTGCGCGGACAGTTCACTGTGCGGCTACGGCACCACCCCGCAGTGCACGCCCGCTTACACCTGCCAGGCGCAGCCCGGGTACGACGGGCCGACCGGACTCGGTACGCCCGAGGGCACCGCGGCCTTCCGGCCCGGCCCGCACGGCACGGTGGGCGGCACCGTCACCGACTCGGCCACCAAGGAACCGATCGCCGGGGCCACGGTCTCGCTCGGGCAGTACAAAACGACCACCGACGCCAAGGGCCGCTGGACGCTGGACATCCCGGCCGGCTCCTACCCGCTGACGGTCACCGCGTTCGGCTACGCCGACGACGACGGCGGGACGGTGGACCTCGCCGACGGGGACGTGCTCACCAAGGACGCGGCGCTGACCGCGGTGCCCTCGCAGGCGCTGTCCGGCACGGTCAAGGACGGCGGCGGGCACGGCTGGGGCGTGTACGCGAAGGTCACCCTCGACGGGGTCCCCGGCACGGTCTTCACCGACCCGGCCACCGGGCACTACACGGTGAAGGTCCCCATGAACCGGACCTACACCCTGCACGCGACTGCCCTCTACCCCGGCTACAAGACCGCCGACGCCACCGTGGCGGTCGGCGCGGGGCCGAAGACCGCGGACCTGTCGCTGCCACTGAACACCACCGGCGCGCTGCCACCGGGCTACCAGGTCGCGTACCACGGCGGCGGGCTCCAGTCCTTCGCCAACTCCACGACCCCTGACGGCTGGACGGTGAAGAACAACACCGACGCGGGCGGCTGGCAGTTCGACGACCCGCTCAACCGCGGCAACCAGACGGGCGGCACCGGGCGGTTCGCCGAGGTCGACGACTACGCCCTGGGCTGGAAGGACGCCGACACCGAACTGATCAGCCCTTCGTACGACTTCAGTGCGGAGAAGGACCCGCAGTTGCAGTTCGACACCGCGCTGCCCGCGCTGTACCGGGTGGCGGGCCTCACCGCGTCGGTGGACGCGAGCACCGACGGCGGGTCGACGTGGACCACGCTGTGGCAGCACACCGATGTCGTGGGCGGGCCCGCGCACGAGACGGTGCCGCTCACCTCCTACGCCGGGAAGTCCTCGGTGCGGCTGCGGTTCCACTTCACCGGCTCGCTGACCGGCATCTGGCAGATCGACAACGTGGCCGTCGGCACCCCGACGCTGGTCACCCGCACCGGCGGGCTGCTGGCCGGGCAGGTCACCGACGCCAACACCGGTGACGGCGTGGTCGGCGCGACCGTCTCGTCCGCGGACGCGCCCTCGGACGCCGTGCACACCGTCGCCTCCCCCGGCGACCCTGCCGTCCCGGACGGCGTGTACTGGCTGTTCGCCGCCGCGGGCAAGCAGCAACTCACCGCCGGGCTACCGGGCTTCGGCTACCCGGACGTCACCGCGAAGGCCAAGGTGACCGCGAACGCCGTCACCACCGCGGACTTCGCACTGCACCCGGCCCAACTGCGCTACTCGGTCTCGTCGGTGGCCGCCGACGTGCCGTGGGGGGCCAGCCGGACCGTGCGGGTCCAGGTGAAGAACACCGGCGGCTCGCCGGCCACCTTCTCGCTCGGCGAGCAGGACCTCGGCACGGCGAAGCCGGCCGCCGCCGGGCCCGCCGTGCGCCGCACGGCGTCGGCGCTGACCCCCAACGGGCTGTTCACGGCAGCGCCTTCGAAGGCCGGAGCGGAGAACGGCACGAAGGACGGTACGAAGGCGGGCACGGCGGCCGGAGCGAGCGGCGGTGCGGGCCCGTCCGCCACCGCGCCGGCCGCGGACCAGGCGTGGCAGCCGCTCGCCGACCTGCCCACGGCCGTCTACGGCGGGCTCACCGCCGTGGACCAGGGCGTGCTCTACACCGGGCTCGGCGAGACGGCCGACGGCCGCTGGAGCAAGGACTTCTCCTCCTACGACCCGGCCACCGGCACCTGGAAGGCGCTCAGCAGCCCGACCACCGGCCGGATCTACCCCGCCTACGGCGTCATCCGCGGCAAGCTCTACGTCACCGGCGGCCGCGACGCCTCGGGCGCGGCCATCGCCGGCGGCGAGGTCTACGACCCCGCCACCGACACCTGGTCGCAGATCGCCGACCTGCCGCACCCCTACGGCGCACCCGGCTCGCTGGTGATCGGCGACAAGCTCTACCTCGTCGGCGGCTGCGACCTGCTCGGCTGCGGCTACAACGACGTGCAGGTCTACGACCCGGCCACCGACACCTGGTCGGCCGGCGCCCCCTACCCCGAGCCGATCTCCTTCTCCTCCTGCGGCACCGCCGACGGCATCGCGTACTGCGCCGGCGGCGCCTACCAGCCGGCCGACGGGGCGCCCACCGACACCGCCCACACCTACAAACTCGACCCCGGCACCGGCTCCTGGCAGCGGGTCGCCGACGCCCCGTTCGACTTCTGGGGCGGCACCGGCACCGCGGCGGGCGGCAACCTGCTGACGGCCGGCGGCCAGGTGATCAGCGCCTCGGCACTCACCAACGAGGTGCACCTGTACGACCCGGCCGACGACTCCTGGTCCGCGCTGCCGAACCTGGCGCAGCCACTGCTGGGCGCATCGTCCGCGCCGGGCTGGTACGTGACCGGCGGCGTGGTCGCGGGCAACATCCCGCAGGCGACCGTGCAGGAGCTGGCCGGCTACGGCCAGGCACACGGCGACGTGCCGTGGCTGGCGGCCTCGGCGAAGAAGCTGACGGTCAAGGCCGGCGGCTCGGTCACCGTCAAAATCACCCTGGACGCCAGTGCGCTGACCTCCGCGGACCTCGGCGACCACCGGGCGGCGCTGCTGGTCGACAGCGACACGCCGTACGGGTCGCCGTCGCTGCCGGTCACCATGTCCGTGGTGGCTCCGGCCGGTTGGGGGCTGCTCGACGGCACGGTCACCGGCCGCGCTGCCGACGGCACGACCGCGCCGCTGGCCGGCGCGGTGGTCGAAGTGAACTCCGCGCAGGGCGACTTCACCCTCACCACGGGCACGGACGGCAGGTACGCACTGTGGCTGCCGGCCAAGGACAACCCTCTCACGGTGATCGTGGCCGCCGCGGGCTACCGGCCCGCGACCAGCACCGTACGGGTGGTGGCGCAGGGGGCGGTGAGCGCGGACTTCACCTTGCCGCACCTGTGAGCGCGCCGGTCGGCTGAGCGCTCAGGTCCGCTGAAAGCTCAGGTCCGCTGAGCGCTCGGGCACCTTTGAACGCCCGGTCCGTGGAGCGCTCGGGCCTCGGAACACTCGGGTCCGTCGGGCGTTCCCGATCATGCAACACCCGCCCGGCCACGGGCGGTTCGCGGGGCCCGGACGGCTGCTGCTCAGCCGGCCGGGTCCCGCGGCGCTCCCGGCGGCTCCGGCCGCCACCACCCGCGGCTGGCGGCCAGCACCCCGGCCTGGAAGCGGCTCGCCGCGCCGAGCCGGGTGAGCAGCGCCTGCACCCGGCGCTGCACCGTGCGGTGGCCGATGCCCAGATGGCGGGCGATGGTCTCGTCGGCCATCCCCATCGCCAGCATCGAGATGATCCGCCGCTCCTCCTCCGTGACGAACTCGTTCGGCCCGACCGACGCCGGCCGGTCCGGCATGTACGGCTGGGCCTGCGCCCACAGCGACTCGAAGAGCGCCGAAAGCGCGTCGAGCAGCGCCGAGGGGTGCACCAGGATGCAGGAGTCCAGCACCTGCGGGGTGGCCAGCAGCGGGATCAGCGCAGCCTGGTCGTCGGCGATGATCAGCTTCATCGGCGCCTGCGGCAGGAAGCGCACCTCCTCGCCCGCGGCGATGTCCAGTTCGACCCGCTCCATCGCGCCGGGCACGTCCAACGCGTCGCGGCCGTGCAGGAAGCGGCTGCGCACGCTGCGGCCGCCGATCACCGTCGCGGAGTTCACCCGGGTGCCGTCGCGGGTCTCGGCGTAGGGCGGCGCGTCGATGCCGCGCAGCTCGCGCTCGGCGCGGTGGAACAACTGCTGGCCGCAGCGGGCCACGCCGTCGCGGCCGGTGATCACCTCGATCAGCGAGGCCGAGTCCCGGTCGCGCCGGGCGTCGCGGTGCCGCTCGGCGAGCCGCTCGATCAGCGCCCGCACCTGCTGGATGTCCCGTTCCCTGGCCAGCAGCAGCACCTCCAGCGCGTGGCCGGGCGGAAGCGCGGTGTACCCGGTCGGGGTGCCCGGCAGCCGGGAGATCAGCCCGCCGTCCTCCAGCCGGACCAGCGCCCCGGCGACCACGTCGGGCTCCAGCCCGGTCCTGCGGGCCAGTTCCTCGATCGGCAGGGGCGGGTTGTCGACCAGGGCGAAGTACAGCGCTTCGGCCGGCTGATCGAGTCCGAGAACTTCGAGCATGGCCACCTCCGCCCAAAAGGTAGCCCCAGCGCGCGACATGGTTGAACCCGGTACCTCAGCATCCCCGGCCCGTACCCGGTGTACCCGGTGCACCCGGTGCTCCTGGCCTGTGTCGGGCTGTGCCGGCCTGCGCCCGTGCGGAACATGGACCGGGACCGGGCGGACCTCGCCGGGTACGGCGGCGCCCCGATCCCGCAGTCGTCGCTCTTCATCGGCGGCAAGCTGGAAGACGTCACGAAGTCGGTTTTCCACCGGACACCGGTTGTCCACAGGGGTCGAAACAGCGCTGCGGGAAATGCGTCATCGTGGAGGGGCCGGCTCGATTCGGTCGGCGCCCTCTTTCCACGTAGGACGGTGTCGAGCGTGCCTTTCCCCAACTCTCCCACGGATTCCCCCGCATGCGTTCCCGACGAGCCCTATTCCAAGCCCTCGTCGGATACGCCTCGACCGTACGCGCCACCGCGCATCGTTGTGCCGGACTTTCCTCCGGTCTGCGCCGGCGGACGCGGTGGAGGAAGGTTCGGCGCGGCATTGCGCCGCATGCGCCGGCACCTTGCCACGGGGTTGGGTGTGCTGGCGGTGTTGGCCGCCGTGCTCTCGACTCACGGCACCTCCCCGCGACACGAGCGGGCCGCGCCACGCGGAACTCCGTCGACCGCGACCTCCTCGCCTCCAAGGCCCGCTGAGCAACTGGTGCGGGCGCCCGTACGGATCGCCGACTCGGAGGCGGCCGCCCTTCTGCGCCCTGGCGCGCGCGTGGACGTGCTCGCCGGTGCCCGGGTGGTGGCGTCACGTGTGACGGTCGTAGCGGTACCGCCCAGTCCGGCTCAGTCGCGGCAGACGGCCTCTGCCCCGCCGGAGGGCGCCGGTGCGGGCGACGGCGCGCTGATCGTGCTGGCCGTGTCCCGCCGTACGGCAGCGGCACTGTCAGGAGCAGCCGCGGCGTCTCCGTTGGGGGTGGCTCTGTGCTGAATCTGTTCGCGAAGGACCGTCGTACCGCTTCTTTCGCTGGCGCTCTCCATGACGCGTGTCGGTTCTCCACAGCGGCGCGAGAGGAGCACCCTGGCGCTTCCGCTCGGGTTCAGGGTGATCGGCATTCTCCGACGCATGGACGTGATCACCGTCGCCCCGGCCGGCTCGCCCGCCTTCAGAACTGTCGCGAACTGAGTGGCAGGCGGGCACGTCGATCGCCTCGTCGAAGCATTCGATATGAGGGACCGCGCTGGGTCCTGGTCCTTTCACAGAAGACCGTACGGGACAGCGGCCGTGCACACCTCGACCGTCCGCACCTCGACCGCACCGAAAAGGCCGCTGTTCCCACGGCAGACGCCCAGGCACTTCGGACCGGCGCGCTCACCGAAACGCAATGCGACGAGGCTGCCCCGGATGTCGCTCAGCACACCCACAGCCGCACACCGACGTCCGCTGAGCGCGTCAACCAGACCGCGCGGTGGCATGGACGCCTGTCCGGCGCGGCCGGGGAGATCGGCACCTCCGGCAGCGGGTCAGGGCTGGCTCAGATGTGGTGCGGCGGCTTCTCGTTGAGGAACCGGGTGAAGTCGTCGTCTGCCGTGTCCGCGGGTGCATCGCCCCAGCCGCGGTCGGTGTCGTCGGCCGATGGCCGGTCGAGCGGATCGTCGAAGACGAAGCCGGCACCTGCAGGCGTTGGCGCGCCACCGGAAGAGGGGCCGTCCGAGGAGGAGCCGACTTCCGGCCGGGAGCCCGACGGCAACGGCTCGCTTCCGGTCTCGTCGCCTGTGGTCATGGCACCAGGATACGGCTCTGCGCGGGACTCACGTGAGCAGCGCCCACCCAAGAGGGCGCGTAGAGATACCCCAAGTGTCCGTTTGGGGCATTCGGACGGATATACCTGGCCTCATGGACACTCCGAAGCAGAATCCGGCTCCGCCCGCAGCGTTCCCGCCCCGAAGCGGGCCCGCGCAGGTGCTGGACATCGACCGAAGCGACCACCAGTACCGTCGCTGGTTGAGCACTGCTGTGGCGAAAGTCCATGCCGACGCCAACAGGTCCGCCGATACCCATTTGCTGTCAGTTCCGCTCCCGGCGGACTGGGGCGTCGACCTCTATCTGAAGGACGAGTCGACTCATCCGACGGGCTCACTCAAGCACCGGCTGGCCCGGTCCCTGTTCCTCTACGCCCTGTGCAACGGCTGGATCAGGCCGGGGCGCCCGGTGATCGAGGCTTCGAGCGGCTCGACGGCGGTCTCGGAGGCGTACTTCGCCCGTCTGATCGGTGTCCCCTTTGTGGCCGTTATGGCCCGCGGGACAGTACGGGCGAAGGTGGACCTGATCGAGTTCCAGGGGGGCAAGTGCCACCTGGTGGACAACCCGAGCGAGGTGTACGAGGTAGCCGCCCGGCTGGCCAAGGAGACCGGCGGCCACTACATGGACCAGTTCACCTACGCGGAGCGGGCGACCGACTGGCGGGGCAACAACAACATCGCGGAGTCGATCTTCAGGCAGATGGCGTCGGAACGCCATCCGATCCCGACCTGGATCGTGGCGACGGCGGGGACGGGGGGAACTTCGGCGACGCTGGCCCGCTACGTGAGGTACGCGCAGGCGACGACGGGCATCTGCGTGGCTGATCCTGAGAACTCGGCCTTCTTCCCAGGTTGGCGGGACAGCGATCCGGACGTGACGACCGCGGCCGGCTCGCGGATCGAGGGGATCGGCAGGCAGCGGGTGGAGCCGAGTTTCGTGCCGGGCGCGATCGACCGGATGATGCGGGTTCCGGACGCAGCCTCGGTCGCTGCTGTCCGCGTCCTGGAGAGGCTCCTGGGGCGGCGCGCGGGGGCGTCGACGGGAACCGGTCTGTGGGCCGCGTTCCGGATCATCTCCCAGATGCGTGAGCGCGGCGAGCGCGGAAGCGTCGTCGGGCTGCTGTGCGATCCGGGAGAACGCTACGTGGAGAAGTACTACGCCGATGCGTGGCTGCTGGAGCAGGGCATGGACATCTCGCCGTATCTGGAGTGCCTGGAGAACTTCCTGCGTACCGGGCAGCTGGACAGTCCCGGCGCGGATGGCTCACGCGGCTGAACTTCCTTTCGGCCCGCGGTGGCCGCGTCAGTAGGTGGCGTACCGACACGCGCGCACGCCCACGTCTGGGTGGGTGTCAGACTCCCGTGGCGCCGAGGAGTGTGCCGACGGCGTAGGTGACGGCCATGGCGATGACACCGCCCGCGACATTGCGGAGGACAGCGGGTCGCGCCGGAGCGCCACCGAGGTCCGCGCTGATCCTGCCGCACGCGACCAGCGCGATGACCACGGACACGACGGTGACGGCCAGGCGCCAGCCCTGCGGGGGCAGCACGATGGCGAGCAGGGGCAGCAGGGCACCGACGGTGAAGGACACGAAGCTCGCCCATGCCGCATGCCAGGGGTTGGCGAGTTCGTCGGGGTTGATGCCCAGCTCGACGCGGGCGTGGGCGCCCAGCGCGTCGCGGGCGGTGAGCTGTTCGGCGACCTCTTGGGCGAGGTCGTGAGTGATACCGCGTTCTTCGAGCAGGCCGGTGAGTTCGGCGAGTTCGGCCTGGGGAGTCGTCGCGAGCTCTTCGCGTTCGACGGCAAGGGCCGCCCGTTCGGAGTCGCGCTGGGTGCTGACGGAGACGTACTCGCCGGCTGCCATCGACAGCGAGCCGGCGAGCAGCCCAGCGAGGCCCGCAGTCAGCAGCGCGGAACGGGAGTCGGTGGCTCCGGCGACGCCGACGACGATGCCGGCGGTGGAGACCACGCCGTCGTTGGCGCCGAGGACGGCGGCTCTCAGCCAGTTCAGGCGGGTTCCGAGACCGGTGTGGTGCGGCTCACCGGGGTGTTCACCACGGTGGCCGGACTTTTCCGGTGCGTCGGGTTCTTCGTCGTTACCGGCGCGGTCGTCGCTCATGGCAGGCAGCGTCTCATTCAGGGCCCGCCCGTGGGCAGCAGGACAGGCCGAACCCCGGCGCGGGGGGGGATGCACCGGGGTCCGGGTCTGTGGGTCACGCGGTGCGTGACGGTGGTGGTTACGCCGCTTCGTAGTCCAGTCCGGTGGCGCGGGCCATGCGCTTCAGGTCGGCCAGGGCGTGCTTCTCGATCTGGCGGATGCGCTCGCGGGTGAGGCCGTGTTCCTTGCCGACCTCGGTGAGGGTGCGCTCGCGGCCGTCCACGATGCCGTAGCGGGCCCGGATGATGGACGCGGTGCGGTCGTCGAGGCGGTCGATGAGGCCGTCGAGTTCCTCGCGGCGCAGCATGACGAGGACGGAGTCCTCGGGCGAGGGCGCGGCGCCGTCCTCGACGAGGTCGCCGAATTCGGTCTCGCCCTCGGCATCGACCGACATGTTCAGCGATACCGGGTCGCGTGCCCAGTCGAGGACGTCGGAGACCCGCTCGGGGGTGGAGCCGAGTTCCGTGGCGATCTCGGCGGGTTCGGCGTCGCGGCCGTTCTCGCGGTTGAATTCGCGCTGCACGCGCCGGATGCGGCCGAGTTCCTCGACGAGGTGGACGGGCAACCGGATGGTGCGGGACTGGTCGGCGATGGAGCGGGTGATGGCCTGGCGAATCCACCAGGTCGCGTAGGTGGAGAACTTGAAGCCCTTTGCGTAGTCGAACTTCTCGACCGCGCGGACCAGGCCGGCGTTCCCCTCCTGGATCAGGTCGAGCAGGGGCAGGCCGCTGCGCGGGTAGCGGCGGGCCACGGCGACGACGAGGCGCAGGTTGGAGCGGATGAAGATGTCCTTGGCGCGTTCGCCTGCGGCGACGAGCGCTTCGAGTTCCTCCCGCTTGGCGTCGCTGCCCGCGGACGCGGGAAGGTCGGCGTCGGCGGCGAGTATGCGCTCGGCGTAGACGCCCGCTTCGATGTCGCGGGAGAGTTCGACCTCCCGGGCGGCGTCGAGCAGCGGGGTGCGCGCGATCTCGTCGAGGTACATGCCGACGAGGTCGCGGTCGGCGACTTCCCCGCCTGCGGCGCGAACGCTGCTGGTCCCACCTGCTTGACGACGGGCGACGGCACGGGTTGCCATGCGTGCTCCCTTTCGAAGGTGCGGTCGGTCTGTTTGTCGGATGGGCTCAGCCGCCTCGCCGGTTTCCGCGTCGCGCGGCTTCCTCAGTTCTGCGACTGCCCCGTCCACTCTGGATAACGACTGGAATACGGACACAATTCCCATGTCGCCACCCGTTTTTTATGATCATGCAGTACCCTGTTTCGCCACACAGAGAGGCCGCACGGTGGCAGATCGTATGGACGTGCAGGTCGGGCCAGGCGGCGAGGCCGATCTGACGGCTCTGACGGACATCTACAACCACTACGTCCGCGAGACGGCCGTCACGTTCGATGTCACTCCCGTCACGCCCGGCGAGCGCCGCCCGTGGTTGCTCTCCCATCCGGAAGACGGCCCTCATCGGCTGATGGTTGCTCGGCTACCCGGTTCGGGCGGACGGATTCTCGGTTACGCGACCAGTAGCGCGTTCCGGCCGAAGGCGGCGTATGCGACGTCGGTGGAGACGAGCATCTATCTGGCGCGGGATGCGTGCGGGCGCGGTATCGGGACGTTGCTCTACGGGCGCCTTTTCGAGGCGCTGGCGGGCGAGGACGTGCACCGGGCGTACGCGGGCATCGCCCTCCCGAACGACGCCTCGTTGCGCATCCACGAGCGGTTCGGCTTCCGGCAGGTCGGCGTGTACGAGGAGGTGGGCCGCAAGTTCGGCGTCTATCACGACGTGGCGTGGTTCGAGAAGCGGCTCACCTGACCGCTCGCCCCCGGCGCCCGGCCTCCGGGGTGCCAGCCGACGAGATTCTTTGAACTCTCAACCGCATCGGATATCGTCGAGGCAGACGCTTGAAACTTCAAGGAGGTGCGATGACCACGGCGCCCCCCGAGCGCATGCCCGCGCTCTACCTCTCGCACGGCGCGCCGCCGCTGGCGGACGACCCGGTGTGGCCGGGCCAACTCGCCGCTTGGGCGGCCGATCTGCCCCGGCCGAAGGCCATCCTCATGGTTTCGGCGCACTGGGAGGAGGCGCCGCTGGCGATCGGCGCGATCAGCCGCGTGCCCCTGGTGTACGACTTCTGGGGCTTCCCCGAGCACTACTACCAGGTGACGTACGACGCCCCTGGCGCCCCGGCGCTCGCCGACGATGTGCGCAAGCTGCTGCGTGGCGCCGGCCGGCCGGTGCAGGACGTACCGGACCGCGGACTCGACCACGGGGCGTACGTGCCTCTGGTGGAGATGTTCCCGGAAGCCGACATCCCGGTGCTCCAGGTGTCGATGCCGACCTTGGAGCCGGAGAAGCTGATGGAGGTCGGGCGCCGGCTGGCGCCGCTGCGGGACGAGGGCGTGCTGATCGTCGGCAGCGGCTTCTTCACGCACAATCTGGCCGCGCTGCGGCATGCGGGCAGCGGACCGCCGAGTTGGTCGGCCGAGTTCGACGACTGGGGGCACCGGGCGCTCGGCGCCCAGGACGTCGATGCGCTGCTGGACTTCGAACGCACCTCCCCCTCCGGGCGGCTGGCGCACCCCCGGACCGAGCACTTCGCGCCGCTGTTCGTCACCCTGGGCGCCGCGGAGGCCGAACTCGGCAGCCAGCGCAGCGTCATCGACGGCTTCTGGATGGGGCTCGCCAAGCGTTCCGTCCAGTTCGGCTGAGCACGAGGACGCCACGCGTACGCGGTCGGCGTCCTCCTTGCGCACGACGAACGGCAGGTCCCCGCAGCTTCCGGAAATCCGGGGCTGCGGGGACCTGCCGTTCGTGGTTCGGCACCCTAGGGTGCCTGGTCGGGCGTCAGTGTGCGACGACCGGGATGGGGATGTCCTCGACGGAGTCGTCGCTGCCGGCACGGGTGCCCGTGTTCTGGACCCCGGCGTTCAGGAAGGTGAACGCGATCGCGGAGGCCGCCAGCAGGATGCCCATCGCCACGTAGATGGCGACCGAGTAGCCGTGCACCGCGCCTTCGTTGATCAGCAGCGGGTTCTTACGGTCGGCAGCCGTGTGGATGTGGCTGGTGGCCCAGGAGGTGGTCGCGCTGGCCGCCAGGGTGTTCAGCAGCGCGGTGCCGATGGAACCGCCGACCTGCTGCGAGGTGTTGACCATGGCGGACGCCACGCCGGCGTCCTCCGGCCGCACGCCGTAGGTCGCCAGGCTCATGGCCGGCATGAACGCCGTACCCATGCCCAGGCCCATGAGGACCAGACCGGGCAGCAGCACCTCGGCGTAGCTGGAGTCGACCTTGATCTGGGCGAGGATCGCCATGCCGATCGCGGCGACCAGGAAGCCGGGCGCCATCAGCAGCCGCGGGCGCACCCGCAGCATCAGGCGCGCGCCGATCTGGGTGGAGCCCACGATCATGCCCGCCACCATCGGCAGGAAGGCGAAGCCCGACTTGAGCGCCGAGTATCCCTGGACCTGCTGGAGGTAGTAGGTCAGGAAGAGGAACAGGCCGAACATGCCGATAACAGCCAGGCCGAGCGACAGGTAGATACCGCCGCGGTTGCGGTCGGTGACGACGCGCAGCGGCAGCAGCGGCGCCTTGACGCGCCCCTCGAGGTAGGCGAAGCCGGCCAGCAGCACGACGGCTGCCACGAACAGGCCCAGCGTCACAGCCGAGGTCCAGCCGTCGGTTTCGGCACGGCTGAAGCCGTAGACCAGGGAGATCAGGCCGGCGCTCGCGAGGACGACGCCCGGGATGTCGAGCCGGTTGCGGTTGCGCCCGGTGGCGGGCTCGTGGACGTACAGCACGGCACCGATGACAGCGACGATGGCGAACGCGATGTTGACGAAGAGCACCCAGCGCCAGTTCAGGTACTGGGTCAGGACGCCGCCGAGGATGAGGCCGACCGCCGCGCCGGCACCGGCGATGGCGCCGTAGACGCCGAACGCCTTGGCGCGCTCCTTGGCGTCGGTGAACATCACCGCGAGCAGCGACAGGGCGGCGGGCGCCAGGAGCGCGCCGAAGGCGCCCTGAAGGGCGCGGGCACCGTAGAGCATGGCCGGGTTGACCGCGGCGCCGCCGATGGCGGAGGCGGCCGCGAAGCCGAGCAGGCCGACGACGAAGGCGTTCTTGCGTCCCCACAGGTCGGCGATACGGCCGCCGAAGAGGAGCAGACCGCCGAAGGCGAGGGTGTACGCGGTGATGACCCACTGGCGGTCGCCGTTGGAGATGCCGAGCGCCTTCTGGGCGGACGGCAGCGCGATGTTCACGACGGTCGCGTCGAGCACCACCATCAGCTGGGCGAGCGCGATGAATATGAGCGCTGTCCAGCGCTTCGGATCAGGTTGGAGCTGTTCAGACATGAGTGGTCTCACAAAACGAGTTGCGGAGTGACAGGACGTGGGGACGTTTGTCAGCAAGCGGTCCGGGGCCGGATCGGCATCCAGGGGCCCGGGTCCGGCGTACAAGGGTGTTCATGCGGGGACGAGCGGTCTTCTTCGACGCCCGGTCGGCCGCCGTGCTGTCGGCCGTTGGTTGATGCGATCCACGAAGCGATCGGCACGAGGCGAAGTCGCCAACGGTAGTGCCCGCTGTGGGCGCGGGCGAACGGTTAATGGCAGCCTTGCAGGTCCTCCAGGGTCGCGGCGGTGCCCTCGAGCGTCGAGCGCGCCGGAGCACGCAGTCCGTCGAGGAAGAGTTGCAGGTGGCGTCGGACGAAGCGGTCGAAGCCGACGCAACCGCTGCCCGGCAGCGGCCGGGTCAGCTGCGTCAGCGCGACCGTCAGGTCGCCGACCGCGATGTCGCCGCGCACCTGGCCCGAGCGCTGGGCCCGGTCCAGGATCTCGGTGATCGCGTGCTCCATGCGCAGCGCTTCGGGCTCCACCGCGGGATCTTTGCGGTCGAACGCGGACGACAGCATGGGACACAGGGCACCTATGCGCTCCTCGGCCGCTTCGAAGGCGAAGCGCTGGAGTGCCGAGAGCGCGTCGGACTCCTCGGCGAGGGCGTCCTCGGCGCGCCGCGCGATACGAGCCATCACCGCCAGGGCGACCTGGCGGACGAGTTCGGCGCGGTCCGTGAAGTGGCGGTAGAGCGTGGCGTTGCCGACGCCGGCGCGGCGCGCCACCTCGTCCAGGGGTACGTCGGGGCCGAACTCCACGATCGCCTCGCGGGCGGCGTTCACGATCCGCTCGCGGTTGCGGGTGGCGTCGGCACGCAGCCTCGCGGCGCGCGGCTTGGCAGCGGCGGTGGTGGTGAGGTCGAGCGTCACGGCCAAGCTCCTTCCGGCGATCCGGTCCTGGTGTTGCACGGTGTACGCCGGTCCGAGCGGTCCGACGCCGAAACGGAGGCTGTCCCCGTTTGCGTACGCCTGGTTAAACGGGGAGTTGATCCCCGGATATTTCCCGCGCCAAAGTGACGCGCATCACATTGATCGAGCTATTTTATTGAACATTCAACGAAGCTCCCCTATGATGCGTCCATGGAGTGGCTGACCGAAGACGAGCAGGCGACCTGGCGGGCGTTCCTGCAGGCGACGACCCTGCTGGAGGATCATCTCGACCGGCAGCTCCAGCGGGACGCGGGCATGCCGCACATGTACTACGCGCTTCTCGCCACACTCTCCGAGACGCCCGAGCGCCGGATGAGGATGACCGAGCTCGCCGAGCGGACCAAGATCACCCGCTCCAGGCTGTCGCACGCGGTCTCGCGCCTGGAGGGCAACGGCTGGCTGCGGCGCGAGGACTGCCCATCCGACCGCAGGGGCCAGCTCGCCGTACTGACCGACGCCGGCCACGAGGAGCTGGTGCGGACCGCCCCCGGCCATGTCGCGGCGGTCCGCGCGGCGATCTTCGACCGGCTGAGCCCGGAGCAGGTGGAGCAGCTCGGCGAGATCTCCCGGATCATCGCGGACGGACTGCACCACCCGCCGGGCGCCGACCTGCCCTGGCGGCGCTGAAAGGCCGTCAGAAAGCGCCTGAGCGGGCTCCTGCGGCTCTTTCGTCCCGAAAGGGGACGGGGGTGCCTCTCGGGGCCGTACAAGCCGTCAGCGGCGCCCTGAGCGGGCCAGCCACCGGCCCTCGTGGCGGCTGACCTCGATCGGGCGGCCGAAGCACTCGGTCATCCGCTCGGCGGTGAGGACCTGCTCGGCGTCGCCGGAGGTGAGCACACGACCCTCCTTGAGGAGCAGCACGTGGCCGATCGCCGGCGACAGCTCCTCCAGGTGGTGGGTCACGGTGATCGTGGCCAGCGAGGTGCGTGTGGCCGCAAGGCGGTGCATGGCGTCGATCAGGTCCTCGCGGGAGGGCAGGTCGAGCGCGTTGAACGGTTCGTCGAGCAGCAGCAGCGACGGGTCGGCCATCAGGGCCCGGGCCACCAGGATGCGCGCCCGCTGGCCGCCCGAGCACACTCCGTAGGCGCGGTCGGCGAGTTCCTTGATCTCCAGTTCCGACAGCAGGGTGTGCGCGCGTTCGCGCACCTCGTCGTCGTACTTGCGCCACAGCGGCTGCACGGTGCCGGTGTGGCCGGTCAGTACGACGGTGTGCGCGGTGGCGTCCTGCGGCACCTTCTGCGCGGAGGAGACCAGGCCGATGTGGGCGCGCAGCTCGCGCATGTCGACCTGGCCCAGGCGGTGGCCAAGCACCTCGACCGAGCCCGTCGTCGGGTGCATGAGGGCGCCGATCAGCCGGAGCATGGTCGTCTTGCCGGCTCCGTTGGCGCCCAGCAGCGCCCAGTGCTCACCGGAGCGCACGGTCCAGTCGATGTCGTCGAGGATCACCTGGCCGGTGGTGTACCGGCGGACGCTGACCGCGTCGAGTGCCGCGACCACCGGCGGCGTGGAACCGGTCGTGTCCTTGCCGTTCGCTGCCATGGAGAAACGGTAGCTGTACGCACCATCGGCCTGCGGCGGCGTTCCGCGATGTGGATACGGTGCGGCCGGGTCACATCGGGGCGCCGCCCTGGGCGGTCGGGTCGGAAAGGCTCGCCGGCACGCCCCGCCGGTACAGCAGCAAGGTGACCACGAAGCCGACCGCGAAGAAGCCGGCCGACCACCAGTAGGCCACCGAGTAGCTGTGCAGCTGGGCCTGGGCCGCGACCCCCGCCGAGGGGCGCCGGGACGACGCGTAGCTGGTGGCCGCGCTGAGCGCCAGGGTGTTGAGCAGCGAGGTGCCGATGGAACCGCCCACCTGCTGCGAGGTGTTCACCATCGCCGACGCCACACCCGCGTCACGGGGCTTCACGCCCGCGGTGGCGAGGTTCATACCGGTGGCGAAGATCATGCCCAGGCCCGCGCCCAGCAGGAGCAGCGGCGGCAGCACATGGGCGGCGTAGGTGCTGTGCGCGTCGAGCGCCGTCAGCCACACCATGGCGCCGCCGCCCAACGCCATGCCGGTCGGGACGATCGGCTTCGCGCCGTAGCGCGGCACGAGGGCGTTCGTCGTGGTGACGGACACGATCATGATGACGGCGACCATCGGCAGGAACGCCAGGCCGGTCTTCACCGGCGAGTACAGCAGGGTGCGCTGCAGGTAGTAGGTCAGGAACAGGAACACTCCGAACATGCCGGCACCCGAGATGAACATCGCGAGGAAGGACGCGCCGCGGTCGCGGTCGCCCACCACGTGCAGCGGCAGCAGAGGTTGGCGGGCGCGTCCCTGCCACCACACGAAGGCGATCAGGAGCAGGCCCCCGGCGACCAGGAAGCCCCAGGTGCTGGTCGCGCCCCATTGGTGGCGTTCGGCGTTGGAGAAGCCGTAGACGATGCAGAACAGGCCGCCGGAGACCAGGAGCGTGCCGGGCAGGTCCAGGGCGGGGCGGTCCGGCGGGCCGCCCGCGTGCAGCAGCCGTGAGCCGCCGACGAAGGCGATCAGGGCGAAGAACAGGTTCACGTACAGGCACCAGCGCCAGTTCAGGTATTCGGTGAGCAGGCCGCCCAGCAGCAGGCCGACGGCGCCGCCCGCACCGGCGATCGCGCCATAGATACCGAACGCCTTCGCGCGCTCCTTGGGGTCGGTGAACGTCGTCGTCAGCAGCGACAGGGCGGCGGGCGCGAGCATCGCGCCGAACATGCCCTGCAGGGCGCGGGCGGCGACCAGCACCTCGAAGCTCCCGGCGGCGCCGCCGATGGCGGACGCGACCGCGAAGCCCACCAGGCCGATCAGGAACATCCGTTTGCGCCCGATGAGGTCCGAGAGCCGGCCGCCCAGCAGCAGCAGGGAGCCGAACGCGAGCGCATAGGCGGTGACGATCCACTGCCGGTTGCCGTTGCTGAAGCCCAGGGCCGTCTGGGCGGAGGGCAGCGCGATGTTCACGATGGTCGCGTCCAGGACGACCATCAGCTGTGCGAGGGCGATGACGCTCAGTACCCACCAGCGGTGGTTCGGACTGTCGACGAGGCTCGGACGTCGGCGGCGCTGGCTGCCGCCCTCCACGTCCGAGCCCGTGGAGCTGTCCTCGGTGCCACGGGCCATGAGGTGGTCTCCTTAGCGCGAATGCGCACCCCCCGGGGTTGCTTCCACGCTAGGCGGAGCTCCGGATGGCTGCCACGCGGGAGAGTGACGGCACCCTGCCACGGCGCCGGTCGTGCCGGTGTCAGGCGGGGCGCGGCAACCGGGCCCAACTGGGCGCCGCGGCCGGTGCCGCGAGGGGTCCGGGGAGCCGCCCGCGCCCGGGCCCCGTCCCGGGCGCGGCGGCAGTTCCTGCGTCCCCGGTCCTGCGGCCTACGGCCGGGGCGAGGACGCGGGGATCACCCGCGACCGCCATCGGGCGACCGTCCCGGGTGGCGATGACGGTCACGGAGCGGTCGGCCGCGCGGTGGCCGGTGCGGCGCGCGAGCGGGCCGCGGGTCAAGGGACGCACGGGCGCGATGCAGCCGCCGCGCGCGGAGGGGGTCGCTCCCGCCGCACTCCCGCATGCCCTGAGCAGCAGACGCACGTCCACCGGTGTGCCCTTCGTGTGACCCTGCCGCGTGAACCGGGCTTCGCCGGACCTACGGCATCGACAAAACGATCTTTAACCGGCGACTCCGCGCGCATAACCCGCTGTCACCCGGATGGCGCGGCTCGACGGGCGTGGTAGCGCATCCGCGTGTACGGCGAGGTCGGGCCATGGCGAGGCAGCAAGGGTGCAGGCGTGCCAGGTACGCCGGGTGTGCGGGCATTCGATCCGCTGATGTGCGTGATCGACGCGCAGGTCACCCGTACGGGGACGGCCGCGGCAGTTCACGTACGCACTAACAGCGCGCGCGGCGAGCGTGCTGAGGCCGTTTTCTGAAGTCGGAGGGTGCGGGGGCCGGGTGGTTCGGCGAGGCGGCGAAGGAGCGTACGGATGGCCGGCGACGCGGGCGGCGCGCGCTCCGGAGGCGACGGCCGGGTCCCCCTCGACGCGGAGGAGCTGGCGGCGCTGGACGCGCTGCGGGCACGCCTTCCTGCGCGCCACAGGCTGCGGTCGGCGATCTCGGCCGTGTTGATCACCCTGGCCGCGCTGATCGCGCCGCTGAGTGTGGTCGCCGTGTGGGTGGCGGACGACATGGCGGACACCGGCCGCTATGTGCAGACGGTCGCGCCGCTGGCGTCGAAGCCTGACGTCCAGGCGGCGGTGACCGCCAATGTCACCGACGCGATCATGCAGCGGATCGACATCGACACCCTGCTGTCTGAGGTGGCGCCGGACAAGCGGCCCGGCGTCAAGGCGGCCCTGGGGGCGCTGGGCGGTCCGATCACCGAGGGTGTCAGGAACCTTGTGCGCCAGACGGTCGCGTCGTTCGTGGCGAGTGACGCATTCAGGACTCTGTGGGTGCAGCTCAACCGCCAGGCGCACACGGCCTTCATCGGCGTCCTCACCGGGGACACCGGCAGCGCGGTGCGGGTGCGGGGGGACGCGGTGGAGCTGAACCTGGCGCCGGTCGTCGAGCAGGTGAAGAAGCGGCTGGTGGACGGCGGGCTCACAGTGGCGTCGCACATCCCGCAGGTGCGGGTGGAGTACACGCTGCTGGAGTCGGCGGATGTGCAGCGGGCCAGGACCGGCTTCCGGATACTGCAACTGGCCGGGAACTGGCTGCCCTGGATCACCTTGCTGCTGGCCGGCGGCGGGGTGCTGCTGGCGGCCCGCAGGCGGCGTGCGGTGGTGACGGCGGCGCTGGCGGTCGCGGCGGGCATCGCGGCGCTCGGTGTCGCGCTGTCGGTGTTCCGGATCGTCTACCTCGACCATCTGCCGACGAACATCGACCAGCAGGCGGCAGGGACGGTCTACGACCAGATGGTGCGCTTCCTGCGGGAGGCGGTGCTCATGCTGGTCGTGCTGGGCGTGGTCGTCGCCCTGGGTGCCTGGGTGAGCGGCGGCGGCCGGTGGGCGGTACGGGTCAGGGCGGCGTGGGAGTCGGGGATCGCGGCGGTCAGGCAGGCCGCCGGGGTGCGGGCCGTGCCGGTGGGGTCCTGGGTGCACCGGTACCGCCACCTGCTGCACTGGCTGGTGGTCCTGGCGGCGGCTGCCGTACTGGTGCTCTGGTCGTACCCGACCGGGATGGTCGTCTTCTGGATCGCGCTGGCGGCGCTCGGGGCGCTGGCGGTCGTGGAGTTCCTCGACGACCGCCGCCGACCGGGCGGGCCGAAGGGCAGCGCCGCTTAGCGCGTACGGGAGCGTCCGTGTGCCGGTGCGTTGCCCGCCGCACTGGGGGCGGTCAACCAGGCGCCCGGCAGGTCACTCTTACGAAGACGCGCGGGTGACCTGCCACGGGGCAGCCGTCGGCGAGGTCACTTGTCGACGGCGAGGGCCGCGAGCTGCTGCGCGAACGGCACCACTTCCATGTCGTCCGCCGCGGCCCGCTCCCCCGGGATGCCGCCGGCAGAGGACGCCGGGCGGTCCGGGCGCGCGCCCAGGAGGGCAGCCAGTTCGCCGGCGGCGCGGTCGACGCGGGCGGCCAGCGCGCCGTCGCCGCCCGAGGCCCAGTCCTCGGAGGCGGCGTACACCGCGGTGGGCACGACCACGGCCCGCAGGTAGGCGAACAGCGGCCGCATCGCGTGCTCCAGCACCAGGGAGTGCCGGGCGGTGCCGCCGGTCGCCGCGATCAGGACGGGCATACCGGCGAGGGCGTCCTTGTCGACGACGTCGAAGAAGGACTTGAACAGGCCGCTGTAGGAACCGGTGAACACCGGGGTGACGGCGATCAGGCCGTCGGCCGAGGTGACCGCCTCTATGGCGTCGCGCAGCCGGGGCGACGGGAAGCCGGTGACCATGTTCTGCGCGATGTCGTTGGCGAGTTCGCGCAGTTCGATCACCCGGACGTCCACGTCGGTGTGGCGCGTGGTGGCGTCCGCGAGGCGGTCGGCGAGCAGCCGGGTGGACGACGGCTTGCCGAGGCCCGCGGCGACCACCACCAGTTGCTTCGTCATGCGCGCACCTCCTTGTTGTCGGCCGCGGCGCCCGCGGTGTCCTGGCCACCCTGGTCGCGGCGGGCGACCAGGGCCTCGTGGGTGGGCCCGTCCGGCACCTGCGCCGGGCGCCCCTTCGCGAACTCCTCACGCAGCACGGGGACGACCTCCGCGCCGAGGATGTCGAGCTGTTCGAGCACCGTCTTCAGCGGCAGGCCCGCGTGGTCCATGAGGAACAGCTGCCGCTGGTAGTCGCCGAAGGACTCGCGGAAGGCCAGCGTCTTCTCGATGACTTCCTGCGGCGAGCCGACGGTCAGCGGGGTCTGCTCGGTGAAGTCCTCCAGCGACGGGCCGTGGCCGTAGACGGGCGCGTTGTCGAAGTACGGGCGGAACTCGCGCACCGCGTCCTGGGAGTTCTTCCGCATGAAGACCTGGCCGCCCAGGCCGACGATCGCCTGCTCGGGTGTGCCGTGGCCGTAGTGCGCGAAGCGGTCGCGGTACAGGCCGATCAGCCGCTTGAAGTGGTCCTTGGGCCAGAAGATGTTGTTCGCGAAGAAGCCGTCGCCGTAGTAGGCGGCCTGCTCGGCGATCTCCGGACTGCGGATGGAGCCGTGCCACACGAACGGGGGCACGCCGTCCAGCGGCCGGGGAGTGGAGGTGAAGGACTGCAGCGGGGTGCGGAAGCGGCCCGCCCAGTCCACGGACTCCTCGCGCCACAGCTTGTGCAGCAGCGCGTAGTTCTCGACGGCCAGCGGGATGCCCTCGCGGATGTCCTTGCCGAACCAGGGGTAGACCGGGCCGGTGTTGCCGCGCCCCATCATCACGTCGACGCGGCCGCCGGCCAGGTGCTGGAGCATCGCGAAGTCCTCGGCGATCTTCACCGGGTCGTTGGTGGTGATGAGGGTCGTGGACGTGGACAGGATCAGGTGCTCGGTGCGCGCGGCGACGTAGCCGAGCATGGTGGTCGGGGACGACGGCACGAACGGCGGGTTGTGGTGCTCGCCGGTCGCGAAGACGTCGAGCCCGACCTCCTCGGCCTTCAGCGCGATCGCGACCATCGCCTTGATCCGGTCGTGCTCGCTCGGCGTGCGACCTGTGGTCGGGTCGGTCGTGACGTCGCCGACCGTGAAGATTCCGAACTGCATCGCTCTCCCACCGTCCCATCTGGTTGATTGTTCAACCACGCGAACATTCCACCACACCGCGCTATTCCCGCGGACCCCACCCCCAGCCCCCGCGCCGGCGACCGTCCGCCCCGCGCCGCCCGCCGACGCGGTTTTCCACAGCCCCCGCACTTGTCCACAGGCCCGCTGTTCCGTGCTTGCGCGGGCGGCCGCGATCGGCGAGACTCGAAACCGAACGAATGGTCGGTTGGGAGGTAGCGATGACCGCAGTACCCGCGCGCGCCGCGGACCAGGACGACGGCCGGGGCCCGCAGGAGGGGGACGCCGAGGGGCAGCGTCTCCAGGCCGGCTTCGACGCGACGATCGACAGGGACCAGCGGATCGAGCCGCGGGACTGGATGCCGGACGGGTACCGCCGCACGCTCGTCCGGCAGATCGCGCAGCACGCGCACTCGGAGATCATCGGCATGCAGCCCGAGGGCGCGTGGATCACGCGGGCCCCGTCGCTGCGGCGCAAGGCGATCCTGTTCGCGAAGGTGCAGGACGAGGCCGGCCACGGGCTGTATCTGTACTCCGCGGCCGAGACCCTCGGCGCCGACCGGGCCGACCTGACCGAGCGGCTGGTCGCCGGCCGCCAGAAGTACTCGTCGATCTTCAACTACCCGACCCCCACGTTCGCGGACGTCGGCGTGATCGGCTGGTTCGTGGACGGCGCCGCGATCTGCAACCAGGTGCCGCTGTGCCGCAGCTCGTACGGCCCCTACGCGCGGGCGATGGTGCGGATCTGCAAGGAGGAGTCGTTCCACCAGCGCCAGGGCTACGAGTTGCTGCTGACGATGATGCGCGGCACCCCGGCGCAGCGCGCCATGGTGCAGGACGCGGTGGACCGCTGGTGGTGGCCGTCGCTGATGATGTTCGGCCCGCCCGACGGCGACTCGCCGAACTCGGCCGCCTCCATGGCGTGGAAGATCAAGCGGCACAGCAACGACGAGTTGCGGCAGCGGTTCGTCGACATGACCGTCCCGCAGGCGGAGAAGCTCGGTGTCACCCTGCCCGACCCGCAGTTGCGGTGGAACGAGGAGCGCGGGCGGCACGACTTCGGCACACCCGACTGGTCGGAGTTGCAGCGCGTGATAGCCGGCGACGGACCGTGCAACGCCGAGCGGGTGGAGCGGCGCACGACTGCCCACGAGGAAGGCGCCTGGGTGCGCGAGGCGGCCGCGGCCCATGCCGCGAAAAAGGCCGCCCGGGCGGCGGGCTCCGCGGCGGCGGACGCGGGGACACGGGAAGGGGCGGCGGCATGAGCGGCACCAAGGACGACAACCGGCCCGCCGGAAGCGGCACGGGCGCCGGCGCCGGCGCAACGGACGCTGCCGGCACCAAAGCCTCGGCGAGTACGGGGACCGGCGGCCCGGCACCCGCCGCCAAGGGCGGCTGGCCGCTGTACGAGGTGTTCGTGCGGGGCAAGCGCGGGCTGAACCACGTGCATGTCGGCTCGCTGCACGCCGCGGACGACACGATGGCGCTCACCCACGCCCGCGACCTGTACACCCGGCGCAACGAGGGGGTGTCGATCTGGGTGGTCTGCTCCTCGCACATCGCCGCCTCCACGCCCGACGGGAAGGACCCGTTCTTCGCGCCGAGCGCCGACAAGGTCTACCGGCACCCGACGTTCTACGACATCCCCGACGACGTTCCCCACATCTGACCGCGCGCCCGCGCAGTGAAGGAGGCAGACGCCATGGAGCACACCGAGACGGCCGACGACGACCACGTCTACCTCTCGCTGACCGAGGAACATGGCGGCGCGGACGCCCGCTGGGCGTTCGGCACCGGGTTCGCCGACCCGCTGCACGGCGTGGACACCGCACTGCCGGACGGCGTGGACGCGGCCACGCTCGCCGCCACGTGCCTCGCGCTGGGCGACGACGCGCTGGTCGCGGCCCAGCGTCTGGCCGAGTGGTGCACCCGGGCGCCGGAGCTGGAGGAGGAGGTCGCGCTGGCGAACATCGGCCTGGACCTGCTCGGACAGGCGCGGATGCTGTACGCCCGCTGCGGGCAGGTCGACGGCACCGGCCGCGGCGAGGACGCGTACGCGTACCTCCGCGGGCCGGCCGACTTCCGCAACGTGGCGCTCGCCGAGCTGCCCAACGGGGACTTCGCGTTCTCCGTCACCCGGCTGCTGGTCCTGTCGGCCTGGCGGCTGGCGCTGCTCGGGCGCCTGACCGGCGAGGCCGATCCGGTGCTCGCCGCCATAGCCGCCAAGGCCGTGCCCGAGCTGACCTACCACCGGCAGTACGCCGCGGACTGGGTGGTGCGGCTCGGCGACGGCACCGAGGAGTCGCACCGCAGGGTGCGGGCCGCGCTGGCGGACCTCGCGCCCTACCTCGAGGAGGTCCTCGCCGCGAGCGCCCCGGCCGGCGACACCGTACGCGAGGAGACGGCGGAGGTGCTGCGCCAGGTGCTCGCTGCCGCCGGTCTGGAGCTGCCCGAGCGGCCCGCGGCGCCCTACCGGGGGCGGCGCGGCGAGCACACCGTCCATCTGGCTCCGCTGCTGGAGGAGTTGCAGAGCGTGGCCCGCGCCCACCCGGGGGCGGCGTGGTGAGCGCCTCCACCCGGCTCGACGAGCAGCGGGCGCGCCGGATCGCGGCCGAGGTCCCCGACCCCGAGCTGCCGATGCTCACGTTGGCCGACCTCGGCGTACTGCGGGAGGTGCGCACCACCGAGGACGGCACGGTGGTCGCCAGCCTCACCCCGACGTACTCCGGCTGCCCGGCGCTGGCCGAGATGCGGGCCGATGTGGCGGCGCGGCTGCGGGCGGCCGGGTTCGGGCGCGTCGAGATCCGTACGGTGCTCGACCCGCCGTGGAGCACCGACCGGATCAGCCCCGAGGGCCGGCGCAAGCTGCGCGAGCACGGCATCGCGCCGCCGGGTCCCGCGCCGCGGCGGCCGGCCGGCCCGGTGCCGCTGGTGCTCGGCGCCACCCGGCGGGCCGTCCCCTGCCCGCGCTGCGGCAGCAACGACACGCGGCAGACGTCGGCGTTCTCGGCCACCGCGTGCCGGTCGCTGTGGCGCTGCGACGGCTGCCTGGAACCCTTCGAACACGTCAAGGAGTTGTGATGGCTCCCACCACCGAGGCCGCCGCGGAGACTGCGGCCACCACGGACGCTGCGGCCGCCACCGCTGCGGCGGCGGGCGGCACCGCGCGCGCCAGGCGGCGCCCCGCATTCCACACCCTGCGTGTGGCCGAGGTGCGGCCGCTGTGCGAGGACGCCGCGGCCGTCGGCTTCGAGGTGCCCGCCGAGCTGGCGGAGGAGTTCGCCCACCGGCCGGGCCAGTCGCTGACGCTGCGGCGGACGGTCGACGGGCGCGACGAGCGGCGCTCGTACTCGATCTGCTCGCCCGCGGGCGAGCCGCCGCGCATCGGGGTGCGGGTCGTGCCGGACGGCCTGTTCTCCTCCTGGCTGGTGCACGAGGTACGCCCCGGGGACATGGTCGAGGTGATGGCGCCGACCGGGGCGTTCACCCCCGACCTCGGCACCCCGGGCCACCATGTGCTCGTCGCCGCCGGTTCCGGCATCACGCCGATGCTGTCCATCGCCGAGTCCGTGCTCGCCGCCGACACCGTCTCGCAGGTCACCCTCTTCTACGGCAACAGGCGTACGGGCACGGTGATGTTCGCCGACGAGCTGGCGGACCTGAAGGACCTCCACCCGGCGCGCTTCCAGCTCGGGCACGTGCTGTCACGGGAGCCGCGCGAGGCGGACCTGCTCTCCGGACGGCTGGACGGGCAGCGGCTCGCCGCGCTGATAGCGGGCCTGGTCGACGTCCCCAGCGTCGACCACTGGTGGCTGTGCGGCCCGCACGGCATGGTCACCGATGCCCGGCAGCTGCTCGCCGGCCTGCACATACCCGACGAGCGGGTCCACCAGGAGCTGTTCTTCGCCGACGACGAGCCGATCACGCCGCTGCGCCACGCGGACGCCACCGCCAAGGGCCCGGTCAGCGAGGTCACCCTGGTCCTCGACGGCCGCACCACGACCACCGCCCTGCCCACCGGCACGACGATCCTGGACGGCGCCCAACGCACCCGCCCCGACCTCCCGTTCGCCTGCAAGGGCGGCGTCTGCGGCACCTGCCGCGCGAAGATCACCGAGGGCCGGGCCGACATGCGCCGCAACTTCGCCCTGGAGCCGGCCGAGGTCGACGCCGGATACGTCCTGACCTGCCAGTCCTTCCCCGCCTCCGACCGCCTCACCGTCGACTACGACGCATAGCGCGCGCCGCCGCCCGGCGAGCCGGGGCGGCGCGTTCGCCCGCCCGAACGGGGCTGGCCCGTTCGCAGGCGCGGGGCGGACTGGGTGTTGCCGCTCACTCATCCGGGTCTGCCGGATGGCGGGCCGTCGCGCTCTCGGCGATCTTGGGGAGCGTGCTGTCAGCGGCGGTCGAGGGCGGGGTGGAGTGCGGTGGGTGACGCGATCGGGCAGCAGCCCGCGTGCGCGCGGGGTGCCGGGCCGTGCGCTCCGCAGGTGTGGAAAGTCGGGAGCGGACAATGACGCCCCAGCACCAGGAGCCCGAGGGGGAACCCGCCTCGCGCTCCACTGCTTGGTGGACGCGCGGCAAGGAGCCCGACTACCGGGCCTCCCTCGCCAACGAGCGCACACTGCTGGCCTGGTCCCGTACGGCGCTGGCCTTCCTGGCCGCCGCGTTCGCCGTCGTCCATCTCACCGACGTCACCCCGCGCGCCCTGCGGCTGGCCATGGCCGGCTACCTCGTGGCCCTGGCGGGCGGTGTGACCATCGCCGGTTACGCCCAGTGGCGCTCCCGGCAGGCCCGGATGCGTGAGGGCCGCCCGCTGGGCCGCATCGTGGGCCCCGCCGTCCTCATGTCGGCGCTGCTGGTCCTCTCCGGCTTCGTCATCGCGGTCATCATCACCGCGTCATGACCACCGCGGACCGCCTGCGACGGCTGCTCGGCACGAGCGACGACACCACGCACGCCGACGCCGACGGCTTCCGAATGCCGTGCGCGCGGCAGGACTTGCGTTCCGGTGGGCTCGCAACCGCGCACGGGCGCGGCACGGGCACCGGCCGCGCCGTATCCCGGCCCACCGTCCGACCCGCCACCCCAACCTGCGGCGCCCGCCGGACCCCCGATCCGCTACCCTAGCGATCGAGCACTGCCCCAGTAGCTCAGGGGATAGAGCACGGCTCTCCTAAAGCCGGTGTCGCAGGTTCGAATCCTGCCTGGGGCACATCGCCGCCGACGACGGGCCGCCCATGAGGCGGCCGCCCGGGCGGCTGTCCAGGGGTCAGGCGCCGCCGGGGGGTATGCGCAGGCCGTCCAGGGTGAGGTCGAGCAGGCGCTCGGCCTGTTCGCGGTGTTCGGCGCCCGCCGAGGTGAGGGCGATGCCCTCCAGGGCCGTGCTGAGGTCGGTGGGGCGGATGTCCGTACGGATCACCCCGGCCTGCACGCAGGCGTCCATCAGCTGGGCGACCGCGGCCTGGACCAGTTCGCGGCTGTGGCCGTAGGGCATGGCGCCCGTCGCGACCATGGCCCGCAGCGCGTCGATCATGCCGTACTTGGCGGTGACGTAGTCCAGGAAGAGGCGCGTCCAGACGCGCAGCGCCTGCTCGGGCGGGTGGCGGGCCAGGAGTTCGGGGACGGCGTCGCACAGGCGGGCCACTTCGTTGCGGTAGACCGCCTCGATCAGCGCCTCCCGGGTGGGGAAGTTGCGGTAGAGGGTGCCGCTGCCGACGCCCGCCTCCTTGGCGATGCGCTCGAGGTGCGCGTCCAGCCCCTCGGTGGTGAAGACGCGTACCGCGGCGTCGAGGATCTTCTCCCGGTTCCGCCGCGCGTCGGCCCGCAGCGGCCGTGCTCCTTCGCTGGTCATCCCGTCTGCCGTCCCCTTCTTCCACTGCCTCGACTTGCCAAGTGGAGGCGTCCCCGCTTAGCTTACACAACCGGAGGCGCCCCCGTTTACGGCTCGGCGGCGCCACGACGCCGGACCGCTCGCGGCCCGGCCCGCGAGAGGACACCGATCATGTCGGGTATTGAACATATCGAGGGCATCGAGGGCATCGAGGGCAAGGTCATCGCGATCACCGGCGCCAGCAGCGGCATCGGCGAGGCGACGGCGGTCCACCTGGCCGCCAGGGGCGCCAAGCTGGTGCTCGGCGCCCGGCGTGCGGACCGGCTGAAGGCCGTCGTGGACGGCATCACGGCGAGCGGCGGCAGCGCCGTCGGGGTCGTCGTCGACGTCACCCGCCGCGAGGACCTGCGCCGCCTGACGGACACCGCCGTCGACCGCCACGGCCGCCTCGACGTCCTGGTCTCCAACGCCGGCACCATGGCCGTGTCCCCCTTCGACGACCTGCGCCAGGACGACTGGGACGCCATGGTCGCCACCCACATCACCGGCCTGCTCAACGGCATCGGCGCCGCCCTGCCGGTCTTCCGCCGGCAGCGCTCCGGCCACTTCGTCAACGTCGGCTCCACCGCCGCCTACGTCGTCAAGAGCCCCCAGGCGGTGTACGCGGCCACCAAGACGGCGGTCAAGGTACTCACCGAGGGCCTGCGCCAGGAGTCGGGCCCGGACCTGCGCGTCACTCTCGTCTCGCCCGGCTTCACCCACACCGAGGGCGTGGGCAAGGGGGCGTCCCCCGAAGCGGCGGCCGATCTGGTGCGGCAGCGCGACGAGATCGCGATGCCGCCGTCCGCGGTCGCCTCAGCGATCGGCTACGCCATCGGGCAGCCCGAGGGCGTCGACGTCAGCGAGGTCGTCGTACGGCCCACCGTGCAGGGCTGAAACGCCGCGGCGGCGCCCTCGGCCCGGACACCCACCGCCCACCGCCCGGCGCGTCCACCACCCACCGCCCGGCGCGCCCGCGCCCCTCCCCCGCCGCGGGCGCCGGCCCCCCTATAGCCGGCGCCGGGCCATGACCACCAGCCCCGGACCGACCTGCTCGTCCGCGGGCAGGCGCAGTTCGGCGACCGGGTGCAGCCCGGCCTCCTCGATCAGCCGCACGTAGTCCGCCGGCCGCCACTTGTGGGTCGTCCAGCGGACGGGGACGCCGCCGTACGCCTCGGTGCGCGCCGCGTCCTCGTCGCCGACGTGCGTCGCGGTGATGAGGTACCCGCCGGGCTTCAGCGCCCCGGCGAAGTGGGCGAACACCTGAGGGAGGATCGCCCGCGGGAGGTTGAACAGCGACCACCAGCCGAGCAGGCCGCCGAACGACGCCTCCGCCAGGTCGAGTTCGGTGGCCGAGGCGACCTCGAAACGGCAGCGCGGGTACAGCCGGCGGGCGTTGGCGACCATCCGCGGGGACAGGTCCACCCCGGAGACGTCGAGGCCGCGCTCGGCGAGGTAGCCGGTGACGGTGCCGGGCCCGCAGCCGACGTCGAGGACGGGGCCGAGATCGCCCACGGAGTCGGCGAAGGCGTCGATCGCCGCCTTGAGCCACGGGTGGCGGCGGATGTCGCCGAGCCCGGTGGTGCGCACCATGCGGGCGTAGTTGTCGGCGACCTTGTCGTACGAGTCGCGGACCGCGTCCAGGTCGGCCGGCCGGTCGATCCGGCGCCCGTCGCGAGCCGGCCCGCCCCTCGCACCGGACCCGTCGCGCTGCTCGCCGATCCCGTCCGTACGGTGCTCATCCGTACGGTGCCCATCCGTACGGCGTCCGTCCGTACAACGCCCGTCCGTACAACGCCCGTCCGTACGCCGCCCGTCCTTACGCTGCTCATCCGTATGCCGCTCGTCCCCGCGGCGTTCACTGTGCTGTGGGCTCATCAGCCCACGATAGGACGGCGCCCCGACGCCATCAGCGTCCGCAGCATCCGCCGCCCAGCGACCGCAGGCCGGGGTTCGCGTCGTACATCGCCGCGGCCAAGGCCATCAACTCGGAGCCGACGTGGTCGCGTTCGGAGGCGAGCCAGCGGCCGCCCCGTCGGCGAAGGACAGTTCCGGGTCGCCCTTGAAGAAGTCGCGCAGCAGGCCGGCTACAACGGCACCCTGACCGTCGTCGCCCAGGACGTGACCGGCCCGGCGGTGGCAGCACCGGGCCGCGAACACCGGCTGAGCGGCCGTACGGCCGCCGCCCGTACGTCCCGCGCGTCGTAAGGGCGGCCCGGCGAACTGCCCCCGCCCGCCCTGCAAGCTCTTTCGGCAAGCCGCAGAAATCTTTTGTCAGGGACATTGACGTGACGGGTGTGACGGCAGCAAGCTCCTGCGCGGAGCCCGGCTGCCCCGGGCTCCCCTCTCGCCGGCGGCCTGGCGCGTGGCCGCCTTCACAGGGCACCGGTGTGCCCACCGACTGAAGGAGCCGCCCATGAGATCCCGGGTCCTCAACGGCGTCCTCGCCGCGGTCGTCTGCGCGGCGGGGCTGGTCGCCGCCGCGCAGACCCCGGCGAGCGCGACACCGCCGGGCACGAAGGACGTCACCGCGACGCTCTTCCAGTGGAACTGGAACAGCGTCGCCGGCGCCTGCACCAACCAGCTCGGCCCGGCCGGCTACGGCTATGTGGAGGTCTCCCCCGCCACCGAGAACATCCAGGGCAGCCAGTGGTGGACCTCCTACCAGCCGGTCAGCTACAAGTTGCAGAACCGGCTCGGCACCGAGGCGGAGTTCCAGAAGATGGTCAGCACCTGCCACGCGGCGGGCGTGAAGGTCATCGCGGACGCGGTGGTCAACCACATGTCCGCCGGCTCCGGCACGGGCACCGCCGGCACCTCGTACACCAAGTACAACTACCCCGGCTACTACGAGGACCAGGACTTCCACACCTGCCGGCAGGACATCAGCAACTACCAGGACCGCTCGAACGTGCAGAACTGCGAGCTGGTCGGGCTCGCGGACCTCGACACCGGTAGCGACTACGTCCGCTCCACCATCGCCGCCTACCTCAACCACCTGCTGTCGCTGGGCGTCGACGGCTTCCGGATCGACGCGGCCAAGCACATCGCCGCGAGCGACCTGGCCGCGATCAAGGCCAAGTTGAGCAACCCGAACGCCTACTGGGCGCAGGAGGTCATCTACGGCGCCGGGGAGGCGGTCCAGCCCACCGAGTACGAAGGCACCGGCGATGTCGACGAGTTCCAGGGCGCGTACGAGCTGAAGCGGATCTTCACCTCGGAGAAGCTCTCCTACCTCAGCCAGTGGGGCCCGTCGTGGGGCGCGGGCTACCTGCCCAGCGCCGACGCCCGTACCTTCGTGGACAACTGGGACACTGAGCGCAACGGCTCGACCCTCAGCTACAAGGACAACGCCACCTACACGCTGGCCAACGTCTTCCTGCTGGCCTGGCCGTACGGCTCACCGAACGTGTACTCCGGCTACGAGTTCTCCGACACCGACGCCGGCCCGCCGAACAACGGGCAGGTCAGCGCCTGTTACAGCGACGGCTGGAAGTGCCAGCACGCCTGGCCGCAGATCGCGCACATGGTGGGCTTCCGCAACGCGGTGGCCGGCACCGCGGTGACGAACTGGTGGGACGACGGCGGCAACGCCATCGCGTTCGGGCGCGGCAGCAAGGGCTTCGTGGCGATCAACCACGAGAGCGGCTCGCTCACGTCGACCTTCACCACGTCGCTGCCGGCGGGCACGTACTGCGACGCCCAGCACAGCGGCACCTCCTACTCCGTCGGCTCCGACGGGAAGTTCACCGCGACGATCGGCGCCGGCGACGCGGTGGCGCTGTACGTGGGCGGGCCCTGCTGACCCGTCCGCCCCCGCGGTCGAGCCGACCGCAACCGAGCCCACGTGCCCGGTCGTACCCCGGTTTCCGGGGTGCGGCCGGGCACGTTCGCGTGGGTGCCGCGAACTTCCCCGCAGGGAGCATCGATGGAAAGTTTTAGAAAGTCAAGACGAGCGGTTGCAGGTCATCGTTGCTGCCCGAAGCCTTGACAAGCCTGGACGGAGGGTCGTTACTTCTCTCCAAGCGATGAGAAGAGAAAGTTATGGAAAGTCGTACTGAAGGAGTCCTCGTGGCCGGTGGTGCGTCGCAGACCCGCGAACGGGCGGGCACAGCGCGGGAGGCGCGAGCCGCGGCTTCGGGCCGCACCGGGCGCAAGGCGCGGCACGGGCCGCGCCGCCTCGGGGACGGGCCGGTCGCGCTGCTGTTCCTGGCGCCGGTGCTGATCGGCTTCGCGGTGTTCTACGTGTACCCGGCCATCCGCGGTGCGTACTTCTCCACGACCGACTACAACCTGCTCTCCAGCCCGCACGGGGTGGGCACGGCCAACTACTCGCGGCTGCTGCACGACCCGCTGTTCTGGAACTCGCTGAAGGTCAGCGCCTACTACGTGGTCCTCAACGTCGGCGGGCAGACGGTGCTGGCGGTGGTGCTGGCCGGGCTGATGTTCCGGCTGACCCGCTCGGTGGCGATCCGGGTGATGCTGCTGCTGCCCTGGCTGGTGCCGAACGTCACCGTCGGGCTGCTCTTCCTGTGGCTGTTCGACGCCGACCTCGGCCTGGTCAACCACGTCCTGGGCTCGGTGGGCATCGGCACCCACGGCTGGTTCACCTCGACCACCTGGGCGATGCCGACCATCGCGCTGACCAACACCTGGGCGTACACCGGCTACACCGCGCTGTTGCTGTACGCGGGCATGCTGCAGATCCCCGACCCGATCTACGAGGCCGCGCTGCTGGACGGCGCCGGGGAGCTGCGGATGTTCTTCCGGCTCACCCTGCCGCTGATCCGGCCGGTGCTCGCGCTGGTGCTGGTGGTGTCGGTGATCGGCTCGTTCCAGATCTTCGACACGGTCGCGATCACCCCCAGTCCCGGCGGTCCGGTCAACTCCACCCGGGTCATCTACTACTACATCTACGAACTGGCCTTCAAACACTTCGAAATGGGCTACGCCAGCGCGGTCGCGATGACGCTGGTCCTCATCCTCGGCGTGCTGACCATGGTGCAGATGCGGCTGCTGCGCGCATCGCGCTCGGACCTGGCCTAGGAGGACCGACGATGCCCCAACGCTCCACCGTCCCGCGCCTGCACCCCGGCCGGGTGCTCGCCTGGACCGTCCTGGTCGTGGCGCTGCTGCTGACGGTCTTCCCGTTCTACTGGATGCTGCGCACCGCGCTGACCCCCGCGCACCAACTGCTCTCCGACAACACCGGGTTGTGGCCGCACCACGCCACGCTGATCAACTTCCGCCGGGTGATCGGCCTGACCAGCCTGGCGCAGAACCAGGCCGCCGGCGGGTCGGGCGCGCAGCTGAACTTCCTGCTCTACCTGCGCAACTCGCTGATCTACTGCGCGCTGATCGCCACCGTCCAGACGTTCTGCTGCGCGATGGCCGGCTACGCGCTCGCCCGGCTCCGCTTCCGGGGCCGCGAGTTCCTCTTCACGCTCTTCGTGCTGTCGCTGATGGTCCCGCCGATCTTCACGCTGCTGCCGAACTTCGCGCTGATGAAGAACCTCGGCTGGCTCGGCTCGTTCGCCGGCATGGTCGCGCCGACGCTGCTGATGACGCCGTTCTCGGTGTTCTTCCTGCGCCAGTTCTTCCTGTCGATCCCGCGCGAGATCGAGGAGGCGGCCACCATCGACGGCGCGGGCCGGTGGCTGCAGTTCTGGCGGGTGATCGTGCCGATGAGCCGCGGGCCGCTGTTCACCATCGGCCTGATCACGGCCGTCTGGGCCTGGAAGGACTACCTCTGGCCGCTGCTGGTCGGGCCCGACCCGAGCACCCGGGTGCTGACCGCGGGGCTGGGGATCTTCCTCCAGCAGTCGCCGAACACCGCACCGGACTGGACCGGGCTGATGGCCGCGTCCGTGCTGACCGTGGTGCCCGTGGCACTGCTTCTCATCTTCTTCGGCAAGCGGCTGGTGGAGTCCATGGGCTTCACCGGCATCAAGTAAGGAAGGAACGAATCTCCATGAGACGCAACGTCCGTGTCGCGGTCGCCCTCTTCGCCGCCGCCCTCCCCGTCGGTCTGACGGCCTGCTCCAGTGACTCTTCCGGGGGCGGCAACGGCCCGGTGACCCTCAACTACGCACTGTGGGACAGCTCCCAGCTGCCCGCCTACCAGGCGTGCGCGACGGCCTTCACCAAGGCCAACCCGGATATCAAGATCAAGATCACCCAGACCGCGTGGGGCCAGTACTGGACCAACCTCACCACCGAGATGACCGCGGGCAACGCGCCGGACGTCTTCACCGACCACGTCGCCTACTACCCGAACCTGGTGAAGAACAACCAGATCCTGGACATCTCGCAGCAGGTCGCCGCCGACCACGTCGACCTGTCGCAGTACCAGAGCGGCCTGGCCGACGCCTGGGTCAAGGACGGCAAGCGGTACGGCCTGCCCAAGGACTGGGACACCGAGGCGATCGCGTACAACACCACGCTGGCCGCCAAGGCCGGCTACACCGCGGCGGACCTGGCCAAGCTGACCTGGAACCCCGACGACGGCGGCACCTTCGAGAAGTTCATCGCCAAGATGACCGTCGACACCAGCGGCCGCAACGGCCTGGACCCGAAGTTCGACAAGAAGCACGTCAAGACCTACGGCATCGAGCTGACCTACGACGACGGCTCCACCGGGCAGAGCAGCTGGGGCAACCTCGCCGCCGAGGCGGGCTTCACCTTCCTGGACAAGAACCCGTTCGGCACCAAGTACCACTACGACGACCCGGCGCTGGCCAAGACCATCGACTGGATGGCGAGCCTGGCGAAGAAGGGCTACGCCCCGGCGTACGACAAGAACTCCAGCCTCGGCCCGGACGCGGTCCTCAACGCCGGCAAGGCCGCGACGACGATGACCGGTTCGTGGAACATCAACACCTACCTGGGCTCCACCGCCACGCAGAAGTTCGCGTTCGCGCCGCTGCCGGTGGGCCCGACGGGCCGCAAGACCTTCATCAACGGGCTGTCCGACGCGATCTACGCCGGCACCAAGCACCCCGACCAGGCGTGGCAGTGGGTGAAGTTCCTCGGCTCGACCGGCTGCCAGGACATCATCGCCGCCAAGGGCGTGGTCTTCCCGGCGATCAAGACCGACAGCGCCAAGGCGCTGGCCACGCACCAGAAGGCCGGGCAGGACGTGAAGGTCTTCACCGACGAGGCCGCCGCCTCGGGCGGCACCTTCACCTACCCCATCACCGACCACGCCGACCAGGTCACGCAGGAGGTCCAGACCGACCTGGAGCGGGTCTGGCTCGGCCAGTCGGACGCCACCGCCGCGCTGAAGAAGGCGCAGAAGGCCGTCGACGGGTACTTCTCCCAGCCCTGACCGCACCTTGATCTCCGCTGCCACGACGCACCCGTGACCGGGCCGGGGCCGCCGTCCCGACCACGGCGCCCCGGCCCTCCCCCGAAGCGAAGGGACCCCATGCCCCACCTCCTGGACCTCGGTCCACTGCACATCCCCGCGCAGCTCAGCGGCCCGCCGCAGCCCGTGCCGGGCGGCCTGCTGCTGCCCGCGGGCCGGGTGGCCCTGCTGCACGGCCTGCCCGACGCCCAGGTCTACCGCCACGGCTGGAACTCCTGGAGCCCCTCCGGCTGGCGCGCGATGGACGAACCGCCGCTGCGCATCGCCAACCCGATCCGCCGCCTCACCGCCGACGACACCGTCTGGGACGAGGAGGGCCGCCACCACTCCGCCGCGGTGACCGCGCTCACCGCGGGCGACGGCAACGTCCTGCTGCTCGGCTCGCTCGGCCTGGACGTGCCGCGGCTGAGCGTGGACCGCGACACCGTCACCGGCTGGTACGAGGGCGACGGCGCCCCCTGGTTCTGCGGCTACGGCCCCGAGTTGGAGGTCTTCGCCCGCTACGCCGAACTGCTCGGCGAGCACCTGGGCCGCACCGGCCGCCGGGCCGGCAACGTCTGGTCGAGCTGGTACGCGTACTACGAGGACATCGACGAGCGCACCCTGCACGCGAACCTCGCGGGGCTGGCCGGGCTGCCGTTCGACGTGTTCCAGGTCGACGACGGCTGGGAGCGGATCGTCGGCGACTGGGAGCCGAACGCCAAGTTCCCCTCGGGGATGGCCGATCTGACCGCGCGGATCAACGACGCCGGGCTCACCGCCGGGCTGTGGATAGCGCCCTTCATCGCCCGGCCCGAGTCGCGCGTGGTCAGGGAGCGGCCGCACCTGTTCCTGTCCGACGCCAACGGCGTTCCGGTGCCGGCCGGCTACAACTGGGGCGGCCCGTACCACGCGCTGGACGTCACCCTGCCCGAGGCGCGCGAGCACCTGCGGCAGATCATCGAGACCGTGGTGGGCTGGGGGTTCCGCTACCTCAAGCTGGACTTCGTCAACGCCGCCGCCATCACCGCGCGCCGCCACGACCCCTCGGTGGGCCGCGAGAGCGCCTACCGCGACGCGATGCGGCTGATCCGCGAGACCGCGGGCGACGACGTCTACCTGCTCGGCTCGGGCGCGCCGGTGCTGCCCTCGCTGGGGGTGTGCGACGGCATCCGGGTGGGGCCCGACGTCGCCCCGTTCTGGACCAACTACGCCACCGAGGACCCCTCCGACGCGACCGCGGAGAACGCCCTGGTCGCCTCGGTGAACCGGCTGTGGCTCAAGGGACTGGTCGAACTCGACCCGGACGCGGCGTACTTCCGCGACAAGCAGAGCCTGCTGACCGCGGCCCAGCGCCGGATGCTGGTGGACCTCGCGCACGTCTGCGACTTCCGGGCCACCTCCGACCCGCCGGCGTGGCTGGGCGACACCGAGCGTGCGGCGCTCGCCGACTTCCTCGGGTCGCGGCCCGCGGTCCGGCAGTTGGACCGCTACCGGTTCGCGATCGGGTCGCAGGAGGTGGACTTCACGGCGGCCGCGCTGCGCCAGGGGGACTGACGGCCGTGAGATGGCGGCCGTGAGCTGACGGCCGCCGCCTTACGGCTGTGAGGTTATGACTGCGAGCTGGCGGCTGTGAACTCACGGCCGTCAGGTAACAGGGGGCGATTCTTCCGGGGTCGGGCCGGATGGCACCAGGGCGCGCCGTGCACCGCGGCGGTGCGCCCCGTTCACTGCGATGTTCACTGCGATCGACCAACGGAGGTCGACACGATGCACCTACGCACGAGACCGACCGGGGCCACCAGGGCGCGCCTGGCGATGGCGCTCGCGGCGCTGTTCGCGCTGCTGGCCGCGGCTCTGACCGGCACCCACGGCGCGGCGGCGGCCACGCCGGTCGCCGGCGGCGCCCCGGCCCGCCCGGCGGCGCCCGCCTCCCCGGACCCGTCCCTGACCGACCACCAGCTCACGTACGCGGCAGGGCCCCTGGACAACCCCGACAAGGGCCTGGCCGTGTACTACAACGCGGGCAGCGACCAGAACACCGGCTACCCGCACAGCCTGACCTGGAGCTACTTCCCGCTGAACGCGGTGATGACCGACGCGGGCGACTGCACCAAGCTGGACTGGTCGCCGGTGGAGAAGATGCTCAACGAGACGGCGTCGTACGGGAACACCGCCGCGATCCGGTTCTACCTGGACTACCCCGACGGCAACCCGACCAACGGCATGCCCGCGTGCTGGAACGGCAAGGTGCCGACCAACAACGACACGTACTGGAACACCCAGAGCCCGGACTACAACAACGCGTACCTGCTCAGCTCGCTCCAGACGTTCATCGCGGCGTTCGGCGCCAAGTACGACGGCGACCCGCGGATCGGCTTCATCCAGATGGGCCTGATCGGCTACTGGGGCGAGTGGCACACCTGGCCGGAGAACGGCACCGGCGGCTACGCGGACTTCATGGCCACCGACGCCAACGCCGCGCTGATCGTCAAGGCGTACGCGAACGCGTTCCACACCACCAAGATCGAGGTCCGCTACCCGACGTCGGGCGGCGGCGCCGCGAACGACCTCGACGTCGGCTACCACGACGACTCGTTCTGCTACCGCGAGGGCAGCCCGCTGGCGGGCATCACCCTGCCGCAGTCCATGGGCGGGGCGGACTACTCGCAGCTCCAGTACGCCCTGAACGAGGGCGTGGAGAACAAGTGGATCACCGACTCCATGGGCGGTGAGGTGCGCCCGGAGATCCAGGGCTCGGTCTTCGGCACCTGGGGCACCGGCGCCAGCGGCGACAACGACGACATCAAGGCGTGCATCGAGATGGAGCACACCACCTGGAAGCTCGACCAGGGCAGCACGTCCTACAGCGCGAGCGACGCCGACGTGGGGGCCGCGGTCCGCGAGATGGGCTACGACTTCACCGTGCCGGACGCGTACTACGACAACTCCGTGTCGGGCACCACGAAGATCGGCGTGAAGATCTCCAACGACGGGGTGGCGCCCATCTACCACCCCTGGACCGTACGGCTGGGCCTGAAGGACTCCTCGGGGAACGTCGTCAAGACCTGGGACACCTCCTGGGACCTGACGAAGGTCATGCCGCTGAAGATCCGGGCCTACCCGGACTGGAACAAGGGCAGCGACCCGACGTACCTGGACTACGGCTACCCGGAGTACTTCGACACCAGCGTGGACACCTCGTCCGTGGCCGCCGGCTCGTACCAGCTGGTGATGGACGTGGTGAACCCGCTGTCCGCGGTGAGTTCGGCCGCCAAGCCGCTGCGGTTCGCCAACGCCACCCAGAACGCCGACGGCTGGCTCGGGCTCGGCTCGATCGCCGTGGGCTCCGGCTCCACCGGCGGCAACGGCGGCGCCACCTCGTACGAGGCGGAGGCCGCCGGCAACACCCTGGCCGGCGGCGCGACCGTCGCCGACTGCACCGGCTGCTCCGGCGGCCGCAAGGTCGGATACGTCGGCAACGGCGCCACGCTGACGTTCAACGGCGTGGCCGGCGGCAGCGGCGGTGCCACCAAGGTGACCGTCGCCTACACCAGCGCCGTCGCCCGTACCTTCCAGGTCAGCGCCAACGGCGGCACCCCGGTGAGCGTCACTGTCACCCCGACCGCCGACTGGCAGACCACGGCGACCGCCACCGCGACCCTGAACCTGGCCGCGGGCAGCGCCAACACCGTCACCATCGCCAATCCCGGCGACTGGGCACCCGACATCGACCGCATCACCGTCGGCTGACCGGCCGGGGCGCCGGCCGCGGTCCCTGACGCGGACCGCATGGCCGGCGCCCCGCTCGGCGTACCCTGAATGCCGCCTTTCCCACCGCACCGCTTTCGCACCACACCGCTTTCCCACCGCACCACGACCACGCCACACACCGACGACACAGCCGGAGGAGGACGGGAGCATGACCGACATCGTGCTGACCGGCGCGGGCAACGTGAAGATGACCCGGCGCATCCTGTCCGACCTGTTCCTCGTCCCCGCCCTGGCCGGGACGCTGCGCATCCGGCTGCACGACATCGACCCCGACCGGCTGGACACCGCGCTCACCCTGGCCCGGCAGCTGGACGCGGAGGCCGGCGCCGGCGCGGTGATCGAGACGTACACCGACCGCCGGGCCGCGCTGTACGGCGCCGACCACGTGGTCTGCCAGCTCAACGTCGACAGCTACGACACCGCGCTGCGGGACTTCGAGATCCCCGCCCGGCACGGGCTGCGCCAGACCATCGCCGACACCATCGGCATCGGCGGGATCTTCCGCGGGCTGCGCACCATCCCGGTCATGGTGGGCCTGGCCCAGGACATGGCCGAGCAGTGCCCCGACGCCTGGCTGCTGAGCTACACCGACCCGCTGGTGATGACGCTGTGGGCGCTGCGCGAGGTCACCGGCATGAGCCGGGTGGTCGGCCTGTGCCACGCCGTGCGCGACACCCACGCCTACCTCGCCGACGTGGTCGGCCGCGACTTCGAGGACCTCACCTTCCAGACCGCGGGCCTGACCCACCAGGCGTTCGTGCTGCGCTTCGAGGCCGGCGGCCGGTCGCTCTACCCGGAGCTGGAGGCCGCCGTGCGCGCCGACCCGAAGCTGGGCCGGCATGTGCGGATGGAGATGTGGCGCCGGTTCGGCTACTTCCCCACCGAGTCCAGCGAGCACGCGGCCGAGTACGTCCCCTGGTTCCTGCGCCACGACGAGGAGGTGGCCCGGCTGGGCATCCCCGTCGGCGAGGAGCTGGGGCGGCTGGGCCAGCGGCTGCACGCGTACGAGGAGATCCGCCGCGGGCTGGCCCAGGGCCGGCCGATGCTGACGCGCTGGCAGGACCCGGAGATCGCCTCCGAGGTGCTGCGCGCGCTGATCACCGGCGAGCCGCGCCGGGTGAACCTGACGCTCCCCAACGAGGGGCTGATCCCCGCGCTGCCGGCCGAGTGCTTCGTCGAGGTGCCCGCCGACGTCGACGCCACCGGGATCACGGCCGCGCCGATCGACCGCTACCCCGCGCAACTGGCCGCCCTCAACCGGGCCTACGTCAACGTCGCCGAACTGACCGTGCGCGCCGCGCTGGACGGCGAGCCCCGCCATGTGCGGCACGCTGCGATGCTGGACCCGAACACCGCGGCGACGCTCCCGCTCGCCGCGATCGCACAGCTCTGCGACGAGATGACCGAAGCACACCGCGACCTGCTGCCTGCCGGTCTCGCGGACCGGAAGGGCCAGGCGTGACGAACAACCATGAGCCGATGCCGGCCGAGGTCCGCCGTGAGCGGATGCTCACGCTGGTCCAGGAGCAGGACTTCGTACGGATCGCGGCCCTCGCCGAGGCGTTCGGCGTCTCGGTGGTCACCGTCCGCGGCGACCTGGACGCCCTGGAGGAGCACGGCCTGATCCGGCGGGTCCGCGGCGGCGCCCGGGCCGCGCCGCTGGAGAGCGGCAACGAGCCGTCCTACGAGCAGTCGCTGGGCTCGGCCGCGCTGGAGAAGGCCGCGATCGCCAAGGCGGCGGCGCGGCAGGTCGGCAGCGGCCAGTCCATCGTGGTGGACGCCGGCACCACCACGACGTTCTTCGCCCGCGAGCTGGTCGCGCGCCGCGACCTGACCGACCTGATGGTGTTCACCAACAGCACCAGCGTCGCCCACCAGCTCGAACCGGCCATCCCGCGCTTCACGGTGGTGCTGTCCGGGGGGACGCTGCGCCCGTTGCAGCGGTCGCTGGTCGACCCGATGGGCGGGCGCATCCTGGAGCACATCCACGCCGACACCGCGTTCCTGTCGTGCAGCGGCATCCACCCCGACACCGGTGTCACCAACATCAACATCCAGGAAGCCGAGATGAAGGTCAGGATGCTGCGGGCCACCACCCGGCACATCCTGCTCGCCGACTCCACGAAGCTCGGCCGCACCGACCTCGCGCCGGTCTGCCCGCTCAGCGACCTGGACCTGCTGATCGTCGGCGACAACGCGACCGAAGCGCAGCTGGCCCGGCTGCGGGAGTACGGACTGACGGTGGAGCTGGGCGAGTTGACGGACTGAGCGGGGCGGGCCGCCGGGGCAGGGGCCGAGGCCGGGGACGGGGACGCCCGTGGCGGGGCCCGGCAGGCGTCAACCCGCCCGCGGTCAGCGGTCCTCGTGGGTGATGGCGGCGACCGGGACGTCGAGCACGCGCGCGCAGCGCAGGATCGTCTCGTCGCTGGCGCCGGCCAACCCGCGCTCCAGCCGGGAGAGATGGCCCCGGTCCAGGCCGGTCAGGGCCTGCATCCGCCGAAGGCTCATCTTCCGAGCAGTGCGAAGTGCCCTGATTGCCGCGCCGTTCGGTCTCACGTCTCGAAAGTATCCGCCCGCCACCCCGCCCGCAAGCCAAGCAGATCAAAAATAAGAGCCTTAAGAGCTTTGGCATGGGACTCGGGTACATTCGCACGAGCTTCCGTGCCACCATCTCGCGCAACCAATGGGCGAGTTCCGGCCGTATCGGCCGCAGGTCGAGGGCTCGGAAGATGGCTGCGTGGTTGCGTGCAGTGCGGCATGATGTGGGCCATGGACGGAGATTGGTTGCGGCTGGGCGGTGTCATCCGGGCAGCACGCAAGCGCAAGGGACTCAGCCAGGTACGTCTCGGGGACTCGATCGGCGTGAAGCGGACCGTCATCCAGACGATCGAGCGCGGGCACGAGTTCCAGAGCGTCACGGCGACCCTGCGCGACATCGAACGCATTCTGGAGTGGGGCCAGGGCTCGATCGAGCACATCCTCGACGGCGGCGAGCCGCTGCCCCCGGACTCCCCCAACAACCGCTACTACACCCGGCACGTCCGGCCGGAGGCCGGCGGCGAGCTGCCGGTGCGGATCTCCCGCGCGCTCGCCGAGGGCGTCACCCTGGACACCGCGATCGTGGCGCTGTCGCCCAACACCGAGATGGTCGTGGTGGTCAAGGGCAAGCCGGACGCCACCCACGACCAGATCGAGGCGGCCCTCGCGGCGTGGGAGAAGCGCGGCGGACACCTGGACCGGCTGCGGGAGATCGCCGACGGCGGGGAGGGCTGACTCCCAGGCGCCCGTACCCCCGCCGAGCCCGCCGCCCGGCGCGCACGTCGTAGCCTGGCAGTGCGCAATGGGCGGGCCCGACCGGGAAACCGCCCGGTCAGGACGGTAGAAGCGGGGAGTCACCATGGCGCGCAGGCCGGGCCGCCGGGCACCCGCGGCACCCCTGGAGCAGCGCGAGGGCATCGACCCGGTCCGGGTACGGCTGCCGGGGCCCGGCGCGGCGGACGGCGCCACGGGGCAGGGGCGAGGCCAGGAGCAGCCGCCCTGGACGACCGTCGGCGGCTACCTGCTGGCCCGCTACGGGCCCGCGGTCGGCCGGGAGCGGATCGAGGCGATGCTCGCGGCGGGCGCCTTCGTCACCGCGGACGGCCCGGTGCGTTCCGGCACCCCGTACGTGCCCGGCGCCTTCGTGTGGTTCCACCGCGACCGGCCGCCGGAGCCCGCGGTGCCCTTCCCGGTCGAGGTGCTCCACCGCGACGAGCGGATCGTGGTCGCGGACAAGCCGCACTTCCTGGCCACCACCCCGCGCGGCAGCCATGTCACCGAGACCGCGCTCGCCCGGCTGCGCCGCGACCTCGGCCTGCCCGACCTCACGCCCGCGCACCGGCTCGACCGGCTGACCGCGGGCGTGGTGCTGTTCGTCGTACGCCCCGAGGACCGCGGCGCCTACCAGACGCTCTTCCGGGACCGCCGCACCCGCAAGGAGTACGAGGCGGTCGCGCCGTACGACCCGGCGGTCGCGCTGCCCGCCACGGTCCGCAGCCGCATCGTCAAAGAACGCGGGGAGATGGCGGCGCGGGAGGTGCCGGGGCCGGAGAACGCGGTGAGCACCGTGGAGCTGGCCGAGCACCGCGGCGGGCTCGGCCGCTACCGGCTGCGGCCCCTGACCGGCCGCACCCACCAGCTGCGCGTGCACATGCACGCGTTGGGCCTGCCTTTGCTCAACGACCCGATCTACCCGGCGGTGCTACCCGAGGACCCGGCCGACCCGTATGCGCGGCCGCTGCAACTGCTCGCGCGCACCCTGGAGTTCACCGACCCCCGGACCGGGCGCGAGCTGCGCTTCGACAGCGCGCGCCGGCTGGCCGCGTGGCCGCCCGCGGACAGCTGAGCGGCGCCGCGCCGGGCGGTGGGCGGCGCCGCCGGTACGGTCCGGCTCAGGCCGCCCGCGGGTCCGGCTGGAGCACCGCGAAGAACGCCCCCTCGGGGTCCCTGAGCAGCGCGATCCGGCCGATGCCGGCGACGTATGTGCTGGGCATCAGCACCGTCGCGCCGTGCGAGGAGGCGGCGGCCACCACCCCGTCGGTGTCGGAGACGCCGAAGTACGGCTGCCAGTAGCACAGGCCGTCCGGCAGTTGCTCGGTGGTGAGCTGCATGATGCCGCCGTGCGAACCGGCCTGTCCGCCGCCGGAGCGGGCGACCACCGTGTAGACGCCCGTGTTGCCGGCCAGCGGCATGTCCGTGGTCTCCCAGTCGAAGACGGTGCGGTAGAAGCCCGTGGCCTGCGCCGCGTCCGTCGTGTAGAGCTCGGCCCAGCACAGGCCGCCCGCGCCGGTGCGGTCCAGGCCCTTGACGGCGCCCGGCTCGTAGGCCGCGAACTCGGCGCCGGACGGGTCGCAGTAACCGGCGATGCGGGTGCCCCCGCCGATGTCCAGCGGGGCGAACCGCACGCTGCCGCCCGCCTCCTCGACGGCCTTGGTGGTCGCGTCGGCGTCGGCGGTCTCGAAGTAGAGCGTCCAGGCGGAGGCGGCGCCCTCGTCGGTGATCGGGCCGAGGCCGGCGACGCTCTGACCGTCGAGCTCGAACACGCCGTACCCGCCCGCGTCGGGGCCGGCCGGCCGGAACTCCCAGCCCAGCAGCGCGCGGTAGAACGCGGCGGCGCGCAAGGTGTCGCGGCTGCCGAGGTCGATCCAGCTCGGTGCGCCGGGCACGTAGTCGTTGGTGAGCATGGTGCGGTCCTCCGTGGGCGTGGTCGTGGGCCTCAACGTATGCGTGAAGGTATGCCCGCGCACTGTGGTCCGCGCCACCGGCCGGGCCCGCGGGAAGCTCGTACGGAATGCGCCGGGTGTCCGGTTCCGTGGGATATGCAGCTGATCCGGCCGCTGTGTACTCCCTCACACTCAGCATCGCACCCCGCGCGGGCGTGCGCCGTTCGTGCCAGGTCACGGCAGGGCGGACGGTTTCGCGCCGGCGCGCACCGGGTACGCCCGGTGGTCAATCGGTTCGGCATTGTCAGTGGCGCGGTCTAGGGTGGATCACATGTTTGGGGGCACTCTCGATCAGGCGAACGCCGCACTGCGCGCTTACGTGCAGGCGCACGGCGACCGGCCGTGGACGGCCGAGCAGCTCGCGGAGCTGGCGCGGCTGCGCGCCCAGTGGACGGCCGCGGCGCGCGGCGTCCGGCTGGAGATACGTCCGGTGTCCGGTCCGGTCTCCGGCGCCGCGGTGGTCACCGCGGCTTGAAGCGAGACTCCGCGCGCGGACACGTGCGCGGGCACGCGGTCCGGCTCAGAGGTGCGCGAGGGCGTGCGGGGGGCGCAGGGCGTCGGTACCGGGAGCGGGCTCGGCGGTGTCGCTGCCGAGTCCGGTGATCCGGTTGCCGGCGTCGACATGGACCACGGCCGGGCGTAGCGCGCGGGCCTCGGCGTCCTCGACCTGCGCGTAGCTGATGAGGATCACCAGGTCGCCGGGGTGCACCAGATGGGCGGCGGCACCGTTGATGCCGATGACGCCCGAACCGCGCTCGCCCTCGATCACATAGGTCTCCAGCCGGGCGCCGTTGGTGATGTCCACGATGTGCACGAGCTCGCCCGGCAGCAGGTCCGCGGCGTCCATCAGATCGGCGTCCACGGTCACCGAACCCACGTAGTGCAGATCCGCCTGGGTCACGGTGGCCCGGTGGATCTTGGACTTGAACATGGTGCGCAGCACGACGTCGCCTCCTGGCGGGTGAGTGGGTCGCGTTCCCTGGCGGGATACGCGCCGTCGCCTCCAGGGTAGGGCCGCCCGCGGCGGACCCGGCCGGGGGGCCGGGCTGAGTGCCGAAGATCTCAGTGCCCGACCCGGGCCGCACCAGCCGCTGGGAATACCCCTAGGGGGTATAAGGTTGACGGTGGTGGGGACGGACGATCCGCCCACCGGGCCGCGCGCGACAGACCGCGGCCGCACCTGCGGTACGTGTGACGCGTACCCGTGGAGGAGGAGCACAGCATGAGCGAGGCCGTCTACTCGGTGTCCGGGATGAGCTGCGGGCACTGCGAGTCCGCGGTGAGCAAGGAGGTCGGCGCGATCCCCGGTGTCACCTCCGCGACCGCCGTGGCGAGCAGCGGCCTGCTGACGATCGCGTCGGAGCGGCCGCTCGACGACGAGGCGGTGCGCGCGGCCGTGGACGAGGCGGGCTACGAACTGGTCGGCCGCGCCTGAGCGGATGGCACCACCGGCGGCCGGCCCCGCGCCGGAAGCACCGGGAGCGCCGGAAGCGCCGCACGGGCCGGCCGGACGACGAGCCGAGGAGCAGCAGGGAGCGAGCAGTGGCAACCAGCACGGCACACCCGCACAGCGGACCCGCGCAGAACCGGGTGGAGTTGGCGATCGGCGGCATGACCTGCGCGTCCTGCGCCGCCCGGATCGAGAAGAAACTCAACCGGATGGACGGGGTCACCGCCAGCGTCAACTACGCGACCGAGAAGGCCAGGGTCGAGTACGCGGGCGGTGTGGCGGTGGACGACCTCATCGCGACGGTCGAGGCCACCGGGTACACCGCCGAACTGCCGCCGCCCCCTGCCGCCCCGGCGCCCACGGCCGGTCCCCGCGCCGCGGACGGCGGCGACCCGGCCGCCGCCCCCGACACCGAGCTCACCACGCTGCGCCAGCGGCTGACCACCGCGGTCGTCCTCGGCCTGCCGGTGGTCCTGCTGTCGATGGTGCCCGCGTGGCAGTTCACCAACTGGCAGTGGCTCGCGCTGACCCTCGCCTCGCCCGTGGTGGTGTACGCGGGCTGGCCCTTCCACCGCGCCGCGCTCACCAACGCCCGGCACGGCGCCGCCACGATGGACACCCTGGTGTCGGTCGGCACCCTCGCGGCCTACGGCTGGTCGCTGTGGGCGCTGTTCTTCGGTACGGCCGGCCACCCCGGCATGAGCCACCCCTTCGCGTTCACCGTCTCCCGCGGCGACGGCGGCAGCCAGATCTACCTGGAGGCGGCCGCCGGGGTCACCGCCTTCCTGCTCGCCGGACGCTACTTCGAGGCCCGCGCCAAGCGCCGCGCCGGTGCCGCCCTGCGCGCGCTGCTCGAACTCGGCGCGAAGGACGTGGCGGTGCTCCGCGACGGTGCCGAGGTCCGGCTGCCGATCGGCGAGTTGGCGGTCGGGGACCGCTTCGTGGTGCGGCCGGGCGAGAAGGTCGCCACCGACGGGGTGGTGCGCGAGGGCGGCTCCGCCATCGACGCCTCGCTGCTGACGGGCGAGTCCGTGCCGGTCGAGGTCGGCCCGGGCGACCCGGTGGCCGGCGCGACGGTGAACGCGGGCGGCCGGATCGTGGTGGAGGCCGTCCGCGTCGGCGCCGACACCCAACTCGCCCGGATGGGCCGGCTGGTGGCGGACGCGCAGAGCGGGAAGGCCGCGGCGCAGCGGCTCGCCGACCGGATCTCCGCGGTGTTCGTGCCCGCGGTGATCGTGCTGGCGCTCGGCACGCTCGCGGTCTGGTTCGCACTCGGCGAGGGGGCGACGGCGGCGTTCACCGCGGCGGTCGCCGTGCTGATCATCGCCTGCCCGTGCGCGCTCGGCCTGGCCACGCCCACCGCGCTGCTCGTCGGCACCGGGCGCGGCGCCCAACTCGGCATCCTCATCAAGGGCCCCGAGGTGCTGGAGTCCACCCGGGCGGTCGACACGGTGGTGCTCGACAAGACCGGCACGGTCACCAGCGGCGCGATGGCGCTGACCGGCGTCCATGTCGCGGCCGGTGAGGACGAGGAGGCGGTGCTGCGGCTGGCAGGCGCCCTGGAGCACGCCTCCGAGCACCCGGTCGCCCGCGCGGTCGCGGCCGGTGCCGCCGAGCGGCTCGGTTCCCTGCCGGCCGTCGCGGACTTCGCCAACGTGCCGGGGCTCGGCGTGCAGGGCGTCGTCGACGGTCACGCCGTACTCGTGGGCCGCGCACGGCTGCTGCGCGCGTGGGCGCAGGAACTGCCGGCGGAGCTGGCCGCGGCCTCGTCCGCCGCGGAGGAGGGCGGGGCCACCGCGGTCGCCGTCGGCTGGGACGGGCGCGCCAGGGCGGTGCTCACCATCGCCGACACGGTCAGGCCCAGCAGCCAGGAGGCGGTCGGCCGGCTGCGTGCGCTCGGCCTGCGGCCGGTGCTGCTGACCGGGGACAACGCCCGGGTCGCGCACACCGTGGCCGCGCAGGTGGGGATCGCCGCGGCGGACGTCCACGCGGAGGTGCTGCCCGAGGAGAAGGCGGCCGTCGTACGGCGGTTGCAGGAGCAGGGCCGGGTGGTGGCGATGGTCGGCGACGGTGTCAACGACGCGGCCGCGCTCGCGCAGGCGGACCTCGGGCTGGCGATGGGCACCGGCACCGACGCCGCCATCGAGGCGGGCGACCTGACCCTGGTACGGGGCGACCTGCGGGTGGCGGCGGACGCGATCCGGCTGGCGCGGCGCACCCTGGCCACCATCAAGGCGAACCTGTTCTGGGCGTTCGCCTACAACCTCGCGGCGATCCCGCTGGCCGCGGCCGGGCTGCTGGACCCGATGATCGCGGGGGCGGCGATGGCCTTCTCGTCGGTCTTCGTGGTGGCCAACAGCCTGCGGCTGCGCCGGTTCAGGCCGCTCGGCTGAGCGGGGGCGGCCCGGTCGGCCGTATCGGCCGTATCGGCCGTATCGGCCGTGCGCGAACGGCCCGTTGACGTGCGACGTCCCCCGTCCCGCCGGTGACTGCCGGCGGGGCGGGGGACGTTCGCGCGGGCGCTGCTCAGAAGTGGGTGAGCTTCGCGCCGAAGCCGGGCTCCGACAGGTCGCTGCCGAGCGCCACCGGCACCGTCGTACGGGCCGCGCCGGTTCCCAGGCTGAGCGTGCCCACCTCGGTGCCGGCCGCGGCGTGGTGCGGCACACCGCCGTCGGCCGCGGTGAGCGTCAGCTCCTGCTTCATGCCCGCCCAGCCGATCGCGGTGAGGTCCTTGGTGGTGACGATCGGCGTGCTGCCGCCGAGTCCGTCGTCCACGGTGCCGACGACCGTGCCCTTCTTGACCACCGTCGCCGAGCCGAGGCCGCCCTGCACGGACTCGATCAGCGCCTGGCTGCGGGTGAGCGCGGTCTGGAGGCTGTCGTCCACCGTGGTGCCGCCGCGCTGCTGGAGCACCACGCCCAGCACCAACTGCTGCTTGCCGTCGACCGTCTTGTGCGCCGCCCACATCAGCGCGCCCCCGGCCGGGGTGCTGGAGCCGGTCTTGATGCCGACCACGCCGACCTTCACCAGGTCGTTGTTGTTGTTGTAGATGCGGCCGACACCGGGGATGTCCACGTTCGGCAGCGCGACCACCGAGCGGAACACGTCGTTCTTCATCACCTCGCGGGCCAGCTTGAGCTGGTCGACCGAGGTACTGACCGTGGTCTCCTCGATGCCGCTGGCGCCGGTGTACGTGGTCTGCGCCATGCCCAGCCGCTTGGCCGTCGCGGTCATCTTCGCGACGAACGCCTCCTGCGTGCCGGCGTCCCAACGGGCCAGCAGACGGGCGATGTTGTTGCCCGACGGGATGAGCAGCAGTTGCAGCATCCGCCGTTCGTCGAAGCGCTGCCCCTCCTTGACCGGCGCCGTCGACTGGTCGTCGGAACCGGCCTCCTTCGCCGCCTGGGCGTCGACCGTGATCGTCGGCCCGCCCTGACTGCCGCTCAGCGGGTGGTCGTGCAGGATCACGTACGCCGTCATCACCTTGGTGAGGCTGGCGATCGGCACGGGCGTCTGCTTGCCGTGCACCCCGAGCGAGCCCAGCCCCTCCACCTCGGCGACGGACTGGCCCTCGGACGGCCACGGCATGGTCCGGGTCAGCGGAGTGCCGGAGAAGGTGAACGTCGGGGAGGCGGTCAGCGTCAGGTGCGGCGACGGCAGCGGGCGCACCGCCTGGACCACCACGAAGACGACCGCGAGCAGCACGACCAGCGGCGTCCAGATCTTGAACCGGCGCAGCACCGTGCGCAGCGGGGTCTCCGGCGGCGGCGGGGTGTTGGTCAGTTCGGCGAGCAGTTTCAGCGGCTGCTTGTCGGGCGGCAGCGGCAGCGGCATGCGGCGGGTGCCCTGGGGTCCCTCCGGCTCGCGGACGGTGGCGCCGTCGGAGGCACCGCCCTCGTCCGCGGGCTGCCCGGCCGGTTTCGCGGCCGGCTCGGCGGCCGGTGCGTCGGCCGGCTTCCCGGCGGGCTTGGCGGGCACGGCAGGAGGCAGCGGCGGGGGCGGCGGAGCGGCCTGTGCGCGCGTCGGACGGCCGGGGGCGCCGAAGACCACCGTGGAGTCCCCGGAGGGCCTCTGACGGCCGCCCTGGGGGCCCTCGGGCCACTCCGCGGGGATGTCCGAGACGAGGGGCTTCACGGTCGGGCCGGGACGCTTCGGGGCGTCCTCGTCGGCGGACGGGCTTTCACCGTCCTGGGCGCCGTCCTTCCGGGAGCTCTCGGCGTCCGTTCGGGTGGCAGGGCGGGCCTCGGCATCGGCATCCGCACTCGCATCGGAGTCCGCGGCGGACTCCGTGGCGGGCTCGGGCGCGGTGCCGGCGGGGGGCTCCTCGGCAGCGGCGTCAGCGGCGCCGTCCGCGTCGGCGGAACCGCCCTCGTCCTCGGCAGCGGCAGCAGCGGTCTCGTCCGCACCGCTCTCCGCGGTCGCGGCCTCGGCGTCCTCATCCGCCTCGGCGTCCGATGAACCGTCCTCCTCGACGCGGGCGTCTTCGGAGGTGTCCTCCCCGACGACCCCGTCCGCCGATTCGTCGGCAGCCCCGTCCGCCGCTTCGTCCGCGGTCTCGCCCGGTTCCGCCTCCGGTTCGCCCGAACCGGGCCCAACCCCATCCGACCCGCCCGTACCGGAAGTCGCGGCAGCCTCCCCGGCCCCTTCATTCCGGTCACGATTCGGTTCCGTTTTCCCGTGCTTCTCCTGTGCCGTACGGGGCGCAGGAGGCGCGGCGGGGGGAGCAGGATCGGTCACGGTGTCCACGTCGGCTACGTCATCTGTCGTAGCCGCGGCGCCCGTCGGCGTACGTCCGGACGCCCGATCCGCCGACGCCGCGGGCCCGCTGTCGGCGTCGGGGTGCGGACGGGGCTCCGATCCGGCGTCCTCGATGTCGTCCTGCGTGTGCGCACCTGGGGTATCGGCCTCACCCTCCGCGGCCGGGCGCCCCGCGCCGCCCTCGGCCACCCGGGCCTCCGCAGCCTCCGGAGGCAGTCGGAACACCGCCAGCCTCGGATCTTTGGCCGGGCGGATACCCGGCTCCCCCGACGTCTCGTGCTGCTGCTCCCTGCCGGGGGCGTCGCCCGCCACGCAGACCTCCTCCACACATCGTGATGACTCATGCACACACTCGGGCAAAAACGCGCAGACCTTGTGCCCTTAGCGGTCTTGGACTACACAGGCAAGTGTCCCGCGAGAAGGACGCGGTCCGTCTGCGACACCCCATCCCCCCCGTAGACGAGAACGACATACCACCCGGTTCCCGTCGATATGGAAAAGGCACTCTCGACAGGCCCGTGTGAGAGGCGTCACCCTGTCATTCATCCACGCGGGGAGGCATGGATGGGCAAGAGCCGCAGAACAATTCCGGAAGAGCTGTTGCTGCTCGCCCTGGACCCGACCACCGGGACCACGGCGCAGCCGCAGTCGCTCGACCTCGGCCTCGCCGGGGCCCAGCTCGTCGAGCTGGCCCTGGCCGGACGGATAGCCCCTGACGGGGATCGTATAGCCGTGGTGCACCCACGGCCGACAGGAGATCCGACTCTGGACTCCGCGCTCGAACTGCTGCGACGCCGTGGCAGTCCGGTGCGGGCCGTCCACTGGATCGGCGGGCCCCGGCTGGGGTTGCGCCAGACGTATCTCGCACACCTGGAGCGGTGCGGCATGGTGCACGCCGTACCGGGTCAGATGTGCGGGGTGCTGCCGACCACGCGGTACCAGGCGACCGACAGCGCGGTCAGCCGGGAGATCAGGGCCCGGCTGGACAACGCGATCCGCACCGGCGTACCGCCGGACCCGCGGACCGCCGCGCTCGCCGCGCTCGCCCATGCCGTGGGCCTCGGCAAGCACCTGTACCCGGGCAACGAGGGCCGGTCGTCGCGATCGCGCCTGCGTGACCTGATCAGGTACGACCCGATGGGCGGTCTCGTGGCGCACGCCGTCATGGACGTGCAGAACGGGGTGGCGGCACAGCCCAAGCGGCCGCCGGCCCAGGCACAGCGCTCCGCGGGGCACAGCGGGATGGCACGGGCCGGAGCCCGGTGATCCGACCGGCAACGGGCCGACAGCATATGTCGTTCACACGACACAGAGTACACAACTTGTCGCTACCCGTGCACATCGCGGGGTGACATGGCGCGCGGGGTGGCGGCATTCCGGAGGTGTTCCGGTTCCGCCACCGCCCCGTGCGCCGCCGTGTCCGCGCCAAGTAGCGTGCCATGACTGCAAGGTTGTCCGTCCATTCGCCAGCGCGGTGATGACCGGTGGTGGCAGGCTGCTGACCATCAGTACGGTTCAGCGTGGAGGTGCAGTCCCTGTGGTCGCGAACGTGAACCCCACCGTCAGGCGCCGCCGGCTGGGGTCGGAGCTGCGCAAGCTCCGCGAGCAGAAGGGGATGACGGCCGAGGAGGTCGCGGCCCGGCTGCTGGTCTCCCAGTCGAAGATCAGCAGACTCGAGAACGGCCGCCGCAGCATCAGCCAGCGCGACGTGCGCGACCTGTGCGGCGTCTACGGCGTCGAGGACGTGCGGATCGTCGACTCGCTGATGCAGATGGCCAAGGAGTCCCGGCAGCAGGGCTGGTGGCATGCCTTCGGCGACATCCCGTACAGCGTCTACATCGGGCTGGAGACCGAGGCGGCGAGCCTGCGGGTCTTCGAACCCCAGGTGGTGCCGGGCCTGTTGCAGACGCCCGCGTACGCCGCCGCGATGATCGCGGGGAACCTGCCCGAGGCGTCCGGCGAGCAGGTCGAGAAGCGGGTGAGCGTGCGGATGCGCCGCCAGGAGCGGATCACCGACCCGGAGGCGCCGCTGCGGATGTGGGCGGTGATCGACGAGGCCGCGCTGTGCCGCCGGGTGGGCGACGACCATGTGATGCACGAACAGCTGCTCCGGCTGGTCGAGTTCAGCCACCTGCCGCACGTCACCGTGCAGGTGCTGCCGTTCGACGCAGGCGCGCACCCGGGGTTGAGCGGGCAGTTCGCGGTCCTGGAGTTCACCGACACCACGGACGCGACCGTGGTGTACCTGGAGGGCGTCAACAGCGACCTGTACCTGGAGAAGGACACCGACGTCCAGGCGTACAGCGTGATGTACGAGCATCTGCGGGCGCAGGCGCTGAGCGCCGAGCTGACCCGGGCCTTCATCACCGAGGCGGCCGCGCGCTACGCATGACGGCGAGGTGGTGGGGAGGCAGAATACGCCCTTGCCCAGTCACTGCGGAACCTTTGCCGGGGATATGCCATCCGGATGGGTGAACGCCCCCTCCTCTGGCCGAAGTTGACCGGTAGCGTCGAAGACGTCAGTCAGTGGCGTGGCTACCGCGCCGTCCTCACCAGTACAGACCGGAGCAGAGATGGCTATCAAGCTGGGCAGCACCCCCGCCTGGATCAAGTCCTCGCGTTCGACGGGCAACGGCGCTTGCGTCGAGGTCAAGTCGCCCGCCGTGGAAGCCGTGGTGGTCCGTGACTCGAAGGACCCGCAGGGTCCGGTGCTCACCTTCTCCCCGCAGGAGTGGACGTCCTTCGTCGCCGACGTGGACGGCGGAGCGTTCGACCTGCGCTGACGCCGTCCGCGCAAGCGTCGCTCACACCGCAGAGGGGCCCTCTCGACTGGCCGCCGTCCTGGCCGAGAGGGCTCGCTCCATGTGTGGCAGGTCACTTCGCGGCGGGCGTACCGAACTCGCCGAACCCCCCTGACTCCGCGGGCCGTTCGGCGGGTTCCGCCGCTCCCTCGGCGTCCACCTTCGCGATGAGCGCGTCCCGCTCCGGGGTGTCCTCCGGCTTGATCCAGCCGATCACCACGAACAGCACCAGCGAGACCGCGACCGGGCCGGCGATCTGGTACTGCAGCGGCACCCCGCCCGACACCGCGTCGTTGACCGGGTAGTTGAGCAGGTAGAAGGCGAGCAGGCCCAGCGCCCAGCTGGTGAGCGCCGCGGTGGGGCCGGACCTGCGGAAGCGTGCCATCAGGCCCAGCATGAACGGGATGGCGATCGGCCCGACCAGCCCGGCCACCCACTTGATCACCACGGTGATGATGTCCTTGAAGGTGGGCGAGTTCACCTGCGTCGCCACCGCCATGGACAGCCCGAGGAAGACCAGCGTGGTGGTGCGCGCCGCGATCAGGCCGATCCGGTCGCTCCAGGTACGGGCTCCCTTGGCGACCGCGGGTGCGATGTCCCGGGTGATCACCGCGGAGATCGCGTTGGCGTCCGAGGAGCACATCGCCATGGTGTGCGAGAAGAACCCGACCACCACCAGGCCCAGCAGGCCGTGCGGCAGCAGCCGTTCACTCAGCAGCGCGTAGGAGTCGGACGCGTCGGCCTTGTTCGCGTGCACCAGCAGGGGCGCGACCCACATCGGGAAGAAGAGCACCAGCGGCCAGACCAGCCACAGCGCCGAGGAGAGCATCGCCGAGCGCGTGGCCGCGCGGGCGGAGGGCGTCGCCATGTAGCGCTGCGCCTGGTTCCACATCCCGCCGTTGTACTCGAAGGTCTTGATGAACAGGTACGCGAGCAGGAAGACGGTCGTGTACGGGCCGGCGGTGGGGTGGCCGTGGTGGTGCAGCTCGGGCTCGTCCCAGACGTTCCAGACGCCGCTGATCCCGCCGATGTGCCGCAGCGTGGCGACCAGCATGGCCAGCCCGGCGATCAACTGGATGACGAACTGCCCCAGTTCGGTGAGCGCGTCGGCCCACAGGCCGCCGACCGTGCAGTAGACCGCGGTGATCGCGCCGGTGATCACGATGCCCTGGGTGATCGTGATGCCGGTGAAGACCGACAGCAGGGTGGCGATCGCGGCCCACTTGGCGCCGACGTCCACGATCTTCAGCAGCACCCCGGACCAGGCCAGCGCCTGCTGGGTGGTGAGGTTGTACCGGTCCTTCAGGTACTCCAGCGGCGAGGCGACGTGCAGCCGGGAGCGCATCCGGTTCAGCCGCGGCGCGAAGAGCTTGGCGCCCAGGCCCACCCCGATCGCGATCGGGAAGGCCCAGGTGGCGTAGGACGTGAAGCCGTACTGGTAGGAGATGCCCGCGTAGCCGGTGAACATCACCGCGCTGTAGCCGGACATGTGGTGCGAGATGCCGGACAGCCACCAGGGCATCCGGCCGCCGGCCGTGAAGTAGTCGCCGACGTCGTCGACGCGATTGTGGGACCACAGGCCGATCGCCACCATCACGCCGAAGTACGCGATGAGAACGGTCCAGTCGAGACTGTTCATGTCCCCTCCCGGGGGTCCGCCTGGTGAACGTGAGGCACTTCGCCGTACCGCTCGCTCGGGCGGGTCGCCCCCTTGCGGGAGTGGGGACTTCGGGGATTGAACCCTTGCTGCGGCGAACCGGTCAAGGGCTCCGTCGTTCACGAACCTGAACCCAGGTCAGAAAGCCGAACGATTTTACCTCTTCTTTGCCCAACTTGGCATTGTGACGACCCGTCTGCCGAACCGACGATGAGCGGGCACTTCGCCGGACGTCCGCATTCCCGCGCCCCGGCGGCGCGGCACGACGGAACGGCCGCCCGGAACGCGGGAGTTCCGGGCGGCCGCAAGGGAGGGAGAGCACGGGCGCGGGGCCGCGGCACGACCCCGCGCGGCGCGTCAGGCGGGTGTGCGGAACACCTCGGCCAGCCGCGCGAGGCCCTCGGCGATCTGCGCCGGGGTGTGGGTGGTGAACGACATCCGCAGCGCCCCCGGGTCCGGGTCGGCGGCGAAGAACGGCGCCCCGGGCACGTAGGCGACGTCGTGGCCGACCGCGACGCGCAGCAGCGCGGTGGCGTCGTGGCCGCCGGGCAGCCGCACCCACACGAACATGCCGCCCTCGGGGCGGTTCCAGGCCGAGCCGGCCGGCAGCGCGTCCGGCAGCCCGGCCAGCAGCGCGTCGCGCCGCGTACGGTAGGCCGCGCGCACCCGGTCGAGGTGCGCGTCCAGGTCGTTGTCGGCGAGGTAGCGGGCCACCGCCGCCTGGTCGACGGTCGAGGTGTGCAGGTCGGCCGCCTGCTTGGCGATCACGCAGGCCCGGCGGAATCCGGCCGGGGCGCGCAGCCAGCCCAGCCGCAGCCCGGGCGCCATCACCTTGGAGAAGCTGCCCAGCAGCACGGTGCGGTCGGCCGCGGCCTCGTACGACGCGATCTGCGGCTGGTGCGCGCCCTCGAAGCGCAGCTCGCCGTACGGGTCGTCCTCGGCGATCCACAGCCCGTGCCGCGCGGCGGTCCCGGCGACCGCGCTGCGGCGGTCGGCGGGGAGCGTACGGCCGGTGGGGTTCTGGAAGTTGGGCACCAGGTAGAGCAGCTTGGGCCGCTCGCGCACGACCAGCTCCTCCAGCGCGTCGGGCAGCACCCCGTCGGCGTCGGTGGGCACCGGGACCACCCGGGCGCCGGCGAAGCCGAAGCACTGGAGTGCGGCGAGGTAGGTCGGGTTCTCCACCAGCACGGTGTCGCCCGGCTCCAGCAGGGCGGTGGCGATCAGGCTCAGCCCCTGCTGCGACCCTCCGGTCACCAGCAGCTCGTCGGGGTCGGTCGGCAGTCCGCGCCGGGCCAGGCGTGCCGCGATCGCGCCGCGCAGCGCCGGGTCGCCCTCGCTGGTGGAGTACTGGAGCACCGTGCCGGGGCGCTCGGCGAGCACCCGGTCGTACGCCCGGCGCAGCCCCTCGGCGTCGAACAGCTCGGGCGCGGGCAGCCCGCCGGCGAAGGAGATCACCTCCGGGCGCGCGGTCAGCGCGAGGATCTCGCGTACCGGCGACGCACCCACCGAGCGTGCGCGGCCGGCGAGTTCGGGGAGTGCTCCGCGGAGGCTGGTCGTCATGGCGTGCAGCCTACGAAGAATCGTTGTGGTGTCCAGGTACTTTCCACGATGCGGGCGGTGGGCCCGGACGGCGGCCGCGCAGGGCGCGACAGGCGGGGTGGCAGGGGCGGCGGGGGCGACTGGGGCGGACCGGGAGCACCGGAGGCAACGGGGGCCGTCAGGACGGCCGGAGGGCGGTCAGGAGGCGGGGTAGCGGTCCAGCCAGGCCGGGCTGGCGCCCGCGGGGCCGTGCAGCGCCGGGGACTGGGTCATCTCCATGGCGAAGTCGTCGGCGAGTTGGAGGATCGTGGCCCGTCCCTCCAGCTCCGCCGTCCAGGCCGGCGGCAGTGCGGTCTCGCCGTGCTGGACGCCCAGCAGGTTGCCGCAGATCGACCCGGTGGAGTCGCTGTCGCCGGAGTGGTTGACGGCCAGCAGCAGCCCGTGCCGGACGTCCTCGGCGACCAGCGCGCAGTACACCCCGATCGCGAGCGCCTCCTCGGCCGTCCAGCCCTCGCCCAGCGCCTCGACGCGCTGCGGGGACGGCATGCCCTGCCGCACCGCGCCCAGGGCGCCCTGGAGGGCGTCGGTGGTCTCCTGGTGGCCGGGGCGGGTGCCCAGCAGGGCGAGGGCGTGCTGCACGGAGCCGTCCAGCGCCTCGCCGCGGGCCAGGCCGTGCACGATCACCGCGAAGGCGCCCGAGGCGAGCTGCCCGGTGGGGTGGCCGTGGGTCTGGGCGGCGCACTCGACCGCGAGCTGGAAGACGAGTTGCGGCTCCCAGCCGACCAGCAGGCCGAACGGCGCCGAGCGCATCACCGCACCGCACCCCTTGGAGCCGGGGTTCTTCGGCTCCTCCAGGGTGCCCATCCGGTCGTCGGACAGGCCGCTGAGGCAGGCACCGCCGGGCGCGCGGCGCGCGTACAGCCACTCCTCGCGGGCCAGCCAGCCGCTGTCCCGGCGGCGCTCGTCGGGGCCCCACTCGTTCTGGGTGGCCGCCCAGCGCAGGTAGGCGCGGTGGATGTCGGTCGGCGGGTGCCAGGCGCCGGTGTCCCGGCGGACCTGGGCGCGGATCAGGCCCTCGACGGTGAACAGCGACATCTGGGTGTCGTCGGTGATCGCGCCGCGCCTGCCGTACGCGGGGACGTAGTCGGTGACCCCGTCGGCGCCGTGGCTGTCGAGGATGGCGTCGAGCGACTCGAACTCCACGCCGGCGCCCAGCGCGTCGCCGATCGCGCCACCGAGCAGGCAGCCGCGTACCCGGCTGCGGAAGTCCTGTTGCTGCGCGCGTCCCCAGACAGCGGTCAAAGCGCTCTCCTTCGAACATCCCCCGATCCGATCCGTGCTGCGCCGCACGATATCCGACGAAACCGAGAGCGGAAGGGGGGCCGAGGGTAGGTGCGGGCTTGTCCGCGATGGGCCGTCTTTTCCGACGTTTTCCGGGGTTTGCGGTGGTTCGGGGTGGGGGAGGTGAGGTATGTGGTTCGGTTGGGGTGTGTGGCGGGCGGTCGGTGGAGGGGCCATGCGGGAGCTGTGCGGGGGCGGTGGAGCGGCGGTGAGCGGGCGGTGGAGAGCCGGTGAGGGCGGGGCGGGCGGCGCCCGGGTGCGCGGGTCGCCGCTCGTCTCCTGTCAGTGCCTCGCCGGGGTCCTGCCGGTGTCCCTGACCGGGTCCCGCCGGTGTTCCGCCGGGCTCAGCTGCGGGCGGTGCTGAACACCCCGACGGCGTTGGCCACCGGGCGCTCCGCGACGCCCGAGGGGTTGTTGCGCACGATGGCGGCCGGGTCGCCGGGGCCGCGGGTGACCAGCGTGGTGGAGCCGCCCCCGTCGAGGTTGACCGCGTCGTCGGCGCCGGCCCGCCGCATCACGTCGGCGACCTCGGCGACGGTCAGGCCGGGGTCGGCGGCCGCGGTGCCGTCGAGGGCGAGCAGGTAGAGCGTGCGGCCGCCGGCACCGAAGCCCGCGGCGGTACGGACCGCGGCGGTCTTGGTGTCGAGCCCGGGCAGCGGGTCGCCGTCGCGCAGCACCGTGAAGCCGCCCACCGCGAAGGTGTAGGGCACATGGGAGGCGGCCGGGGCCAGGTGCTCGGCGACGTCCGCGCGGTCGCCGACGCGCAGCGCGCGCAGGGTGTCGGCGCCGGCGTCCCGCCCGACGAGCACGGTGCTGCCCGGGGCGATCGCGCCCTGCCCGGGGGTGTCCGCCGCGGCGGTCACCCGGCCGTGGCGGACGGTCACCTCGTAGGTGTCGGTGCTGCACGCCGCGGCACGGGAAGTGTCGGAGCCGCAGACGGCGCGCTCGCGGGAGACGGTGCCCCAGCCGGCCGTGTAGGCGCCGATGCCGCCCTCGGGCAGGGCGTACTGGTTGAAGCCGCCGAGCGGGTAACTGCCGTGCGCGGTGCGGACGCTGCCGGCCAGGGTGAGCCGGTCCAGCCGGGCCCTGCGGTCCACCCCGACGCCGAGCACGTCCCGGGTGGTCCCGCCGGGCGGCATCGCCGGGCCGAAGCGCTGCGCGTCGGGCACCGCCGCCTTCAGCGCCCGGCCGCCGGAGATCTCCGGCCCGTCGGACGAACCGGTGGGGGCGACCCCGGCGTGCTCCTCGGTGATGTTGAAGAAGTCGCCGTTGACCGCGGCCACCGCCCGGGCGGAGTCGGCGAGTTGGGAGACCGGCGCGCGCTCGGCCACCGCACCCGGCGTCAGCAGGTCCACCCGCACCCGCGGGTCCGCCAGGTCGACGGTGAGCAGGTAGCCCGTCACGGCGCCCTTCCCGCCGTCCACCGAGAACTGGCCGTACGTCACCCCGCGCGCCACCTGCTCCACCCGGGAGTACGGCAGGCCGCCGCCTTGTGCGGCCGCCGCCGACGCTCCCGCCAGGCTGCCGGCTAGTGCGCCGAGCGCGGCGACCGCCGCGCCGCCGGCCCGCAGCCCGAGCCGCGCCTTCGTGTGTGCCCCTTGTGCCCCTGCGCGACCGCCCACCGTCGTCCCCTCTGCCGCTCCTCGGACCGCAACTCATTTGCTTCGCACAGGACTTCACCACCCCGGCGCGGGCCGCACGGTGAACCACGAGGAACCGGGCGGCGGCGCCGCCGCGAATTCACCCCCGCCGGACACAGGCCGGACCCGCGCCGACCGTGGCCATCCGGCGCCGGCGGACGGCCCACGTACGGCGGTCCGCCGGAATGCACTTGCAACCGCCCGCCCTCACCCGTACGGCCCAGCCGCCCCACCGATCCCTCGGCTTTCCGCCCCCGTCCGCACAGGGCGCGGCCACGCGCGCGTCACCCGGGGGCGCGACCGTGGAGGCCATGGACCGACGAGATGTGCTGAAGCTCTCCGCGAGCGCGGGTGCGGCCGGCGTCCTTACGCTGGCCCCCGTGGACTTCGCCGCCGCCTCGGACTCCGGCGCGGACCCCGGCTCCGGCCGGGGCACCGCGGCCGCCGTCACCCGTACGCTCAGCGGCCATCTGCCGACGGGCACCGCCGACTTCGTGTACCTGCCGCTGAAGGTGCCCGGCGGGACACGGCAGATCGACGTGTCGTACACCTACGACCGGCCGGCCGTGCCGGCCGGCGTCCTCGGCAACGCCTGCGACATCGGCATCTTCGACCAGCGCGGCACCGACGTGGGCGGCCGGGGCTTCCGCGGCTGGTCGGGCGGCGCACGCACGGAGTTCTCGATCAGCGCGGAGCAGGCGACGCCCGGCTACCTGGCCGGCCCGGTCGAGGCGGGCACCTGGCACGTGGTGCTCGGCCCGTACACGGTCGCGCCCCAGGGCCTGGACTACTCGGTGACCGTCACCCTCACCCCGGGCGAGCCCGGCACCACCCCCGCGCCCGACTACCCGCCGGAGCAGGTCCCCGGCCGCGGCCGGGGCTGGTACCGCGGCGACTGCCACCTGCACACCGTGCACTCCGACGGCAAGCGCACCCTGGAGCAACTGGCCGCGCTCGCCCGGGCGGCGAAGCTCGACTTCATCAACTCCAGCGACCACAACACCTCCTCCGCGCACCCGCTGCTGGGCCCGCTGGCCGGCGACGACCTGCTCATCCTGACCGGCGAGGAGATCACCACCCGCAACGGCCACTACCTCGCCATCGGCGTGGACGGCGGCGAGTGGATCGACTGGCGCTACCGGGCGCGCGACGACGCCTTCGACCGCTTCGCCCGGCAGATCCGCCGGGCCGGCGGCATCGTGGTGCCCGCCCACCCGTACGGCACCAGCCTGGCCAGCCAGTGGAAGTTCGGTTACGACAACGTGGACGCCATCGAGGTCTGGAACGGCCCCTGGACCGCCGACGACGAGGCGTCCCTGCTCACCTGGGACAACCTCCTCACCGGCGCCGCCCGCCGCGGCGACGGCCAGTGGGTGCCCGCGATGGGCAACTCCGACGCGCACCGCGACCCCGACGTCGTCGGCCTGCCGCAGACCGTGGTGCTCGCCGACGGCCTCGACCGCCGCTCGCTCCAGGCCGGCATCCGCGCCGGCCACTCCTGGATCGCCGAGAACGCCGACGTCCGGCTCGCCTTCTCCGCATCCGGCCCGCACGGCGAACACGCGGGCATCGGCGAGCGGTTGGCGGTCGCCGACGACGCCGATGTGACCGTCCGCCTCGAGGTCGGCGGGGTGCCCGCCGACTGCGTACTGCGCCTGCTCACCGACGAGGGCCCCACCGTCACCCAGGCCCTGCCCGCCTCCGGGGTCCTGGAGTGGACCACCACCGCGTCCTACTCCTCCTACGTACGTGCCGAGGTGCGCCACCCCGCCGGGTCCGGCGACACCTCCGGGCTCCCCGGACCCGCCGCCGCCCTCACCAACCCGATCTGGCTCGGCCGGGCGTAGGGCCTGCCACCGGCCGGCCCCTTCCTGCTTCCTGCCGCCCGCCTTCCGCGGCGCCGCGCACCCCGCACCCCGCGCGGCGCCGCACCCGTATCCGAACCCGGGCCACGGGCACGCGGGCAGGCACGCGGGCACACGGGCACGCAGGAGCACGGGCACGCGACCGCTACACCGTGACGCGAATGGGCAGCAGGATGCGCCACACGGCGTCCTCCACCCCGTGCACCGCGGCGATCCAGCCGACGTTCTCCTCGTCGGTGCCCAGCCGTACGGCCTGCGCCAACTCGTCCATCACCTCGGCGAGATCGGCGTGCGACATCGCCGACTCCATCCGGCCGCCGACCGCGCCGTCGTCGTGGTAGCGGTAGTAGGCGGGCGCACCGCGCAGCACACCCACCGGCCGCCAGTGCTGCGCCAGCCGCCAGGCGGGCTCGCCGGAGACATGCAGCCCGTCCGCCTCCACCACCTCGACCCGCGTCCGGTCCACCGCGAGCGGTGTCCAGGTGTCGGTGCCGGTGAGCACCATCGCCGGGTCGCAGCGCAGCGCGGCGTGCGCCACCGACTTGGTCGCGCCCGGCGCGGACAGCACGAGCGGCACCGCGGCCATCCCCGCGTACAGGCAGCCGAGGAACGCGCCCGCGAGGTCCGGCCCTTGCGGGTACACGAGCAGGACGCGGCTGCCCGGCTGGAGCGCACGGCCCAGTCGCGCGGCGACGGCCCGGGCCCGGCGGTCCAGCTCGGCGAAGCTGCACCCGGCGGTCCCGGTCAGGGGCGCAAGGTCGCCGTAGGGCAGTGCGGGGATGCCCTGCGGCTGCTGCTCCGCCCGCTGCCGCAGCAGCGGACCGGGCAGGCGCCCGTTCTCGCCCGGGGTGCCGCGGAAACCACCGCCGCGCCCGCGCCGGGGCCGGCTGTGCTTCCCGCCACCGCGGGTCACCGTGTCCGTCCCGGAGGGTGCGGGCGGTACGGGTCCCGTCCCCGGGAGCGTGGATGTCCTGTGCAGCGACGGCCAGGAGAGCACCGCACCGAACACAGATGATCTTTCCCCGCGCAAACCGGCCGAAACCGAGGAATCCGCCGAATCGTTTTTTCCGGACACCCGCACGTCCTCGTCACCCATCCGCTCGCAGGACACACACAGGTGTGAACCCGTCCCACACAACACAACCTCCGCGCACGCACAGACAGAACCTCGAATTCGGCCCAACATTCGGCCCAAGGCCGGATCGGCGCCATGCACGGGGTGACCTCGGCCGCCCGACACGGCAAACTGGCACGGACGGGGCCGAACTCTCGGCTCCGCATGTCATGCAGAGAACTGTTCCGTCCAGCGATGAACGATAGATATACGCGCGGAGCGCCAGGCCCGGGGACGCGCCCGGCCGGTGCGCATGGGCGATCCAGGGGGCAGACGATGGAGAGCAGCACGGAACCGGGCGGCCTGCGCTACGCGGTTCTCGGCCCGGTGCGTGCCTGGCGCGGCGACGAGCCGATCGCCACCGGGGCACCACAGCAGCGGGCCGTGCTCGCCGCACTGCTGCTGCGCGGCGGCCGTACCGCCTCCGCACCGGAGCTGCTGGACGCCCTGTGGGGGGAGAACCCGCCCAACACCGCGCTCGCGGCGCTGCGTTCGTACGCTTTCCGGCTGCGCAAGGCGCTCGGCCCCGAGTCGCTGGTCACCGATTCGGGTGGATACGCGCTGCGGGTCGGACCGGACGACCTGGACTACGCCGTCGTCGAACGCCTGGCCGCCGGCGCGGAGAAGATCCGGGCGACCGACCCGGAGAAGGCCCGCAGCCTGCTGAAGTCCGCGCTGGAACTGTGGCACGGCGAGCCGTTGGCGGGCCTGCCCGGACCGTACGCGGAGACGCAGCGCTCCCGGCTGATCGAGTGGCTGGTGGGCCTGTCGGAGACCAGTCTCGAACTCGACCTGGAACTGGGCGCGCACGCCGACGCCGTCTCCGAACTCACCGCGCTGTCCGCCCAGCACCCGCTGCGCGAGCGGCTGCGCATCCTGCTGATGCTCGCGCTGTACCGCAGCGGCCGGCAGGCCGAGGCGCTCGGCGTCTACGCCGACACCCGCCGCCTGCTCGCCGAGGAACTCGGCATCGACCCCTCCGCCGAGCTCAGCGACCTGCACCAGCGCATCCTGGAGGCCGACCCGGACCTGGCCGCGCCGGCCACCGAGGTCGCCGCGCCGCCCGAGGTCGCCCGGCCCGCGCAACTCCCAGCGAGCGTCCCCGACTTCACCGGCCGCCGCGCCGCCGTCGCGGAGTTGGGCAGCCAGCTGACACTCGCCACCGAACAGGGGCGGGACGGCGGGGTGATGGCGGTCTCCGCCGTGGCCGGGATCGGCGGCGTCGGCAAGACCACGCTCGCCGTGCACGTCGCGCACGCCGTCCGCGACGCTTTCCCCGACGGGCAGTTGTACGTCGACCTGCAAGGCACCGAGCCGCGCCCGGCCGAACCCGAGGCCGTACTCGGCGCGTTCCTGCGGGCGTTGGGCGTGCCCAACCCCGCCATCCCCGACTCGCTCGCCGAGCGCGCCGCGCTCTACCGCTCCACCCTCGACGGCCGCCGCGTCCTCACCTTGCTCGACAACGCCTACGACGCCGCCCAGATCCGGCAGTTGCTCCCGGGTACGCCGGGCTGCGCGGCCCTGGTCACCAGCCGGATGCGGATGGTCGACCTGGAGGGCGCGCACCTGGTCGACCTCGACGTGATGTCGCCGGAGGAGGCGCTGCGGCTCTTCGGCCGGATCGTCGGCGAGGAGCGGATGTCCGGCGAACGGCAGGCGGCGCTCGCGGTGGTGGGCGCCTGCGGCTTCCTGCCGCTGGCGATCCGGATCGCCGCCGCCCGGCTGGCCGCGCGCCGGACCTGGACGGTGTCCGTACTGGCCCGCAAACTCGCCGACCAGCGGCGCCGGCTGGACGAGCTGCGGGCGGGCGACCTCGCCGTCAAGGCCACCTTCGCCCTCGGCTACGGGCACCTGTCACCCGAACAGGCCCGCGCCTTCCGGCTGTTGTCGCTGCCCGAGGGCCCGGACATCTCGCTGGACGCGGCGGCCGCCGTCCTGGACCTCGACCCGTACACGGCCGAGCAGCTGCTGGAGACGCTGGTCGACATAAGCCTCATCGAGTCGGCCGCGCCCGCGCGTTACCGCTTCCACGACCTGCTGCGGCTGTACGCCCGCGAGTGCGCCGAGCGCGACGAGACCGAGCAGGCACGCTGCTCGGCGCTGTCCCGGCTGCTGGACTTCTACCTCGCCTCGGCCGAGGCGGTCTACGCGCTGGAGAACCCCGGCGACCGGGTGCTGGACCACCTCGCCGGCACCTCGCGCCCGGGCCTGTCCTTCGACTCCCGCGACGCCGGGCTGGAGTGGCTGTTCGCCGAGGCGCAAGTGCTGCTCGCGGCGGTCGAGCAGTCGGCCGGCGAGGGCTGCGGCGGCCTGATGCGCAAGGCCGCCGACCTGCTGTGGGCGGCCCAGGACCTGATGGAGTCGGGGATCTACGCGCGCCAATACGAGCAGGCCGCGCACGCCGTCGTGGCTACCGCGAACACCTGCGGGGACGCGCTGGTCGAGGGCCGGGCCCGGGTGCTCGTCGCCCAACTGCTGCGGATGACGGCCCGGTTCACCGCCGCGGACGAGGAGGCGCGGCGCGCGATGGTGGTGGGGCTCGCCGCCGAGGACCCCGTCACCTGCTGCTACGCGCCGAACCTGCGGGGCATCATCGCGCACCAGGCGCAGCGCTTCGACGACTGCACGGAGTACCACGAAGCCGCCCTGGAGGCGTTCCGCGCGGACGGCAACCGGCACGGCGAGGCGTCGGCCCTGAGCAACCTCTCCCGGGCCCAGTTGAGCCTCGGCGACCCCGACGCGGCGGTCAGCACGAGCCGGCAGGCGCTGGCCATCTACCGCGACCTGAACGTCGGATTCCGCCTCGGCAACGGCCTGTACGCGGTCGCCGTCGCCCTGACCGCGGCCGACCGCGCCGACGACGCGGTGGCGCGGCTCAACGAGGCGCTGGAGATCTTCCGCGACGCACGGCAGCAGTTCTGGGAGGGCATGACGCTGTACCGGCTGGCCGAGGCGCACCGCGCGGCCGGGCGCAGCCTCCAGTCGGCCGCCGCGGCCGAACAGGCCCTGGTCATCCAGCGCGAGGTGGGCGGCGAGTGGCGCACCGCCAACGTCCTGACCGTCCTCGGCCGCGCGCTCGCCGACATGGGCCAGCTCGTCCGGGCGCACGCGTGCTGGCACGACGCGCTGGGTATGTACGCGGCGCTCGGCTCCCCGGAGGCCGACGAGGTACGGCAGTTGCTCGGTGAGGACTCCGCGCCGTCGGTGATCCGGATGGCGGGCTGACCGCTGCGGGAGCGGCGGGGCTGTCCCGGCCGGCGGCGACCGTCCGGACGACCGGGGCCGAAGTGGCGCCAGGGGCGGGCCGGAACCGGTGGGCACATCCCTCTGAACGGCAACTCGTCGATACCGTTTATCGGTTGATTATCGGCGCCTGCCACGATTCGATTCACCGCACGAGCCGCCCGCCCGGTGATGCACGGGGGTCGTCGCCGGGTGGGCTTCACCACAGCAGTCCCCAAGTGCAGGAGAACGACCATGACTACCGACAACCAGCAGACCGAGTCGACTGATCCTGTACCGCCGACCGCGCCGACCGCCGCCGCGGTCGACCCGGACAACTGGCACACGGAGGGCACGACCGAGGACGCGGTGGACGGTCTGCTGGCGGACGAGTCCACGCCCAAGAAGCCCGCTCTCGTCAAGCCGAACAACTGGCACACCGAGTCCGAGCCCGCGAACTGATCCGCGCGAGGCGCTCCGCCCGGTACGGAAACGGGGTGCCGGGGCTGGCCGCCCGACGCGGACATGGTCCCGTAAGCCTGGGGATGGGGGTCTCCAGGCCTGCGAGAGAAAAAAGGGGGAACCGCCCGGAAGGGGGGCAGCACGAGCCGGCTCAGGGGGCCGGCTCACTGCCCGGGCGGCAGGTCGGCCGCAGCGCGGAGGGGGCGCTGCGGCCGACCTGCGTGTGCCCGCCTGCGTGTGCCCGCCTGCGGGCGCCGGGCCGCGTGTCCGACCTGCGGGTTCCGATCTGCGTGTACCGCCCCCCGCCCCCGCCCGCGCCTGTGCCGTCCCGCCACCCGCTCGCCTGGCACGGCTGCCGCGCCCGGCGTACCGTCGGCCACGTGGGGGCCGAGTGAGCGACACGAGGCGGTGGCACCCCGATGGTCCGCAACATCCTGGGGTCACTGCTCGCGCTCGCAGGAGCGGCGGCCGCCGTCTGGTGCCCCTTCCGAGCCTGGTACGACGGCCGTCACGGGTCCGGCATCCGGGTCGACGACCTCTTCACGGGGGTCGGCGTCACCGATCGTGACGCGGCCCTGCTCGGCTCCCTCTTCCTGCCCATGGGCTTCGCCGCGCTGCTGACGCTGCTGGGTGTGCTCTCCCAGTCGTGGGCGGCCGTGGGGCTGGCGGGGTGCCTGGTGCTGGGTGTCACGGTGCTGTGGATGGTGCGGCAGGCGCAGTTCGCGGGCGGGCCGGCCGCCGGGGGTGGCGGGCTGGGCTCGGGTGCGGGCATCGCGGTCGGCAGCGGGCTGCTGCTGTTCGCCGGCGCTTTCTTGTTCTCGGGGCTGCGCCGCGCCCGCTACGGCAGCCCCGATCAGGAACTCCCGCCGGACGCGGTGGCGTCCGGCGAGCCGCTGTCCCGGGACGAGGTGCCCGAGCCGTGAGCGGGCTGCTGCGCGGGCTCGGCACGGTCAGGCGGTAACCGGTCAGGCCGTCAGGCGGTCAGGCGGTCAGGCCGGAAGCCTCAGGCCCGGCGGGAGCTCGAACCGGTGCCCTTCGCCGCGTCCAGGGCGTACACGCAGCGGTCCTTGGAGCAGGCGTAGACCACGCCGTCGGCGGTGACCGGCGAGCCGGTGATCTCGCCGCCGGTCTCCAGCCGCCAGCGCAACTGGCCGCCTTGCGCGTCCACCGTGTACAGGCAGTGGTCCTTCGATCCGAAGTGCACCCGGCCGTCGGCGACCGCGGGCGACCCGGTGATCTCGTTCTGCGCGGCGAACCGCCAGCGCGGCGCCCCGCTCACCGCGTCCAGCGTGTACAGGGCGCTGCCCGCGCCGAGGTGGACCCCGCCGGCGGCGACCACCACCGGCTCCAGGGACTGCCGCGGCTCGGTGGCGACCCGCCAGCGGTCCCGGCCGTCCGCCGGGTCCAGCGCGTACACCGTGCCGAGGTGGTCGGCGACGTAGATCCCGCCGCCGGTCGGGCCCGGGCCGGGTACGTGCGCGGGCGGTGCGAACATCACCGCGGGCGCCTCGAAGTGCCAGCGCTCCGCGCCGTTACGCGCGTCGAGGGCCAGTACGCGGGTGCCGGCGGTCAGGTGGACGACGCCGTCGGCGACCACCGGCCGGGTGACCACGGAACCGGCAGCACCGGGCTCGCCCACCGGATACGACCACAGCTCGGCGCCGCTGAGCGTGTCCACCGCGTGCAGCAGGCCGCCGCCCTGGTAGTAGACCACCCGGTCGGCGATGGCCGGCCCGGCATCGGGGGACTCGAACTCCGTCTGCGCCCCGGCCCGTTCCCACCGCAGGGTGCCGCGCTCGGCGTCCCACGCCTGCACCACGCCGCCGCGGATGCCGGTCACGACGGTGCCCGCGTCGGCCTGCGCGGCGTACACCCAGCCGTCGATCGGGGTACGCCACCGCTCGCCGCCGTCGGTCGCGCCGAGCGCGAAGAGGCTGGGCCCGTCCGAGGCGTGGATGCGGCCGCCGGCCACCGCCATCGTCCAGGCCACGTCCCGGGTCTTGAACTGCCGCCGCCCGCTGGCCACGTCGAGGGCGTGCACCTCGAAGGACGTGACGTACAGCAGGCCGCCGGCCACGACGGGGGTGCCCCACACGTCGTTCGACATCCGGAACCGCCACGGCCGCCACTCCCCCGGCGGGCCGGCCGGCCGCGGCATGCCGGCCACGGACGCGGGCGGGGCCTCCGCCTGGTGGTGGGTGCCGCCGCGGGGGCGCACCCACTCGGTGCCGGGCACCGGTCCGGCCGTGGCCTTGAGGTCGGCCGCCCGCGCCAGCCGCAGCCCGGGCCCGATCGGCGCGGACCCGGCGAGCTGGACGGACGCGGCCGCGTGCTGCGGAGCGGGGCTGCGGGGCGGCTGCTGCGGGCGGGGCGGCGACGTGGGCGGCGGCGGCAGCAGCCCGGACTGCTGCTGCCCGGGGCCCTGCGGGGCCGCCGGCGGTACGGGCGGCCGGCCGCCGGGGGCCCTCGGCGGCACGGGCACCTGCGGGCCGGAGACCTGTGCGCCGGGCTGGCGGGCGGGGCGGCCGCCGTTCTGCACCGGCCCGATCCGGCTGCGGTGCCGGTCCTCGATCAGGGCGACCGCGCCGGGCGGCAGCCAGGCGGAGGCGGTGCCGGTGTCGTCGCCGCCGGAGGAGAACAGGTGCGGGGCGAGCTGCGCCTGGAGGTCGGCGGGGGTGGGGCGCTCCTCGGCCTTCATCCGCATGCAGGACTCGATCAGCGGGCGCAGCTCCTCGGGCAGCCCGGTCACATCGGGGCCTTCGCGCAGCAGCATGAAGACGGTCTCGACCGGGTTGGCCCCGTGGAAGGGCGCGTGCCCGGTCGCGGCGAAGACCAGGGTGGAGCCGAGCGAGAAGATGTCGCTGGCGCCACGCACGCTGCGGGAGTCGCGGGCCTGCTCGGGCGACATGTAGGCGGGGGTGCCGACGGCGACGTTGGTCATCGTCAGCCGGGTGTTGGACACCCCGGAGGCGATGCCGAAGTCGATCACCCGGGGCCCGTCCTCGACGACCAGGACGTTCGACGGCTTCATGTCCCGGTGCACCAGGCCCGCGGCGTGGATCGACTGGAGCGCCTCGGCGATCCCGGCGGCGAGCCAGCGCACGCCCTGGGCGGGCAGCGGGCCGGACTGGTTGACGATCTCTTCCAGCGAGGGCGCGGGGACGTACGCGGTGGCGAGCCAGGGCACGGCGGCCCGCGGGTCGGCGTCGACGACGGCGGCGGTGTAGAACCCGGACACCGCGCGGGCCGCCTCGACCTCACGCGTGAAGCGCACCCGGAAGAGCTGGTCCTCGGCGAGCTCCGCGCGCACGGTCTTGATCGCCACGCGCCGACCGGAGGCCGAGCGGGCGAGATAGACCAGCCCCATGCCGCCGGCGCCGAGCCGTCCCAGCACCTCGAAAGGGCCGATCCGTCTCGGGTCATGCTGCGTAAGCTGCTCCACCACTTGCCCTGCCACCTCCCCGTGCCCGCGGTGTCCGCGGGCCGTTCCCCGTGCTTCCCGGCCTCGTCCGGCCGGTCGCTGGCTCCCGTGCCAGGGTACGGACCCGATTCTTCCTGGGATGGGCGCCGGTTGCGAACCCGCGGCCTTCACGACACGCCCGGTAAGCGAAGTCGTTATCATCCGCTCCCGCGCACACGGCGGCCATCCGCCGCGCCGGGCCGGCTCCGGCAGGCGGGCACGCGGGGGCTGCGGCGGGGTGCTAGCGGCCGGGTATGGCGTCCGACCGCCGCTCCGGGTCGATCACGGCGAACCGCGCTCCCTGGTCGTCGGCGACGATCGCGGTGCGGCCGTAGGGCGAGTCCGTGGGCTCGACCAGCACATGGCCGCCCAGCCGGCGCACCGTGGCCGCCGCGTCGTCGCAGTCGCCGACCGCGAAGTAGACCTGGTAACCGACCGGGGCGTCCTCGGCGGGGCCGCCCAGTCCCAGCCGGCCGAGCGAGGGGTTCTCGGCGCCGGGCACGGACCACACCTTGTAGTCGAAGTGGGCGCCGTCACCGACCTGCTGGGACTCGAATCCGAACACTTCCTCGTAGAAGGAGTCGACGGGACCGGTGTCCCGCGTGTGGTTCTCCGACCAGGCGTAGGCCCCCGGCTTGCCGACCAGGCCGAAGCCCTCGTGTCCGCCGGGCTGCCAGAGTCCGACGAAGGAGCCGCCCGGGTCGACGACGCCGGCCATCACTCCGGCGTCCGGCACCGGGTCCGGCCCGAAGGCGACCTGGCCACCGGCCGCCCTGACTTTCTCGGTGGCAGCGGCGGCGTCGGCGACGGCGAGGAAGACGCCCCAGGCGGGGGGCACCGACGGCTCCCTCCGCTCCATCAGGGCGGCGACCTTCACGCCGTCCCGCAGGGCCATCGTGTAGTGGCCGAACTCCTCGCCCTGGTCCTGGAAGGTCCAGCCGAGCAGTTCGCCGTAGAAGGACCGGCCCGCGGCGAGGTCGGGCAGTGAAGCGTCGGCCCAGCAGGGGGCGCCTTCTCCGAATGCCGACATGATCAGTTCCTCTCCTCTCCGCGCGATGGCCCGCGGCGTGTCCGCGACATGCTGTCGGCGCCACCGTCATCAGTGATCTTCCCCACTACGCGCGCTTCAATTCGAACATATGGTCAATTATTCGAGCGCCCGACTCCGGGGGTTCAAAACACCCATTTGCCACAATACCGCCGCGCTTCGCTGAGGCTCCCGGGGCGCGAGAAAGCGCCGTTGAACTGGAGGTTCGCCAAGCGGAACGAGTGCGTCCCCGTTTGCACGCCGCCAAATCGCGCGCCGATCACGGGTCGGTAAACTGACGGCATGACAGGACAAGTTCGCACCGTCGACGGCCGTGTTGCGGGCCGCCGCGGGCAGGCCACGCGGCAGAAGCTGCTGGACTGCCTCGGCGAGATGCTCAGCACGTCGCCGTACCGGGATGTCAAGGTGATTGACGTCGCCCGGATGGCGGGCACCTCCCCCGCAACGTTCTATCAGTACTTCCCCGACGTCGAAGGCGCCGTCCTCGAACTCGCAGACGAAATGGCCAAGGAGGGGGCGAGCCTGACCGAACTGGTCGCGGGCCGCTCCTGGGTCGGCAAGTCCGGCGCGCAGGCCGCGGACGAACTCGTCGACGGCTTCCTGTCCTTCTGGCGGAGGAACGACGCCATCCTGCGGGTGATCGACCTCGGTGCCGCCGAAGGCGACAAGCGCTTCAACCGGATTCGCACCCGCATCCTCAACTCCGTGACGGGCTCGCTCACCGAGTCCATCAAGGAACTGCAGAGCAAGGGCAGGGTCGACAAGCAGGTCAGCGCACCGGCCGTCGCCGGCTCGCTCGTGGCCATGCTCGCCGCCGTCGCCGCCCACCAGAAAGGTTTCACCGGGTCCGGCGTCAAGCAGGCCGACCTGAAGCCGAACCTGGCGCTGCTGGTGCACCTCGGTGTCACCGGGAAGAAACCGCCGAAGTAGCCGCGGCTCAACGCCGGCCGCTGCCACGGGCGTTCGGCCCGCACGCGCCAGTCCTGCCGCAACACCACGCCCCGACGCGGGCGCCACGAGGTCTCGGGGGAGGCCGCCGGCGCCCGCGTCGTCGCGTTCCGCGCACCGTACGCGCGCGGCAGCGGCCGGACGAAGCCCAGGCGGCGCCCGGGACCGGGGCCCCGGTGCGGGCCAAGTGGCAGGTGCCATAGGGAAGGTGGGCAAGGGGGCAGGGGGGCAGGTGGGCTGGGGGCAACGCCCCATGCCGCTCGACCGGCATCGGGGGTTACGCTCGCACCCGCCCGCAGGAACGCACCTGCCGGCTGTCACCGCCTTGCTCCCGACAGACGTACCCAGGCTCCAGGAGTGCCCCCATGGCCGACCCCACGACCGCCACCGACCGGGTCCCCCCACCCACCGCCGCACCCGACGCGATCGTCATCGGCGCCGGACCCGGCGGACTGGCCGCGGCCGCGGCCATGCGTCAGCAGGGGCTGCGGCCGCTCGTGGTGGAGCGCGCGGAACAGGTGGGGGCGTCCTGGCGCGGCCACTACGACCGGCTGCACCTGCACACCACACGGCGGCTGTCCGCTCTGCCGGGGCTGCCCATCCCGCGCCGCTACGGCCGCTGGGTGAGCCGCGACGACGTGGTGCGCTACCTCGAGTCCTACGCGGAACACCACGAACTCGAGATCGCGACCGGCATCGAAGTCGGCCGCGTGGTGCGCAAGAACGGGGGCTGGGAACTGCCCGCGACCGGGGGCCGCGTCCTGTCCTCGGCGGTGGTCGTGGTGGCGACGGGCCACAACCACAGTCCGTACATACCCGACTGGCCGGGACGGAACACCTTCCCCGGTGATCTTCTGCACGCCTCCCGCTATCGCAACGCCGCCCCCTACACCAGGCGGGACGTGCTCGTGGTCGGCGTGGGCAACACCGGCGCGGAGATCGCCGTCGACCTGGCGGAGGGCGGGGCCGGGCGGGTGCGGCTGGCGGTGCGGACGGTGCCGCACATCCTGCGCCGCTCCACGTTCGGCTGGCCCGCGCAGGCCAGCGGCATCGTCTGCCGGCGGCTGCCGACGCGGCTGGTGGACCGCCTCGCGCCGTACGTCGCGAAGGCCGGCGTCCCCGACCTGTCGGCGTACGGTCTGCCCCGGCCCGTGACCGGGCTGTACTCGCGGGTGCGCGAGGGCTCCATCCCGGTGCAGGACGTCGGCCTGATCGCGGCGGTCCGATCGCGCCGGGTCGAACCCGTCGCGGCCGTCGCCGAGTTCGACGGCGGCACGGTGAAGCTCGCCGACGGCTCCGGGATCGAGCCGGAGGCCGTGATCGCCGCGACCGGCTACCGGCGGGGCCTCGAACCGCTCGTGGGCCACCTCGGCGTGCTCGACGGCCGCGGCCGTCCGGTGGTGCACGGGGCCAGGACGCCCGCGAACGCGCCCGGGCTGTACTTCACCGGGTTCACCAATCCGATCAGCGGGATGTTCCGGGAGATGGCGATCGACGCCCGCCGTATCGCGCGCGCGGCCGCACGCGCGCGGTAAGGGGGGTGTGCGCGGCCCGCGCCGGGCAGGCCCCGCGCACGGCGTTCGGCCAAGCGGGTGAACTCGGCACGAATCGGAACTAGAACTGAAATTCGGGGCGTTCAGACAGTAACCGCCACCACGGGCGCGGCGACCGGCCGGTGGCGGACGACCAGGGACATCAGCGCGGCCACCGCGCACAACGCACCGGAGGTGTACCAGACGACGTCGTAGGAGCCGAGCGCGTCACGCGCCACCCCGCCGAGGTAGGCGACCAGGGCCGCACCGATCTGGTGCGCCGCGAGCACCCAGCCGAAGACGATCGCGCTGTTCTCGCCGTAGTGCTCACGGCACAGCGCGACCGTCGGCGGCACCGTCGCCACCCAGTCCAGGCCGTAGAAGACGATGAACAGCACCATCGAGGGATGGATGGTGTCCGAGAACAGCATGGGGAGGAACATCAGCGACAGTCCGCGAAGTCCGTAGTAGATCGCGAGCAGCCGCCTCGGCGACAGACGGTCGGTGAGCCATCCGGAGGCCACCGTGCCCGCGATGTCGAACATCCCGATGACGGCGAGCAGGGACGCCGCGGTCGTCACGGGCAGCCCGTGGTCGTGCGCGGCGGGCACGAAGTCGGTCTTCACCAGGCCGTTGGTCGACGCACCGCAGATCGCGAAGCTGCCGGCCAGCAGCCAGAAGGTACCGCCGCGTGCCGCGTGGAGAAGGGCCCGCAGCGCACGCCCGGCCGCCCCGGTGACCGGTGCGGGTTTGGGGACGAACTCCGCCGCGCCGTACGGAGCCACGCCCGCGTCGGCGGGGTGGTCGCGCAGCAGCAGCCAGACGAAGGGCACGACGGCGAGCGCCGCGAGGCAGACCGTCGCGGCGGCGGGACGCCAGCCGTGGTGCTCGGTGATCCACGACAGGAGAGGGAGGAAGACCAGTTGGCCGGCCGCGCCGCCGGCCGTGAGGATGCCGGTGACCAGACCGCGGCGGGCGACGAACCAGCGGTTGGCGACAGTCGCGGCGAACGCGAGCGCCATCGAACCGCTGCCCAGGCCCACCAGGACGCCCCAGCACAGCACCAGTTGCCATGCCTGGGTCATCGAGATGGTGAGTCCGGCACCGAGCGCGATCGTCAGCAGCGCGCAGGCGACGACGCGCCGGATGCCGAAGCGGTCCATCAGCGCGGCGGCGAACGGCGCCGTCAGCCCGTACAGCGCGAGGTTGACGGAGACCGCGAGGCCGATCGTGGCGCGCGACCAGCCGAACTCGCTGTGCAGCGGGTCGATCAGGAGTCCGGGAAGGGAGGCGAACGCGGCGGAGCCGACGATGGTCACGAAGGTGACGGCGGCGACGGTCCAGGCACGGTGCGGGCGGGCGCGGCGGCGCGGTCCGGCGCCGCCACCGGGCGGGGCGGGTGCCGTGGTCGCTGCCACGGTCGCGGAAGTGCGGGATGTCTGCGTCACGTTGCTCAGTGTCGGAGGCGCGTTCCCCGGCGACGAGTGGCCCGAGGGCCATGGTGTGAAAGGATCGGGCCATGGCGATATCTCCGGCGCCGGGGCGGGCGCGGGTCTTCGGGGACAGCGGGCGGCACCGGGTGGCGGTGTTCGTGCTCGACGGCGTGATCCCGTTCGAACTCGGCATCCCGCTGCGGATCTTCGGGGCCGCGAGGCGTCCGGAGCAGGACCCGGGCCACGCGGGGCTGTACGAGGTGGTGACGTGCAGCGTGCGTCCGGGCGCGGTGCGGACGGACGCGGACTTCGCGATCACCGTCGAGCACGGCGTTGAGGCGCTGGCCGAGGCGGACACGGTGGTGGTGCCCGCGTCGCACGAGTGGGGCGAGGTCTACGAGGAGGGCCGGCTCGGCGACGAGCTGGTGGCGGCGTTCGACGCGATCCGGCCGGGCGCGCGGGTGGTGTCGATCTGCACGGGATCGTTCCTGCTGGCGGCGGCGGGGCTGCTGGACGGGCGGCCGGCGACCACGCACTGGAGCAGCGCGGCCCACTTCCAACGGCTCTTCCCCCGGGTGCGGGTGGACCCGGACGTGCTGTACGTGGACGACGGCGACGTGCTCACGTCGGCGGGGGTGGCGGCCGGGATCGACCTGTGCCTGCACATCGTGCGGCGGGACTTCGGCAGCGCGGTGGCGAACGGGGTGGCCCGGCGGACCGTGGTGCCGCCGCACCGGGAGGGCGGTCAGGCGCAGTACGTGCGGCGGCCGCTGCCCGAGCCGCAGTTGGCGGGCACCGAGCGGGCCAGGGTGTGGGCGCTGGAGCGGCTGGCGGAGCCGGTGACGTTGCGGCAGCTCGCGGAGCGGGAGGCGATGAGCGTGCGGACGTTCACGCGGCGGTTCCGGGAGGAGGTGGGGATGAGCCCGGGGCAGTGGCTGACGCAGCAGCGGATCGAGATGGCGCGGCAGTTGCTGGAGTCGACCGACCTCGGGATGGACCAGGTGGCGCGGCAGGCGGGGTTCGGCACCGGGGCGTCGCTGCGACAGCACATCCACAGTGCGCTGGGGGTGTCCCCGACGGCGTACCGGCGCACGTTCCAGGCGGCGTCGCGCGGCTGAAGGGCGGTCTGCGGCCGGGCGGTTGGTGTGGAGGAGCGGGGTGGGGCGGGGCGGGGCGAGCCAGGTCAGGTGAGGAGCGCGCCGGCGGTGGAGCGGTCGACCTCGCACCAGATCTGCTTGCCCGCGCCTTCGGGGTGCCAGCCCCAGCGGTCGGCGAGGCCGTCGACGAGTTCGAGGCCGCGGCCGCCGGTCTCGTCACGGTCGGCGTGGCGCGGGGCGGGCGGAAGGACGCTGGCGTCGGCGACCTCGACCCGTACCGGGGCGGCGGGCGCGGTCGGGAAGAGCATGCGCAGCACCGCCGGGCAGCCGGTGTGGACCACGGCGTTGGTGACGAGTTCGGAGATGAGCAGGAGCAGTGTCTCGGCGACCGGTTCGTCGGCTCCTATCCCGGAGCCCACCAGTCGCGACCGCGCCCAGCGCCGGGCGCGCCCGACCTCCGCCGGGTCGACCCCGACCTCCAGTTGCATCTGAAGCATCTGCACTGCTCACACCATCCGAACCGGCTGACCCGACGCCTCGCGCCTGCCTGCCGTCACCGTATGTGACACAGGCGTCACCAAGCTTGGCCGGATGACCGGTTGACCGACAAGCGCTTCGGGCATATTCACCCGCGGGAGGGCCGACGTACCGCATACTGCGCCCCGACCCCGGCCGGGAGACGCGCAGCCAGGCACGTCACCGCTCCGGATGGTCGGAGCGGCCTCCTGCGGAAGCCTGGAACGTACGCGCACCCGATGGAGGTTACCCGAGGACCACCCGGACTCCACCGCCTGACAAGTCACGCATCGGACACAACCCGCCGCGGACGCTCCGTGATCACCGCCCCAGCCTCGCCCATGCACTACTCATAAGCGACAAATGCCTCGTAAGCGACTTCGCTGAAGAGGGTGAAGCGCACCTCGGTGACGGAGGTGGGTGTCGCGCGCACGGTCTGTACGGCGATGCGGGCGCCGTCGTCGATCGGCCAGCCGTAGACCCCGGTGGAGATGGCGGGGAAGGCGATGGTGGCGGCGCCGAGTTCGTCGGCCACGCGCAGCGACTCCCGGTAGCAGGAGGCGAGGAGTCCGGAGCGGTCCTCGTCCGGCTGCCAGACCGGCCCGACGGTGTGGATGACCCAGCGCGCGGGCAGCCGGCCGGCGGTGGTCGCGACGGCCTGGCCGGTGGGCAGGCCGCGGCCGTAGCGCGACGCCCGCAGGTCGCGGCAGGCGGCCAGGATCTCGGAGCCGCCCTTGCGGTGGATGGCGCCGTCCACACCTCCGCCGCCGAGCAGGGAGGAGTTCGCGGCGTTGACCACCGCGTCGACCGGCGCCTCGGTGATGTCGCCGCGTACGAAGGTGAGTCGGGTCATGGGCCCATCCTCGGGCACCCCGCGCCGCGGATGCACCGGTTTTCCCGCCGCTCCGGCGCCCGGGCCCGGTTCAGGTTCCGGCCCGGTTCCGGTTCAGGGCCGGTTCCGGTTCAGGCGGACAGCGGCCGGGCGGTGTCGTCGGTCGCCGCGTCCAGGTCCGGGTAGACCTCGAACAGCCGCCGTACGCCGAGCGCGGCCAGCACCCGGTTGACGTGCGCCTCCCCACCGTGGCCGGCGGCGGCCTCGGCCCCGCCCGCCGGTCCGGGCTGGGCACCCTCCTGCGGCAGCACGATCCGCAGCCGGCCCGCGCACGACCGCATGAGCCGGCGGGCGCCGATCAGCACGCCCACCCCGCTGGAGTCGCAGAAGCGTACGCCGGCGAGGTTCAGCACCAGACTGCGCCGGCCGTCGGCGACCGCCTCGTGCACCTTCTGCCGGACCGCGGGCGACGAGGTCAGGTCCATCTCCCCCGCGACCGTGACCACCGCCCAGCCGTCCCGCTCGGCCTGGGTCACCAGCACCGGTACCCACCTCGCCTCGCCGTCGACTCGGATTCTCCCGTCCTACGACCCTATGCCCGCTCCCGGTCGTGACCCCGCAATCTTCTGGTCACACCCGGATAACGGACGGACAGGAGCGGTCACATCCGGTGTCAGGTTGGTGCAAAGCCGCGTACACCCTCCCGGGTGCCGGGTAACGTCGGACCGGCAGGTGCCCGCGCCCCGCCGTGGATACGGCGCACGACGGCGCGGAGCCGGGCCGGGCCGAGCACGGCCCGGGCAGGCCGGGCACGACCGAGCAGGACCGGACAGAGCGAGACAGGGCAGAGCAGGCAGCGTACGGGCCGGACGGAGCAAGGGGGCCAGAGCATGGCGACACCCGCACCGCCGCGCTGGGACCGCAAGATGCAGCAGCGGCTGGCGCGGGGCGAGGAGGCGGCGCTCGGTGAGCTGTACGACCGCTACGCCTCCCTCGTCCACGGACTCGCGCACCGGGTGACCGACGACGACCGGGCCGCGGACCAGATCACCCGCGAGGTGTTCGGGTACGTCTGGGAGAACCCGGACGCCTACGAACCGCGGTACGGGTCGCTGCGGTCCTGGATCGCGGCGCTCACCCAGCGCCACGCGGTGCACCGCCTGCGGCAGTACGAGCACGGCGGCAGCGCCAACCCCGACGTGGTGGAAGCGCGCGTGCGTGAGGCGAACACCGCGGCCCGCGCCGACTTCATCGTGACGTCGATGCCCGCCCCGCTGCGTACGGCGCTCGAACTCGCCTACCGGGAGCGGCTGGACTACCGCGCCGCGGCGGCCGACCTCGGGGTGAGCGAGGACGAGGCGCGCCGGCGGCTGCGGCTCGGCCTCCAACTGCTGTCCACCGCGATGGAGCCCGAGAACCCGCCCGAGCCGCCGTTCGACGCGGACGGCGCGCGGGGCGATCGGTGAGCGGGCCGATGTACCGCGACGGCGACGGGCCGCCCGACGACGACGCCCGCGACGGCAACGGCTCGGGCGGCGATGAGCGCCTCCCCCGCGTCCCTGCCCAGCGCGACCAGCAGGACCCCCGACGCGGCCTGTCCTACGGGCGGCAGCCGGCCGACTCCACCGCCGAGGCCGCCGCCGGGGGCTCCGCCGAGGCCGAGGCCGTGCTCCCCTCCTGCGGTTCGGCGCTGCCGGCCGAATCCCCGGAGGTCTCCGAGCCGCCCGACGCGCCGGCCGCGCCGGCCGAACTCCCTCTCCCACGTGTCAGCCCCGGAACGGCCTCGTCCATGACCAGCGTCCGCATGCCGCAGCCGTACGACCACGGCACCCTCAAGTCACTGCTCGGCGCCTGGGCCCTGGCCGCCTGCTCGCGCGACGAGACCCTCGCGGTCGAGGTGCACCTGACGGACTGCGCGGCCTGCGCCGAGGAGGCGCTGCGGCTGCGGAACGCGGTCGGGCTGCTGCACCAGGACGAGTCGCTGGACCTCGACCCGCTGCTGCGGGCCCGGGTGCTCGAAGGGTGCCTGGGGCGGCGCCCGGCGCGTATCCCGGTGCCGGAGTGGGCCGGGCCCTATGACGCGGAGACCGCCCGGCTGGACGCCTTGCTGCGCGACCTGGGCGACGGCTACTGGACCGAGCCGGTGCGGTTGCAGTGGTTCGACGGCGCCCCGGTGACCCGGCAGTTCACCGTCGGGCAGGTCATCGCGCACCTGATCGCCGTGGACGGGCTGGTCGGCCGCGCCCTCGGGCTGCCGCAGCAGGGCGTCGACACCGCCGCCGAGGACGCCACCGAGCGGTACGGCCTGGACCGCCCGCGCCCGGTGCGCCTGGACGGCGCCGCCGAGGAGGTCGAGCTGCCCCGCTCGCCCGTCGAGCGCACCGACGCGCACTGGGCCGCCCACCGGCACCTGCCGGGTGCGACACTGCGCCTGCTCTGGCGCGAGCAGAGCCACCGCCTGGTGCGCACGGTCGCCTTCGCCGGCGAAGGGGTCGCCGGTCTGCCGGTGGACTACGGCGACTTCGAGCTGCCCTTCCAGGACGCCTTCGTCGACCGCGCCTTCGCGTGCTGGACGCACGCCGCGGACATCGCCGAGGCGGTCGACTACCCGTACGGCCCGCCCGCCGGCAGCCATCTGCGGCGGATCATCCGGCTGACCGCGGACAAGCTGTCGGATGTGCTCGCCGCGCGGCGCAGAGCCGGGCTGGCCACCTCGCCGTCCCGGCTGGTCGCCGCGGGCTCACCCGGGCGTTCGCTGAAGCTGGAGATCGAGGGCGAGGGCGGCGGTGAATGGCTGCTGGCGCTCGACTCGCCCGGCGCGGTCCCCTCGGCCGACCACCAGGTGGCGCACGTGGTCATGGACAACCAGGAGTTCTGCCGGCTCGCCACGGGGCATGTGGTGCCCGAGGATGTGGCGGCGGGCTCAGCCGGTGACCGCGCGGCCGTCCGGGACGTGCTGTACGCGACGGCCTCGCTGTCCCGGATGTAGGGGCGGCCCGAAGTCCTCAGGTCCTCAGGTCCTCAGGAGGACATGATCTCAGCTCCTCGTGTCCTCCTGGCCGCTCCCGCTACGCGAACACCACGGTCCGGCGGCCGTTGAGCAGCACCCGGTGCTCGCTGTGCCACTTCACCGCGCGGGCCAGCGCCTGGCACTCCACGTCCCGGCCGATTGCGACCAGCTGCTCCGGCGTGACCTCGTGGCCGACCCGCTCGACCTCCTGCTCGATGATCGGACCCTCGTCGAGGTCGGCGGTCACGTAGTGCGCGGTCGCGCCGATCAGCTTCACCCCGCGGTCGTGGGCCTGGTGGTAGGGCTTGGCGCCCTTGAAGCTCGGCAGGAAGGAGTGGTGGATGTTGATGATCCGCCCGGACAGCCGCCGGCACAGGTCGTCGGAGAGGACCTGCATGTAGCGGGCGAGGACGACCAGTTCGACGCCCTCCGCCGCCACGATCTCCAGCAGCCGCGCCTCGGCCTCGGCCTTGGTGTCCTTAGTGACGGGGATGTGGTGGAAGGGGACGCCGTAGGACTCGGCGAGGGCGCGGAAGTCGGTGTGGTTGGAGACCACCGCGGCGACCTCGACCGGGACCGCGTCGGTACTGGCGCGGAAGAGGAGGTCGTTGAGGCAGTGCCCGAACCTGCTCACCATGAGCACGATCCGCATCCGCTCCGCGGAGGGGTCGATGTGCCAGTCCATGTGGTAGGCGTCACCCACCGCCGCGAAGCTCGCCCGCAGCTTGTCGGCGGTCACCTCGGGCTCGGCGGAGAAGTGCACGCGCATGAAGAACAGCCCGGTGCCCTGGTCGCCGAACTGCTGGCTGTCGACGATGTTGCAACCGGTCATGAAGAGGTAGCTGGAGACCGCGTGCACGATGCCCTGCTTGTCGGGGCACGACAGCGTGAGGACGTACTGCGGCGGCTGCGACTGCTGTTCGTTCACGCCGCCAGCCTGGCACAGCGCGGCGCCCGGCGGAGCCGTTGTCCGGCACACGGACCTGATCACGCCGACCACCCGAGGCCGATCCCCGGAGGAAGATCCCGGGCGGCCGATCCCCGGGGGACGATCCCGCGAGGGGCCGTCACGCCGTCCGGTTGTAGATCGCCAGGATCTCCAGCGTCCGCGGCGGGGCGTCCGGGTCCTCGCCGTCCGACGACGCCATCCGCACGTGCGCCTCGCGGGCGGCGGTGACCGCCTCCGGCCACGCCGGGTGGTCGAGGTAGGCGACCGCGGGGGCGTCGGCGCCCACCTGGTGCAGGATCTTCAGCACCCGCAGCACCGCGACGTCCACGAGCGCGGCCTCCTGCGCGTCGCGGAAGATGGTGCCCACGTACTTCTCGGCGGACCAGTTGTCCAGCCAGGTGTCCTCGACCAGGCGGTAGACGGCGTCGGTGACATCGCCGTATCCCTCGCGTCCGGTCCGCCACACCTCCATCTGGAAGACGGGGTCGCTGATCATGTGCAGCGCCGAGCGCACATTGCTGCGCCAGCGCCACCACGGCATGTCGTTGAGGGGCATGCCACCCATCGTGGAGGAGTGACGGGCACGACGGGAAGACTTCTCCGAACCTTGCACAGCGCACGATCGTACGCACCCGGCCGGCGGCACCTGTAATTCACCTGAAAGTGGCCGCTCATTGGCATCCGGGCACCCCCGAGTTGGGACGGAAGCGGAATCTTCTCCTGATATGACTGACCGCCGCTCGGGCGCGCTGCGACGTGCCGCCGTCCCGCTGCTCGCCGTGTCCGCGCTGGTCAGCGGGTGCGGCGTCATCCCAGGCGGCTCGGATGGCTCATCGGGCCCGATCGTGGTGATGACATGGGCGCCGGTGGGCACCAGTGCCACGAACATGCCGGGCATGCTGGGCATGGCCAAGGCGGTCGAGACCTACGTCAACGACCAGGGCGGGCTGCACGGCCGCAAGTTGAAGGTGCTCACCTGCAACGAGCGCAACGACGCGGTCGCCGTCACCGACTGCGAGAAGAAGGCCGCAGACGCGGGCGCGGTCGCCGTCGTCGGGTCGTACAGCGAGGAGGGCAGCAGCTTCGTCTCGGCGCTGGAGGGCGACGACATCCCCTACATCGGCGGCTACGGGATCACCGAGGACGAGTACCAGAGCCTGATGTCCTACCCGGTCAACGGCGGGCTGCCCGCGCTGCTGGCCGGCAGCGGGCTGCAACTCGCGCAGACCTGCAAGAAGGTCGCCCTGGTACGGCCGGACTCGATCACCGGCGACCAGTTCCCGATCTTCCTCGACCAGGGGCTCGAGGCGGGCGGCAGGAAACCGGTCGAGGACATCCTCGCCAAGGACACCTCGACCGACTACACCGACGCCGCCACCGAGGCGGTCGGCGACGACAAGGCGACCACCTGCGTGTCCGCGGTCCTCGGCGACCACACCAGCACCTTCTTCGACTCCCTGCGCCGGGTCGGCGACGAGCAGCCGAAGGTGCAGCTGTCCTCGGTGATCGGCAGCGTGCAGCAGTCGGTGGTGGACGCCAGTGGCGGCGCCAAGAGCCCGCTGGAGGGCGCGAAGATCGCCGACTGGTACCCGCCGGCGTCCGACCCGAAGTGGGACGAGATGAAGTCGGTGATCACCAAGTACGCCTTCGGCGACGACACGATCGACGTCGCCGACCCCGGGGTGCAGACCACGTGGATCGCCTACCAGGTCTTCACCAAGGTGGTGCGCGCGATGGACGACGGCACGAAGATCGACGCGGCGAGCGTACGGCGGGCGATGGACGCCACCACGAAGCTGTCGACCGGCGGCCTGACCCCCGACCTCGGCTGGACCGACGCCGACCTGCTGGGCGTCCCCGACCACCCGAGGATGGTCAACGCGGACATCGTCTACCAGCAGGTCCGCCAAGGCCGCCTGGTGCAGGCGCAGTCGGGCTTCGTGAACGTCACCAAGACGCTCAAGCCGTCGTCGTACGCCCCGCTGCCGCGCGACGGCGACTGAGGCGGTCCGCCCCCGGGCGGCCTGGGCGATCAGCGCCTGTCAAAGCCGTCAGCCACCAGAGCCGTCAGAGCCGTCAGAGCTGGGTGTACTGCCGCTGGGTGAGGCCGTATTTCTGGGCGATCGCGTTCCACAGCTTGACCGCCTTCTTCTTCTCGGCGGTCGCGGTGCCGCTCTCGCGGTCGCCGGCGGCGGTCTCGGTGGTGTTCTTGGCGTGGCCGCCGTGGCAGACCTTCTTGTTCTTCTGCGCCTGGCCGGCCCAGTTCGCGTAGTGGGTGTCGGCGGCGGAGGACGCCTGCCACGCCTTGGTCAGCGCGGTGCTCAGCGCCTCGTGGTCGGCGAGCTTGTCCAGTTGGAGCTTGCCGAGCTGGGTGACCAGGGCCTTGCGCTTGGTGGCGGCGGTGTTCAGGTCGCTCGCGGCACCGGACAGATCGCTGCACCCGCGGATCGACGCGACCGCGCTCACCACGGAGCTGCGGCTGGCGTCGCTGGTGCTCAGCAGGGAGTCCAGCGCGGACGCCTGCTGCTTGGCGACGGCGTCCACGGTGTCGGTGGCACCGGGCTGGGCGTCCGCGGAGGTGCCGGCCTGCGGCGTGGCGCTGGAGGAGTCGGCCACGGTGCCGGTGTTGCCGCCGCCCCCGCCGGAGCTGAGCAGCGCGCCGACCACCAGGCCGGCCACCACGCACCCGGCGACCACGATGCCGATCAGCGCCTTGGGCGACAGGCCCCGCTTGCGGCCGCCGTCGTCGTAGCCGTAGCCGCGCTCGGCGCCGTAACCGGGGTCCTGCGGGCCGCCGGCAGGGCCCTGCGGGTAGCCGGGACGGGCGGGCTGGCCGCGGTCCGGCGGCTGGATGATGCGCGGCCGCATCGGCGCCGGGCTCGGCACGTCGTTGCGGAAGAGGTGGTCGTAGTCGCTGTCGTGCCCGGGGCCGGACGCGGGCGACTCCTCCTCGAACCCGCCGTACTGGACGGGGGGTTGCTCCTGGCCGCCGTACGAGGGGCCGCCGGCGGCCGGGTACTGGTCGTAACCGGCGGGCTGCCCGTACGGCGCCTGGCCGTACCCCTGCTGGTCGTAGCCGCCCTGGCCCTGGGGCCCTTGGGGGTCCTGGTGGTCCTGGAAGAAAGGCAGTGCCTGGGTCGCGTCGGCCGCGCCGGGGTCGGCTATGTGCGCGGCCGGCGGGGCCTGGTGCGGCTGCTGGTGCGGCTGGTACGCCGGAGGTGCCTGGGGCGGCAACGGCGGCATCTGCGGTACGGGGTCGCCGCCGGGGTAGGGCGGCAGCATCTGCGTCGCGTCCGCCGGTTCGGGGGCGCCCGGGGCCGCGGGCAGCGGCATCGGGCCGGGACCGGCCGGAGGCAGGCCGTGCGGGGCGTGCGGGCCTTGCGGGTCGCCGCCCGGGTACGGCGGCAGCATCTGCGTCGCGTCGGCCGGCTCCACCGCGCCGGGCGGGACCGCGCCCTGGCCGTCGGGCGCGCCCCACGGGGTGCCGCCGGCCGGCTGGACGTGCTCGCCGTACGACAGCGGCGGCTGCTGCCGGCCCGCGGGGAGTACGACGCCCCGGTACGCTTCGGGCGAATCCTCGCCGCGTCCGCTGCTGTGCATCGCCGCCCCACTCCTGACTCTGGCCTACCGTGCAAACCGTCGGCCCACGCTACCGGGTCCCGCCAGGTGCCGCCCACGCACCCGAACGGGTGAGCGTCACCTCACACTTGGGCGGGCGGGCGGCCGGCGGCGCCGCGGTCGGCCCGGGCGGGCCTGCGCAGCGCTTTGGCCGACGCGTGGGCCCGGGGTGTCGGTCCGGTAACGATTCGGTGCACACCGGCCGGCGGTGCCGCTATTTCACCTTCAGGCCGCCTCCAGTTCGTCCAGCCGGACGTGGAAGGCGCGCACCACCGGTTCGGCGGCGAAGGGCTCCAGCCGGCGGCGGAAGTCGTCCAGGTACTCCGCGCCGCGGTTGGAGCGCAGGCCCGAGAGCAGGGTGACGGCCTGCTCCCCGGTGTGGCAGGCCGCGTCCAGTTCGCGCTGCTGCACCTGCGTGTCGGCGAGCAGCAGCAGGTCGATGGCGCGGCGGCGGGCCCGGCCGGCCGGGTGGGCGGCCAGCGCCTCCTGCGCGCGGCGGGCGGCCGCGTCGGCCTGGCCGAGGTCGCGGTGGCAGTGCGCCAACTCGTCGGCCAGGTAGGCGCGGTCGAAGTGCGCGATCCACGCCGGGTCCTGGTCCGGGTCGGAGCGGTCCATGGCCTCCAGTGCGAGCCCGGCGACGGTGGCGAAGGTGCGGGCGTCCCCGAGCAGGGCGTGGCCGCGTGCCTCGGCGGCGTGGAACATCGCCTCGGCGGTGGCGGTGACCTGGCCGCGGGCGCCTTCCTGGGCGGCGCGGGCGAGTTGGGCGATCTCGCGGGGGTTGCCGAGCGAGGCGGCGAGGTGGCTCATGCTCGCGGCCAGGATGTACCCGCCGTACGCGCGGTCGCCGGCCGCCTGGGCCAGCCGCAGCGCCTGGATGTAATACCGCTGGGCGAGGCCGGGTTGGCCGGTGTCGACCGCCATGTAGCCGGCCAGTTCCGTCAACCGGGCGACGGCGGAGAACAGTTCGCGCCCCACCGACTCGCGGTAGCTGCCGGCGAGCAGCCCGGAGACCACGCTGTTGAGGTAGTGCACGACCACCGGGCGGACGTGGCCGCTGCCGAAGCGGTGGTCGAGGTCGGTGAGAGCCTGGGTGGTCGCCTTGACCGCCTCGACGTCCGACATGCCCACGCGGGCCCCGCCGTTGCGCGCCACGCCCTGGTCGGGGCGGGTGATCAGCCAGTCCCGGCTGGGCTCGACGAGCGCGGAGGCGGCGACGGTGGAGCCGGTGAGGAAGTCGCGCCGGCCGACGTCGCTGCGCCACAGCTCGCAGACCTGCTCGATCGCGCCGAGCACGGTGGGGGCGAAGTGCAGGCCGATGCCGGTGGCGAGGTTCCGCCCGTTGGCCATGCCGATCTCTTCGATGGAGACCGCGCGGCCGAGCTTGCGGCCGAGCGCCTCCGCGACGATGCCCGGGGCGCGTCCGCGCGGCTGCTGGCCGCGCAGCCAGCGGGCCACGGACGTCTTGTCGTACCGCAGGTCGAGGCCGTGTTCGGCCCCGCACATGTTCACCCTGCGCGCCAGGCCGGCGTTGGAGCAGCCGGCCTCCTGGATCAGTGCCTGGAGCCTCTCGTTCGGCTGCCGCGCCACGAGTGGTCGTGCGGCCATCGATCCCCCCTTGTCGTCCTTAGTGAGTGTTTCTTCCCCAACCTCCGCCGATGAACCCCGCATTGGCGGCAATTCACCTGTTTCGGCCGGCTCGTGGCGCCGGGCCGGGCCGGGGTGTGCCCGCGGTCGGCCGGTGCTCCTTCGTTTGATACCCGGTTCCGGCCCGGGGCGCCCGTACGCGCCCCCGCGGATGCTTCCGTGCGCCCGGCGGTGAGCCACGGCCGGCGCCCCGTAACCCCGGCCCCGCGGGGCAGTTGTGCAGCGCGTGGACGACGCCCTCCCGCTGCCGGGCCAGCTCAGCGGCACGCACCTGCTCGACGCGGCGGTCTCGTACGCGCGGTGGCGGCACTGGGAGGTACTGCCCGGCACGTGGCTGGAGGCCGACGCGGGGGGCGCACCGCGCTGTTCGTGTGCCTCGGCGGCGTGCCCCTCCCCGGGCGCGCACCCGGCCCGGGCCGACTGGGCGGTCCGGGCGAGCGGCAGTGCCTCGGAGGTGCGCCGGATGTGGGACCGGCAGCCCCGCGCGTCGGTGCTGCTGGCCACCGGCCGCGGTTTCGACGTGCTGGAGGTGCCGGAGAGCGCGGGCTGCCACGCGCTGGCCAGGACCGAGCGGATGGACGTGGAGCTCGGCCCGGTGATCGCCGCGCCGACCGGGCGAATGGCGTTCTTCGTGCTGCCCGGGGCGCGCGCGAAGGCGCCCGGACTGCTGGCCGCCCTCGGCTGGCTGCCGGGCGCGCTCGACCTGACGGTGCGCGGCGAGGGCGACTGGGTCGCGGCCCCGCCGACCCGGATGGGCAGGGGCGGCCGCGCGCAGTGGGTGCGCCGCCCGACGGCCGCGAACCGGTGGCTGCCGGATATCGGCGCGCTGCTGAGTCCGCTGGCGTACGCGTGCGGGCGCGCGGCGGCGGAGGCCCGCGCGGTGCGTTGAACGGCGTCGGCGCCCGGCCGATGACCGTGAGTCACCCGCCTGACGGGACGTCGAACGGTCACCGCACGAAATGGCCCGCTACGGGCGGGTCTTCCCGCGGCGTGCGCGGCTGTCCCTGCGGCCGTCCCCCGTGGCCGTCCCCGCGACGACCCGACCAGCCGTCACTGTCAGTGGTCGCACATAGGGTGTCCGTACACGGGACGGCGCGGCCGGGCAGCCGGCGCGGCGTGCGGTGGCCGTGGACGGGGATCGGTGGTCGGTGGACGGGGAGCGCGGAGAGGTGCGGTGCGATGGGCGAGGAGCGCGGTGCGGGGCCGGAGGCGGACAGCCGCCGGCTGCCGTCGTATTACGGGGACCGGTCCGCCCAGGCGGGCGGGGCCGCTTACGGAGCCGGGCCCGGCGTCGGTGCTGCGGCCGGGCCGCCGCCCGCGCTGCTGGTGCGCGGCCTGCGCAAGCGGTTCGGTGACCAGGAGGCCGTCGCGGGCATCGACCTGGAGCTGCCCGCCGGCCGCTTCGCCGGTCTCGTGGGGCCGAACGGGGCGGGGAAGACCACGACCCTGTCGATGGTGACGGGGCTGCTGCGCCCGGACGAGGGGCTGGTGCGGATCGTCGGCCGCGACGTGTGGAGCGACCCGGTCGACGTGAAGGCGCGGATCGGCGTGCTGCCGGAGGGGCTGCGGCTGTTCGAGCGGCTGTCGGGCCGCGAACTGCTCACGTTCACCGGGCGGCTGCGCGGGCTGCCGGTGAAGGACGTGGACCTGCGCGCCACCCAACTGCTGGACGTGCTGGACCTGTCGGGTGCGCAGCACAAGCTCGTCGTGGACTACTCGACGGGCATGCGGAAGAAGATCGGCCTGGCCGCGGCCTTGCTGCACAACCCCGAAGTCCTCTTCCTGGACGAGCCGTTCGAGGGCGTCGACCCGGTGTCGGCGCAGGTGATCCGCGGGGTGCTGGTGCGGTACACCGCCACCGGCGGCACCGTGGTGTTCTCCTCCCACGTGATGGAGCTGGTGGAGAGCCTGTGCGACTGGGTCGCGGTGATGGCGGCCGGCCGGATCGTGGCGCACGGCGCGCTCGCCGAGGTGCGCGGCGAGGCGGCGACGCTCCAGGACGCGTTCTTGTCACTGGTCGGCGCCGACCGCGGCTCCGGCGGGGACCTGGACTGGCTGGGCGGGGGCGCGAAGTGACCCGCGACGACGCCCGTGCCACCAGCGCCCCGCTGCCGCAGCCCCTGCCTCCCGAGGCGCCGCGCACCGCCCCGACCGGCACCCGGCCCGGCGCCCCGTCACAACCCTCTCCCACCGCTGCCCCTGCCGGCGCATCACCCGCCGCGCCTGCCGCCCCTTCCCCCGCTCCCCCCGCCGCAGACCGCGCCGCCCCTGTCACCGCGACCTTCGTCCGCCTCAAACTCGCTGTGCTGCGCAACGGGGTCCGGCAGTCCACCGGCCGCACCGTCAGCTGGTGCCTCGGTGTCGGCCTCGCCCTGCTGTGCGCGCTCGCCAATGGCGCGGGCATGATCGCGCTGCGCGGCGACGCGTACGCACCGGCCGCCGCGACCACCCTCGTCACGGCGGTGGCCATCGGCTGGACGGTGATGCCGCTGTTCTTCTTCGGCGGCGACGACACCCTCGACCCGACCCGGCTGGCGATGCTGCCGCTGCGGCCCCGCCCGCTCGTCACCGCGCTGCTGGTGTCGTCCCTGGTCGGTCCGGGCCCGCTGTTCACGCTGCTGATCGGCGCCGGTTCGGTGGCGGCCCTCGCGCACGGCGCGGCCGCCGTCGTCGTCGCGGTGCCCGCGGTCGTCCTGCTGCTGGCGGTGTGCGCGGCCGCCTCCCGGGGCGTCGCGGCGGCCAACACCCGCCTGCTGACCAGCCGCAAGGGCCGCGACCTCGCCCTGCTCAGCGGGCTGGTCGTGGCCGTCGGCGCGCAGCTGGCCAACCTCGCGCTCAGCTCGCTCTCCTCCCACCACGGCCTGCACCGGGTCACCTCCGTCGCCTCGGTGCTGCGCTGGGTCCCGCCGACCTCGGCCGTCGACGCGGTGCGCTCGGTCTCCACCGGCGCCTACGGGCAGGCCGCCGCCCAACTCGCGCTCGCGGCGGCCCTGCTGGCGGTCCTGCTGCGCTGGTGGTACCGCTCGCTGGACCGGCTGATGATGTCGCCGGACTCCTCCACCCTCCAGCCCGCGGCCGGCGGCACCGAACGCAAGGGCGGCCGCCGCCCGCTGCTGTCGCGGCTGCTGCCCGAGCGGATACTCTCCGGCCGCACCTCCACCGTGATGGAGCGCCAGTTCCGCTACGTGGGGCGCGACCCCAAGCTGCGCGCGTCCTGGGCGACCGGGCTGGCGGTCGGCCTGCTGCTGCCGCTGGTCGCGGTCGTCCAGCACGGCTCGGTCTACCAGTGCCTGTGGACCGCCGGACTGCTCGGCATGCAGATGTACAACCAGTTCGGGATGGACCACTCCGCGTTCTGGACCGTCGTCGCGACCACCGCCACCCGCAAGGAGGCCGAAGCCGAGCTGCGCGGCCGGGCCCTGATGCTCACGGCCGTCGCCCTCCCGTACGTCACGGTGGTGACGTGCGCGACCGCGCTCCTGCTGGGCCGGGCGGGCACCATCCCCGAAGTGCTCGGCATGGCCTACGCGTTCCTCGGCGCGCTGATCTCCACCGGCGGCTACGCCAGCGTCCGCTTCCCGTACGCGGTCACACAGGACAACGCGTTCGGGAACGCCGCGCCCGGCAACGGCTCGATGGTGGCGTTCAACGCGCTGGGCGGTTCCGTGGTCGCGTCCGCGTTCTGCCTGCCGGTGCTCGGCCTCGATCTCGCGCTGCACCTGACCGGCCACCACGCCCTGCTGTGGACGGTGCTGCCGCTCGGCGCGGTGTACGCGGCCGCGCTGTCGGTGGCGAGCCTGCGGTTCACCGCTCCCCGGCTGCTCGACCGGCTGCCGGAGATCCTCAGCGCGGTGGCGGTGCCCTGAACCGGCCGCGCACCGACGGCCGGGCACCGGACCCCGGGGCGGGCCGGCCCACCGGCCCGCCCCCGCACGTCAGTTGGCGATGCTGCCCCGCCAGGTCGGCATCAGCTCGTCCAGCAGCGCCTCGACCCGCGGCGGCATGCCCCGGCCCGGACCGCTCTCCGCCGCCCGGGCGAACAGCGCCGAGGCGGCCGCCTCCAGCCGGCCGGCGTCCCCGGTGGCGTTGGCGGCCCGCAGGTAGGCCAGCCACAGGCGCTCGTCGTCCGGCGAGATCGCCATGCCGGTCTCGATCGCGGCGACCGCCGCCTTCGGCTTGTTCGCGTCGAGGTGCAGCGAGGACAGCGCGAGCGCGATCTCCGCGACCAGCACCGGGTGCTGGGCGTCCACGATCTCGTGGCCGAGCCAGGCGTAGCGGCCCGGCGCCCGGTCCTCGAAGAGCCGCCCGCGGGCGAGCGACAGCGCGTCGGTGAGCAGCCGGCGGCGGGCCACCGGGTCGCCGGCCGCCCGCCCCTCGGTGGCCTCGTGGTGCAGCGTCTGGAGGACGTCCCAGTCCGAGACGACCGACGTGCTCAGCACGATCCGCCCGGTGGTGTCGATGGTCAGCCGCTCCCCGCCGTCCGGGTCGGTGCCCAGCCACTCCCGCAGCCGGCCGATGAGCGCGTCCCGCACGTCCTCGGTGACCCCGCGCGGCCACAGCGCGGACGCCAGCACCCGCGGGTGCACGCCCTCGCGGTGCAGCAGCAGCAGCGCCAGCGCCTCGTGCAGCAGATCGCTGCGCTCCCGGTCGGGCGCGTCGATGCCGACCACCTCGAACGGGCCGAGCAGCCGCGCGTACACCCCGGGCCGGCCCTGGTCGCTCAGGTCCACCAGGAACGGCGGCGCGTCCGGGCCCGGGTCGTCGCCGCCCGCCTCCGCGAACAGCCGCAGCACCGACTCGTACTGCGCCTTCGGCAGCAGCTGGGCCTTCATGTCCAGGCCGAGCAGCGGCGCGAGCAGCCGCCCCGCCGGGGTGATCTCCAACTCCCATGCCGCGCCCGGCAGGTCGTTGCGGCTGGAGCCGATCAGGTAGCCGATGCCCAACCGCCCGGAGTCCGCGGCCAGTTCCGCCAGCCGCTCCGCCTCCTCCGGCGTGGGCTCGGCGGCCAGCAGCACCAGATGCGGCGCCCACTGGGTGTGCTGGGCCCGGCCGGTACGGCCGGTGAGCACACTGTCCTGGCCCGCGGTGCGCAGGGCGCCGACGCGCTGCCGCGTCTCCGCGGCCATCAGCTCCACGGCCTCGGCGACCGTGGCGATGTGCCGCACCCGGGCGGGCGCCAGCGCGGTGAGGTCCTGGGCGAAGCCGACCAGCGTCACCGTCATCCGGTCCGACCAGCCGTTCGTCGCCAACTCCGCGGCCACCGAGCCGAGTATGGCCTCGCGGTCCGGCGCGGCGCCGCTGAGGGCCACGATCCCGGGCACCGCCTCCAGGTTGAGCAGCAGCCGCGCGCTGTCCAGGGTGCCGAGCACCGCGAGCCCGGGGTAGGGCGCCGCGGCCGAGGAGTCCACGTCGTCGACCAGCGCGGCCCGCTCCAACTGCCAGAACGTCTCGTCCTGCCCGGTGTGCCAGGGCGCCGGCGGTTCACCGTCCGGCCAGGCCAGTTGGAGGTGCAGGGCGTCGTCGGTGAGCCAGGCGGCGTACACCACCGGCAGCTTGCGGCCGTCCGCGTCGAGCCGTGCGGACAGCGAACGCAGCGCCCGGTCCAGGAAGTCGACCGCGTCCTGGTCGGCGCCGATGCGCAGCGCGTCGGCGACGTCGGCCTCCGCGCCGGTGGGAGTGCGCGGGGTGCGCAGCGCGCCCGCGGACAGCGACTGCCACAGTGCGGTGCGGCGCCGCCGGCCGAGCGCGGCGAGCAGCCCGGCGGCCAGCAGCGGCGCGCCGATCAGGGCGTCGGACAGGTCGAAGCCGTGCGAGGCCGACATCCCGGTGACCACCTCGCTCGCACCGGCCGCCGCACCCTGGTGGGTGCCGCCGCCCGAGCCGCCCGTACCGCCGGAGCCGCCCTGCTCCCCGGCCGGGGTCTGGTGCGCGGCGTGCGCGCCCTCGGCCGCGGTGTCCTTGGCGCCGCCGTGCTGGGCGTAGTGCAGGATGTCGGGCGCGGTGTGCGGGGCGGCCACCGGCATCTCGACGAGGTCGCCGCCGTGCGCGTCGGCAGGCATCTCCAGCACCCAGCCGGGCCGGATCAGGCTCGCCTGCGACAGCTGCGAACCGTCGGGCTGCACCCGGTCCTTGTTGAGCTGGTAGATCTCCTTGTAGCGGCGGCCGTCGCCGAGGTGGCGCTGCGCGATCTCCCACAGCGAGTCGTGGTGGCGGCCCTCGGGCGGGTTGATCCGGTAGAACTTCGTGGCCTGCTGCGTGGACTGCCCGCCGCCCTGCGCGCTGGAGCCGCCCGTCCCGGTCTGGTGCTGCACAGCGGTCTGGTGGGTCGTCTGCTGGCCGGGCGTCGCCTGGGCGGTGGCGGCCACCCCGGGCCGCGCCTGGCTCTCCATCGAGTGCTGCTGGCCGAGTTGGGCCAGGCCCGGCACCAGGCCCGCGGTGCTGACGCCGATCAGCAGCAGCGCGGCGATCAACTGGCGGGCCAGCAGCTGGCTCGGGCCGCTGCCCGGCACGCGCGTCGGCATGCCGACCCCGGACACCGCCGCCTTCGCCTCCACCAGCACGCACGCGGTGAACTGCGCCCACGCCACCCACACCAGCACCGCCAGCGTGTTGACGAACGTCTCGGAGGTGATCGGCTGTTGCAGCACCTCGGAGTCGAAGTGGTGCGGGAAGGGCGAGCCGATGTACACCAGCAGCGCCGCGGGCACCGCCACCACCAGCACCAGCAGCGCCAGGAACGCCCCGAAGGCCCGCAGCAGGTCGCCGAACGTACGCTGCCTGCGCGGCTGTCGGGGCGCTCCCCCGCCGTGCTGTGCCCGGTTACGTCCCGTGGCGGTCGTGCGTGCCATGGCTGCTTCCTCTGCCTTCGGTGGTGCTACGGGTCCTTGTCGTACGTACGACGGTGCGCGCTTCGCCTGCCGTGCTCGCGGTCAGGGGCCGGTGATCGACACGGCGTCCGCCCGGCCCTCGACGGTGATCGAGTCGTGGTAGAAGAAGCCGCTGAGGATCGGTCTGTAGGTCACGTACACCACCACCTCGACCCGGTCGGGCCCGGTCGGCGGCGTCGGGCAGCCGGAGCGGCGCCAGTCGCCGGCCGGCAGGTTGACGTCGCGGGCGAACTGCTGCACCCGGGCGGTGCACTGCTGGTAGTTGATGACCGGCTGGGCGCCGCTGGCCTGGGCGTTGCGCAGCGCGGCCACATCGATGTCCTGGGCGGCGTACCGCGCGGCCTGCTCGGCGATGTCGGCGGCGCGCTCGCGCTTGGCGATGGACAGCCCGCCGTCCACCACGAAGGCGGCGAGTGCCATGAACACCAGCGCGAAGATCACCACGGCGGCGGCGCCCGAGCCGCGGTCGTCGCCGCGCAGCGCCCGCAGCCGGGCGGTGAGGGTACGGCCGGCCGCGGTCGCGCCCAGCCGTTTCACCGTGGCCGTCGTCGCCGCCTGCGCCGTCGCTGCCGTCGTCACGTCCATCGCCGTCACGTCCATCGCCGTCACGTCCGTCGCCGTCACGTCCGTCGCCGTCACGTCCGTCGCCGTCCTCATGTCGCCGACCTGCGGTACGGGTCGAGCGGGGACGCCGACGTGGAGGTGACGGTCTTGTTGATGGGCAGCCCGAGGAAGCTCAGGCCCCGCACGGTGCAGGTGACCTGGATCGTGAAGAGGGTGTCGGGCTGGAAGCTGGTGTCGCCGACCGCGGTGACCGTCGCCGGCGCCGCGCAGGTGCCGTCGAGGTCGTCGTGCGCGGCCTTGACCGCCTGCTGCATCGCCTCCGAGCGGCTGTGCTCGATCGATCCGGCGCGCGCGGCGTCGCGTGCCGCGCCGTCCACCGCCCCGCGCCCGTCGACGAGTTGGCCGAACGCGACCAGCATCAGCACGAACATGATGATGATCGGGGCGAGGATGACCACCTCGATGGTGGACAGCCCCCCGTCGCCGCGCGCCCGCCGGGCGGCCGCGGCGCGTGCTCTGCGCGCGAACTCCATTCCCCTCATCCCCCGTTGTCCGGCACGAACCGCTCGACCGGACCCGACGACGTCTCGTTCACCCTGAAGGAGAAACCGGGCAGCGGGAAGACCTTGGGCACCGTCGCCGTCACCCGGACCCGGACCGTCTCCGCGTCCTGCGGGTCACGGCTCGGCGAGACCTGCGGGTCGATCAGCAGTTCCGGCCCGAGCTGGCTGATGTAGTCGCTCGCGGCCTTGCTCGCGTCACCGGACCAGTCCTCGCCGGTCGCGGCCTCGTCCCGCGCCTTGCGGGCGCCCGCCCGAGCGGCGGCCTGCGCGACGTGGTCGGCGAAGTAGTACATGCCGAACTGCACCGTCGCGAAGATCATGAAGAACAGCACCGGGGTGAGGAGGACGAACTCGATCGCGGTCATCCCGCGGTCGCCGCCGGCCCGCCCCGGCGCCGCCGCGCGGCTGCCCACGCCGCTGTCGCCGTGCGCCGCGTCGAGCCTGCGGCGCACGGCGCGGCGCAGGCTGCGGGTCGTCCGTCCCATCGCTGCTCTCCCCCGGTCCGCCGATCAGCAGCCGTTGTCGCCGTTGGTGTTGGCGATGCAGTTGCTGACGCCGTTGGCCTTGCTGTTCAGGGCGTTCTTGATGATGACGCCGACCGCGGCGACGATGGCCACCACGATCGCGGAGATCACCACCCACTCGACGGCCGAGGCGCCGCGGGACAGGTCGTCCTCGTTGCGGACGCGGTCGATCCGCGCGCGCAGGTAGGTGTGGAGGAAGCTCAGGCCGGGGTCGAAGGAAGTCAGTTTGTCCATGCGGTTCATGGCTCGGTCCTCTCGGTGGACGGTCGTCGGTGGGGCGGCACGGTGGTGATCAGACCTGGAAGACCCGCATCGCGGCGGGGTAGATCAGGAAGACGAGGAAGCCGGCGGCCAGCAGCATCTGGGCGACCAGCATCGACTGGGACTGCTCACCCGCCTGGCCCTCGATCTCGGACAGTTCGCGGTGGCGCATCGTCTCGGCGCGCGAGGCCAGCGAGTCGCGGACCTTCGCACCGTCGTCGGCGACGAGCGCGAGGGTGACACCGAGGTCCTGCAACTCCTCGATGCCGAGTTCGTCGCCGAGCCGGCCCAGCGCGACCCACTGGCTGGTGCCGGTGATCCGGGCGTCGGCGAGGCAGTTGCGGATACGCATCAGCGCCCAGCCGTCGCTGATCTCCGCGGCGGCCATCAGCGCCTCGGGCAGACCGCGACCGCCGGCCAGGTTCATCGCGACCAGGTCGAGGTAGGCGCCGATCACCCGCCGCAGGTCCTTGCGCTTGGTCGCGGCGTCGCGCCGTACCTCCAGGTCCGGCAGCAGGAAGAACACCGCGGCGAAGAGCAGCGCCAGCCAGACCGGGATGATCGGGTTGACGCCGAAACCGACCTCCGCCGCGACCGCGAACACCGCCGGGCCGAAGACGACACCGGCCGCGGCCAGCACCGTCTTGGTGGCGAGGAACGCCTCCCAGCTGCGGTCCAGCACCGCCAGGTCGGCGCGCAGCGAGCGCTGCTCCCAGCCCTGTTGGAGGTAGAAGGCCGCGATCCGCTGCCCGAGCCGGGCGCGCCAGCCCTCGGCCGCGTCGGTGGCGGCGGCGCTGTCGGTGGTGACGCCGGCGGCGCGCAGCGCGTCGATCTGCGCGATGGTGGAGACCGCGCTGCGCCGGGTCGGCGTCAGCGCCCGGACCAGGGCGAAGACGCCCAGGCCGAAGACGCCGCCGACCAGGCACGCGAAGACGATGGTGGTGGTCATCGGTTGCCGGCCCCCTGTCCCGGCACGGCCGGACGGCCCTGCGCTCCGTAACCCTGCGGGCCCTGGGCACCTTGGGCGCCTTGGGCGCCGTAACCCGGTGTGCCCTGCGGCCCTTGGGGGCCGTAACCCGGCGCGCCCGGCGCGCCCGGCGCGCCCGGACCACCCAGTGCGCCCGGTGCCCCCGCGCTCCCCGGTGCCGCAGGTGCGGCCGGTGCGGCCGGTGCGGCAGGTCCACCCGGCCCGCCCGGTCCGGCGGTGGCGCCCGGCGCCCCCGCTCCGCGGTACCCGCCCTGCACCGCGCCCGGCGCCTGCTGGGGTCCGCCGCCGTACGGTCCGCTCTGCCCGCCGGGCGGACCCTGCCGGCCGACCGCGCCCTGCGGGCCGGACGGGAACTGCCCGACGACCGGCTGCTGGGCGACCCGCTCGGGGGCGTGCACGAGGAACCGGTCCGGGGTCTCGATCTTCGACAGCTTGCGCAGCCACCAGAAGCCGGCCGCGAACAGCAGGCACACGATGGCGAGCATCAACTGCCCGACGGGCGTGCCGTACGGCTTGACGAAGCCGCGGTTGAAGACGGCCAGGCCCAGCACGAACACCACGGAGACCACGACCACGATCTGCACGCTGCGCCGGGTGCTGGCGCGCTGCGCCATGACCCGCTGGCGCATGTCCACTTCCTCGCGGGAGGACTTCGCCAGCGCGCCGAGCACGTCCCGCAGACCGGGGCCGCGCAGCCGGGCGTTGAGGATGAGGGCGGCGATGATGATGTCGGCGGACGCGTCGTTGATCTCGTCAGCGAGCATCTGGAGCGCGTCGGGCAGCGGCCAGCGCGCCCGCAACCGGTCGACGAGGGACTCCAGATGGACCCGCAGCGCGGGTGCGGCGGCCCGGGCGGAGGCCGGAATGGCCTGCTCCAGGCCGACCGCGCCGGCGATGGTGTCGCGCAGCGACTCCGTCCAACCGGCCAGCGCCTCCACCCGCTTCATCGCGGCGCGCTCCTCCGAGGCCCCGCCGAAGAGCCGGTCCCAGGCGAAGACGAGCACCGCGGTGGCCGCGCCGAGCACCAGCCAGCGGGTGACGGCGAGGACCGCCAGGCCGACCACGATCGCGATGGAGCCGCGCTGGGTGAGGAACCGGCCGATCTCCGAGGCGCGTTCGGCGCCGGACTGCCCGGGGGCGGTCGGTTTCGGCGCCCAGCCGCGCATCGCCGCGATGAACAGCGCGATGCCGCCGCCGCCCACCGCCCCGGCGAGCAGCCCGTAGAACGCGGTCATCGAGAAGAAGCCGGACATCACCGCCACACCCCCGTGGGCTGGTAACCGTGGGCGAGCAGTTCGTCGAGGCAGGAGATGGGCGCGTGCGGCAGCGCCACACCGGCGTCCGGGTGCTCGGCGAAGATCTCGCTGGAAAGGACCCGGCCGTCCACGCCGTTCACCTCGCGGACGGAGGTCACGACGCGGCGCAGGGTGCCACCGCGCTGGAAGTCGTTGCGGCGCTGGATGAAGACCACGAAGTCGATGGCGCCGGCCACCAGCATCTGCGACGCCTCCACCGGCAGCCGCTCCTGCGCCTGGAGCGCGTAGGTGGAGATGCGGTTGAAGACCTCGGCGGAGCCGTTGGCGTGGATCGTGGACAGCGAGCCGTCGTTGCCCTGCGACATGGCGTTGAGCATGGTGACGATCTCGTCGCCGAGCACCTCGCCGACGATCACCCGGGAGGGGTTCATGCGCAGGCTGCGGCGGACGAGTTCGGCCATCGAGATGGCGCCCAGGCCCTCGGAGTTGGGCAGCCGCTCCTCGAACGCCACGACGTTGGGGTGCAGGTCGGGGAACTGGTCGAGGCCGAGTTCCAGGGCGCGTTCGACGGTGATGAGGCGCTCGTGCGGCGGGATCACGTTGGCCATGGCCCGCAGCAGCGTGGTCTTCCCGGCGTTGGTGGCCCCGGCGATCATCAGGTTCTTGCGGGCTAGGACCGCCGCGGATAGGAACGAGCCGACCTCGGGGGTGACGGTGTTGTTGCCGATCAGGTCGGCGAGGAAGACCTTGCCCAGGCGCGCCCGGCGGATGGACAGCGCGGGCCGGCGGGTGACGTCCATGACGGCCGAGAGCCGGGAGCCGTCGGGCAGCCGCAGGTCGAGCTGCGGGTTGGCGGTGTCGAACGGGCGCGAGGACAGACCGGAGTAGGCGCCCAGCACCTGGATCAGCTCGATGAGTTCCTCGTCGGTCTCCGCGACCGGCTCGACCTGCAACTCCCGGCCGTCGGAGTAGCCGACGAAGACCTGGTCGCAGCCGTTGATGTCGATGTTCTCGACCTCGGGGTCGTCCAGCAGCGGCTGGAGCCGGCCGACGCCGAAGAGCGCGGCGTGCACCGCTGCGGCGTACGCCTCCTCCGCGTGGGCGTCCGGCGGGGTGCGGCCGACGGCGATCTCGGCGCGCGCGTACGCCTCGAGTATCTGGGCGATGATCGCCCGGGCGAAGTGCCGTTCGTCCTCCGGCGACATCGCGGTACGGGCCGCCACCTGGTCCAGCCGCCGCTGCTCGGCGATGCGGTCGCCCGCCTCCTGCCGGAAGCGCTTGACCAGCGAGTGGTCGACCTCGCTCATCGCAGGACCCCGTACCGCTGCGGCACGTCGGCGGTCACCTGGCGGGCCGAGCGGATCAGCAGCGACTTGTCGAGGCGGCCGCGGCGCCGGCCGCTGAGCATCTCGGCGCCGGCCGGGTCGTCCGCGAGGGTGCCGACCACCCGGGCGGAGATCTGCGAGGCCACCAGCATCTCGTTGACCTGCGCGGCGAGTTTGGCGCTGTGCCCGGTGTCGGCGACGAGCAGCACGCCGATCGGCGGGTAGCCGAGCGCGGCGGCACCGCGCTGCGAGCCGTGCAGTTTCGCCGACAGCGCGCCGGCGCGGTCCCTGACCCGGGCCAGGTTCTCGGGCGCGCTACGGGCGACGAGCAGCACCAGCGCGGCGTGCGGCAGCAGTTCCAGACTCGGCGAGTCCGGGCCGAGGCGGCCGCAGTCGGCGATCACGTCGGCGGCGCCGTTCGGCGACTCGGCGAGCGTCGCGAACGCCTGGCCGAGCACCGGCCACAACCCGGCCAGACCCGCGGCCTGTTCGGGCCCGGCCAGGCCCACGAGTACGTCGAGCCCGCCGACCAGCGGCTGCGCGTGGTCCCACAACTGCTCGGCGGCCAGGCCGTGCCGGGCGGTGGCGGCCAGCGACAGCAGGCCGGAGTTGGGGTTGAGCACCCCGCCGTGCGCGCCCGTCGAACGGTAGACGAGGTCGCCGCCGGCCGGGTCGGCCTCGGCCAGCAGCACGCGGCGCGGCCATACGGCGGCCAGCGCCAGTGCCGTGGTGGTGACGCCTGGGGAGCCCTTGTCCGCTGCGATTGCGATCAGTGCCATGTTGTCTGCCTCGTCCGTGCCTGGTCCGCGCCGCTGGTTCAGTGCTTGCTGGGGACGAGCACGAGGGAGACGTCGCCCGCCGCGGAGGCGGTCGCCAGCGCACCGGCGTCGGCGGCGTCCGCGATGACCGTGATGGTCTCGCTGCCGTCGCCGAAGCTGCTGTTGCTGCCCGTGTCGATGTCCTTGATGACGAGGTTGCCGCTGATCGGCTCGGCGCCGCCGGTGCTGCCGGACGAACCCGACGAACCCGACGAGTCGCCTGAGGACTTGACGTCGTTGCCGACCAGGTACGCCGCCACGGTCAGCCCGTCGGCCAGGCCGCTGGGGAACTGGCCCTTCTTCAGGGACAGGCCGACCAGCGTCTTGCCGGCCGCGAGCACCTCGGACTTCTGGGTGATCATCGAGTTGACGACGATCGACCCGCTGGTCAGGTTGGTCGCGGCGCGCCAGTTGCTGGCGAGGTCCTCGCGCTGGTTCCACCGGATGTACTTGACGTCGGTGCCGTCCGCGACCATGACCTCGCGCATCGCCGACAGCGGGATCTTGTCGCCGACCGCGACGTCGGCGGTGACCTCCACGACCGACACCTTGTTGCCCGCGCGCAGCACCATCACGGTGGCGCCGAGCGCGCCCACCAGGATCAGCAGCACCGCCAGCGCGGCCAGCGCGGGTTTGCGCTCGCGCGGCGCGACCGGCAGCCGGCTGCCGACGGCGGGTCCGTTCAAGTTGGGTGCGGGAACGGACTGACGGCCACTGCCGCCGCCCGCGGCGGAACGTTCCCTGGTTTTCACTTCACTGCCCCCGAGCCGGCGCTTCGCATCAGCCATTTCGGCCACCCGGGGCAGTTCCGTCGCTCTCCCGTCCGGCGACGACCCCGCAGGCCGATGTCAAGTCACCGCACGCTATCAGCGGGCAACAAATGCCCTCAAGGCGTGGCCCGTGACAACCCGCATACAGCATGGCAACAGAACGAAACGGGGTCCGTTCGCCGGCGGTCGACTGTGCCGCCGGTCCGTTGTCCCGCTGCCCTGTTTCGGAACGATCGGAACTACCGGAAACGATCCATGTTGTACATCTTGGCGTCGCCCGGCGTGACCTTCTCCGGCAGCTTCTTGATCTCGGCGTCGATCACCGGGACGAGCCGGCCGAGCAGCGTCTGGATCGTGCCGTGCCGGCCCTTGACATCGGCGCCCCAGGTGTCGGCCGCGGTGCCGACCCAGACGTTTCCGCCGCCCATGTCCGAACACGTCGTCTTCAACGGCTCCTTGAGGGTGCCGAGGTCCCGGATCAGCTGGGTCTTCAGGTTCTGCAGGTCGGTGATCGCCGGATTCGGCACGGTCGCCTGCGGATTGCTGTCGTTGCTCCCCATCGTGTTCTCCCCCGTGTGTTCGCGACCCTTCGGCCTCTATCGTATCTGCCAGCCCCCGCAGGAGGACGAGGACCACGTGACGAACAACACCGCCGACAACGACAACGACATCGCACTCACCCCGATCTCCGTGCCCGACCCCGCCGCCCGTGAGCGCGCCAGGCGCCGCAGGAAGGTGCTCGCCGTCGTGGGCGCCGTGGTCGTGGTGGCCGGCGGCATCACGTGGTGGGCGGTCGCCGCGAACGGCGGCGACAGCAAGCCGGTGAAGCACACCGCCGTGATCCCGAAGGCGTTCGGGGCGTACACGGAGGCGAAGGACGGCGACACCGAGTGGACGGCGCTGTCGAGCGTCAACACCGACCCCGCGAAGGGCGAGGCGCACCTCACCTACCGCGCGGCCGGCGGCCGGGCCGCGGTGATCACCGTCCGCCTCGACCCGCCGGACTTCACCGCCGACGACGGAACTCGAACCGGCCCGGGTTCCGAGAGCGAGACGAAAAATCTCCTGGGGGTCGACAAGGACCAGAAGATCACCAGCTACCCGGCCGGGAAGCAGGACGGCAAGGTCCAGTGCGCCGACACCACGGGGGCCGGCCGCACCATCACGACGTGTGCCTGGCAGTCCGAGGCCGCCGAAATCACCTACAGCCCGGTGCTGGACCACCGCACCGTCAAGGACCAGCCGCAGGCCGTCACCGACTTCCGGGCCTTCCTCGACGCGCTGAAGATCGAGCCCGTCGGCAAGAGCGGCTGACTCGTCCGCTGAGCGGGCCACCGGCCGCCCGGCGCACCACCGGGCGGCCGTCTGCGCGCGGCCGGCTCACTCCGCCAGGTGCTGGAACTGCTGCCCCTGCGTGAAGCCCCGGGAATCCACGTGGTTGACGATCGCCGGGTCCATCAACCAGTTGGTGTACGCGGTGCGTTGACGTGTCGTCATCTTGTCGATGTCCATCACGGTGCCGTCGGACGCGAGGAAGTTGTCGGCCGGCGCCTTGATGTAGCCCTTCGGGTCGCCGGTGTACGTCTTCGCCGGCCCGTTCCTCGGGTGGATCGTGACGGGCGCGGTGACGTCGGACGAGAAACCACCGCCCGAAAGCTGGGCGTTGGCCTCTTTCTGGTACTCGTTCTGCCAACTCACGTCGAGTTCGGAATCGTTGATCTGCTTGTACTTGGCGGCCAGGCCCGGTGCGTCCTCCGGGTCCACGTGAATAGCGTTCTTGGCGTAGTCGATGATCAGGTCCTTCGCCGTGCCGCCGAGTTCCGTGGCCTTCTCGGTGCCGAGCTCCATGATGGCGCTGCTGCCACCGGTGGCACCGGCCTCCACCGCGGAAGCCGCCCAGTCGATCATCGTGTCGCGGGCGCTGTTGACGCTTTCCGCCCAGTCGTCGGCGTCCGTCTCGATCGAGCCCTTGGCGTACTCGAACGCGCTGCTGTACGCCTTCATCATCATGCCGCGCTGCATGGCGCGGTAGTCCTGGGCGTGCTCGGTGGTGTCGGACTTCGCGCTGCCGACCTCGTTGGTGATCTGGGTCCGGAAGGCGTCGAACAGCGCGCTCTCCTGGCCGGCGACGGTGGGGTTGCGCGCCGACTCGTTGAGCAGCGCCTGCCACAGCGGCGCGCCCACCTCCAGGCCGGGGCGACCGGGGTCCTGCCCGTCGAGGAACGCCTTCTGGTCCCACTGCGACATCTTCTCGGTGAAGCCGCCCTTGGTGGCGTCCGCGCCCCACAGCTTGTTGCCGCTCGGCGACGTGATCCCGTAGACCATGTCGCTCCAGTTGGCGGTGACCAGCTTGCCGTAGTAGACGTCGATCGGGTCGTACGGGTGGATCTTGCTCGAATCACCGTTCTGGTGGCGGTAGTTGTCCATCATGATGCGGGCGGTGAGCTTCTCCGCGAGCGGCCGGTTCGTCGCCTTGAGGTCGATCGTGCCGGCCGACATCAGGTCCGCGAACGCCTGGGCACGGGCGGGTGGTTGGCCGAGGTCCCAGGGGCCGTGCGGATAGATGATCGTCTGCATCGTGTCGTAGTTGTGGTCCATCCACTCACCCGACGCCTCGGCGTTCTTGCCGATCGCGTTGAACAGCTGGGTGTAGTGGTCGTCGGCGAAGACGCCCTTGTCGAGGCCGGAGCTGTTCATGAACTCGCTGCCGTTCTTCGACGGGTCCTTGTCGAAGACGCGGTCGCCGAGCGCGACGAGGTAGTCCTTGTCCTGCGAGCCGCCCGGCAGCAGCGAGGTGAGGTAGTCGGCCCGGAAGACACCGCGCGGGTCCTTGAAGTTGTCGAACCACTTGCTCCAACTCGCCTGCTTCTGCTGGGCGGTCTGGCCCTCGTAGGCGACCTTGGTGAAGGTGCCGAAGGTCTTGGCGATGACGTCGCGGTCGTGCTTGGCCTCGTCCGGGTGGTCGCCGTACCGGCCGTAGAAGTTGTCGTCGGCCATGTCGTTGGTGAGCTGGAGCAGGTTCTTCGAGCCGAGCTGGTTGTAGAACGCCTTGAGGTAGTCCGGGTCGTCGGAATGGGCGCTCAGATCGGCGAACAGGTCCTCGGACGGGTCGTCGCCCTTCTTGAGCGCGTCGTTGTACTTGTCCGCCAGCGCCTTGCCGTCCTTCTGCGACTGGGCGGTGGTGTTCACCATGCTGTCGTCGATGCTGACCATGCCCTTGTGGTCCGGGTACGGCTTGTCCGCGGCGATGGCCAGGTGGTAGCGGCGGGTGAGCATCGGCATCTGGTCGTCCAGCCAGCCGCAGATGCCGATGAGTTGGGTGAGAGAAGAGGAGTCGAGTCCCTTTTCCTCGAACTGGTACTTGTACGAGGACGCGGTCGACCGCAGCAGGTCCTTGTCGCTCTTGAACGAGCTCGTCATCTTCTGCAGGCCGTCCGGATCTATCCCGGAAAACCCCATCCGCTTCTCCTCCCGTGTGTACTTCGCCCCGGTTCGCCGACCGCTCGAGCCGCGCGGGCGGCCCCGCCCGTGCGACCTGGGTGCTCCCGGCCCGGGCCCCGTGTCAGGAATGAGGATCGCACAGGGCAGCGGAACGGTTCCGTGCCGCGGAAGTCGGCGCCGCCGCCGTACCCCGCGGAAACCCGGGCAGGCCCGGCCGTGCCCCCTCCGCTGCCCGACGGGGCTTACCCGGGGTTTCCGCGGGCCTATAGCCTCGTGGCAGCAGTGGACGGTTAATGGGAACAGGCACAGCGAATGCAGGGCCCGGTCCGGGCCTACGGGGAGGGGCACAGCCATGCGCGTGACCGTGACGGTCGTACAGCAGGGCGTCGACGCGCAGGACGTCCTGATCACGGCCGACGACTCCGCGAGCGCGGGCGACGTCGCACTGGCGCTGGCGCAGTCCGTGGGCGCGGTGGCCCACGAACCGGCCGGGCACGGCGGGGGCGTGGTCGTCCAGTTCCCCGGGCAGTACCAGAACGGGGGCCGGCCCGACGCGGCCGGCGGGTGGGCCGGCCGGCCCGCCGACCCCGCTCCCGCCGCCGTGCCGGTGCTGTGGGCGGACGGTGTGCCCTGCGACCCGCAGGCGCAGGCGCAGTCCGTGCTGCGCGACGGCATGCGCGTCACCGTCGACGACTCGATCGGCCCGTTCATGCGCACCGGCGAGCCGTCCGGGCGCTACGAGGTGCGGGTGTGCGCCGGGCCGGGCGCGGGCCGGGTGGCGCGGCTCGGTGTCGGCACCGCGACCATCGGCTCGGCGCCGAACAGCACGGTCGCCGTGCAGGACCCGTCCATCCCGCCGGCCGCCGCGCGGGTCTCGGTGGCCATGGACGGCACCGTGCTGCTGACCGGCGCGCCCGGCGCGGGCCTGACGCTGGAGAACGAGCCGGTGGAGGCGGAGCGGCCGTGGCCGCTGCGCGCACAGCTCAAGGCCGGCGACTCGGTGCTGGTGCTGGACCGGCCGAGCGCGCCGGACGCCCACCTGTCGCCGATGGGCGAGGGCGGACTCGCGTACAACCGGCCGCCGCGGCTGACCGCGCCGCCGCCCCGGCAGCTGCTGTACGTACCGCAGAAGGACGCCAAGACCGACCGGGCCCGCTTCCAGGTGCTCACGCTCATCGCGCCGGTCGTGGTCGGCGTGACGATGTACTTCATGGTGCACCAGATCTACATGCTGCTGTTCTGCGCCATGAGCCCGGTGATGATGGTCGGCCAGTGGATCAGCGACAACCGCGCCGGCAAGCGCAAGAACCAGGACGCGGCGAAGAGCTACAAGGCCGCGATGGCCGAGTACGAGGAGAGCCTGGAGAACGCCAGGCTCTCCGACCAGCGCGAGCGGCGGGCCAACTACCCGGACGCCGCCGAGATCCTGCTCTTCGCGACCGGCCCGCGCCGCCGGCTGTGGGAGCGGCGACTCACCGACCCCGACGCGCTGCGGCTGCGGATCGGCGTCGCCGACATGCCCGCCGACATCGAGCTGCGCCCCAAGGGCCGGACGGCCGAGGACGCCGTACCGCCGGAGCCGCCGCTGGTGTACGACGTGCCGCTGCCGCTGCCGGTCCCGGAGATCGGCGTGGTCGGTATCGCCGGTGAGCGGGCCCGGGCGCTGGGCACCGTCCGCTGGCTGGTGTCGCAGGCCGCGGTGCTGCACAGTCCGCGGGACCTGTCGATCGTGGTGCTGTCCTCCGCGCCCGACGCGGCGCGGTCCTGGAACTGGGCGCACTGGCTGCCGCACCTGACGCCCCAACAGGGCCAGGACTGCGTGGCGTTGATCGGCACCGACCAGGAGGCGGCCGGCCGCCGGGTCAACGAACTCCTCCAGGAGCTGGGCCGGCGCAAGGCCGACACCCTCGCCAACCAGGGCGGCCGGCTGCGGCCGGACCCGTTCGTCCTGGTGGTGCTGGACGGTGCGCGGCTGCTGCGCCGGATGCCGGGTGTGCCGCAACTCCTCCAGGAGGGCCCGCAGTTCGGCATGTTCGCACTGTGCGTCGACGAGGACGAGCGGCTGCTGCCGGAAGAGGTGCGGCTCGCGGTGTGCTGGTCGCCGCACGCGGCCAGCCGGCTGCACCTGCGCGGCGGCGGGCTGGAGCGCCTCGGCGAGGTGCTCGCCGACCAGGTCGGCCCGGAGTGGTGCGAGCTGGTGGCCCGTTCGATGGCGCCGGTGCGCGACGTCAGCCGCGACGACGCGGACAGCGCGCTGCCGACGTCCGCGCGGCTGCTGGACCTGCTGGGCATGCCCGACCCGGTCGGGGAGCAGGTGGCCGGGATCTGGCAGCGCGGCGGTTCGACCACGGCGGCGCCGATCGGCGTCGGCGCGGACGGCACCTTCGTGCTGGACATCCGCAAGGACGGGCCGCACGCGCTGGTCGCCGGCACCACTGGCGCGGGCAAGTCCGAGCTGCTCCAGACGATCATCGCCTCGCTCGCGGTCGCCAACCGGCCCGACGCGCTCAACTTCGTGCTGATCGACTACAAGGGCGGCAGTGCCTTCCAGGACTGTGCGCGGCTGCCGCACACCGTCGGCATGGTCAGCGACCTCGACGCGCACCTGACCGAGCGCGCGCTCGCCTCGCTCGCCGCGGAGTTGCACCACCGCGAGACGATCCTGTTCAACGCGGCCACCAAGGACATCGAGGACTACAACGACGCGCGGCGGATGCGGCCCGACCTGGAGCCGATGCCCCGACTGGTGCTGATCATCGACGAGTTCGCCTCCCTGGTGGCCGAACTGCCGGACTTCATCGCCGGTCTGGTCGACATCGCCCGCCGCGGCCGTTCGCTGGGCGTGCACCTGGTGCTGGCCACGCAGCGGCCCGCGGGTGTGGTCAGCGCCGACATCCGCGCCAACACCAACCTGCGGATCGCGCTGCGCGTCACCGACGCCGACGAGTCCCGGGACGTCATCGACGCGCCCGACTCCGGGGCGATCGCCAAGTCCACGCCCGGCCGCGCCTATGTGCGCTCCGGCGCCCAGTCGCTGGTCGGCGTGCAGTCCGCGCGGATCGGTGGCCGCCGCCCGGCGGTCGGCCAGGAGCGCGCCAAGGCCGCGGTGGTACCGCTGGGTTGGCAGTCGCTGGGCCGCCCGATGCCGCGCGGCGGGCAGGCGGAGGCGGACGACGGCACCATGGTCACCGACCTCGCGGTGCTGGTGGACGCCATCCGCGACGCGTCCGACCTGCTCAACTTCCCCGCGCCGCGCAAGCCGTGGCTGGACCCGCTGCCCGAGCGGATCGTCACCGAGGAACTGCCGCCGCCGGCCGCCGCCGGGTCCGGCGATGTGCCGCCCATCGGCTACGGCATCACCGACCTTCCCGCGCAGCAGGCCCGCGCCCGGCTCGCGGTCGACCTGGTGCACGGCGAGCACGTGCTGATCGCCGGCGGCCCGCGCTCGGGCCGCTCCACCGCGCTGCGGACGATCGCCGGCGCGCTCGCCCGCGACACCGCGCCGACCGACGTGCACCTGTACGCCATCGACTGCGGCGCCAACGCGCTGCTGCCGCTGGTGGCGCTGCCGCACTGCGGCGCCGTCGTCACCCGCGACCAGCCCGAGCGGCTGTCGCGGCTGCTGGACCGGCTGTCGGCGGAGGTGTCGCGGCGGCAGCAGCTCCTGGCCGTCAAGGGCGCCTCCAGCGCCGCCGAGCAGCGGGCGATGGCGGCCACCCCGGAGGAGCGGCTGCCGTGGATGGTGCTGCTGCTCGACAACTGGGAGGGCTTCACCTCGACCTTCGAGTCGTACAACTACGGCAAGCTGATCGAGGGCGCCATGCGGATCTTCCGGGAGGGCGGATCGGCCGGGCTGAAGGTCGTGATGACCTCGGACCGCTCCGGCTTCCTCGGGGCGATCTCCTCGGTCTTCCCGGACAAGCTGGTGCTGCGGATGGCCGACCCGAACGACTACGGCAACGGCGGGCTCGCCCCGCGCGACGTGCCGAAGAACATGCCGTCCGGGCGGGCGCTGCGCCCCACCGACCACGGTGTGCAGGAGAACCAGGTGGCACTGCTGGCCGCCGACCCAGCCGGCCAGGCACAGGTGGAGGTGCTGCAGCGGATCGGCCGGCAGGCGACCGAGCGGATCGGCCGGGTCGGGCGGCTGCCCCGGCCGCAGCGGCCGATGCGGGTGGACGCGCTGCCGCCGCGGATGACGCTGACCGACGCGATGGCGCTCGACCCGGACTTCCGGCCGTCCTCGCCGCTGTGGGCGCTGATGGGCGTGGGCGGCGACGAGTTGGCACCGGTCGGCATCGACCTGGAGGAGGCCGGGCCGGGGTTCGTCATCGCCGGGCCGCCGAAGTCGGGCCGCTCCACGGCGCTGATCACGGCTGCCCGGTCGCTGCTCGCCAACGGCACTCCGGTGGTGCTGGTCACCCCGCGCCGCTCGCCGCTGCGCGAACTGGCCGACGCACCTGGGGTGTTGGGCCTGCTGACGGGCACCGAGTCGACTGCGGACGAGCTGACGGAGCTGACCGCGAAGGCGGCCGGGGAGAAGTTCGTGGTCGTCGTCGACGACAGCGAACTCCTCTACGAGAGCATGCTGGAGACGGCGTTGGAGGAGGTCGTCAAGAGCGGTATGGACGGTGACCACGCGCTGATCGCGGCCGGGTCGTCGGACTCGATGAGTTCGCAGTACCGCGGTTTCGTGGTGGAGGCGCGCAAGTCGCGCAACGGGCTGCTGCTGTCGCCGCAGACCGGCTCCGAGGGCGACCTGTTCAACGTCCGGTTGCCGCGGGACATCGGCGGCGGCCCGCTCGGCCGCGGTGTGCTGATCCGCGGGGGCACGATCATGCAGATCCAGGCGGCCCAGCCGGCGTAGCCGCCGGGCCGGCAGAGCGAAAAAGGGCCGGGGGGTTGGGGAGGGATTCTACGACCCCGC